>JBCCLR010000076.1:0-15251 GCA_039026755.1 Pseudomonadota bacterium | reverse complement strand
GGTCCGATCCCTTTGATCAGTTTTAAATCGTCTATTGCGCCAACCGGTGCGTCTAGAAACGGGCCTTGTGGTCGGTTTGAAGGCGTTTCGCTCTCAGGCGTTGTTGCTGGCGGCAAAGCGGCATCGTCAGGCGCAGCTGGCCTGGGCGTGGCAATCTGCGAACTCAGTTTTGCAAGGTCGGCCTCGAGACTGGCTATTTGCGTCTGCGCATTGCTGAGTGCGGCGCGTGATTGCGTTAGTTCACGCGCACCTTGCTGGCGTGCAGATTGGCACTCTTCGAGCGTTTTTTGCATCATCTCAAGCTTTGTAGCAAGCGCGCTGTCCGCGCTTTGCGGTGTCAGCTGGCGCGCATCCGAACGGCTCCAAATCCACCAGCCTGCGCCAAGTCCAAGCGCAAAGGCGGCCAGCAGGAAGACAAAAATTTCTGACGCAAGATAACCCATAAGCTCCCTATAGCGATGACAAAAGTCCGGTGCCTCAGCCCGAATAAAGCACGCGAAATTCGATACGACGATTGGCCTGGCGTCCAGCCTGCGTATCATTGTCGGCAATCGGCCGCGATGCCCCATAGCCTTCCGCGGACAATCGATTTTCAGGTATATCTTGCGCAATCAATAGATCAACGATGGCCTGCGCGCGCGCTTTGCTCAACGCCAGATTTTCATCGGCATCACCGCTGGCATCAGTATGTCCAGAAATCACGATCCGTGAGGTCGGACACTCTTTCGCAATATCGGCGAGCGATTTAATAATCGGCCGCGCCTGCTGAAGTACCTCTGCACTTGCCGATTTAAACCGAATTTTCTCACTGCGCATGACACTATTGATACGCTGTTGACACAGATCGATCTGTTGCTGGGCTTCAGTTGGCACGAAAATTGGTATGAGGGTATTTTGTGATAAATCGCGCAGCAAAATCGGCTGTGTATCAATATTTCGAAGCTTCAAGGTGACGCGATCTCGGCCGGTATAGCCAGCGGGCAGGCCGCGCATGGCAAGCTCGACTTTTTTAATGATTTGCGACGATGCAGTTTTGCCGGACAGATCAACCTGCGTATCGCGCAGGCGCAGCGTCCCTTCATCAAGCCGTGCAAGTTGTTGCAAACCATAGCGCACAGCGCCAAGCCAGTTGCCGCCAGGTACCCCTGCGGCCAGTTCAAGTTTGGTTTCAACTGTGTGATTTGGAAAAATCGCCGCCGCTGCCTGTGTAACGGCGTCATAGGCATCGCCGCTTGGTACAACGCCGATGAGCTTTAAGGTGCGGCCCAGCGAAACTGCCTGCCATTCAAAAGGGGACACAATTTGCAGTGTTTTTAAATTATCAAGCGCACTATGAATACCGCGCACTCCAGCAACGGTTTTAAGGGCGCGCTGCGCCGCATCAGGTGAAGGCGCAAGCCCTGTGAGGACGGCCCGCCTGCCGTTTACGCGCACCTTCGCCCAATCAATTTCTGCGCTTGCAAGTGCCGCTTGCGCCCTCGTATTCAGGTCCGTTTCGATGGGCAAAGTACGCGTTGCTTTGGCCATGTAGAACAGCCCAAAAAGCAGCATAAAAGACACCAGCATTTTCACGGAAGTCGGCATCTTCACCCCTGCTGCCCTTTGCCCTCATTAACTCTAATCACAGCGTCAAGCCTACAGCAACCCCATTGCACAATGAACTCTCATCTAGGCCATTGGAATGCTGATTTGGTAGCGCGCGCGGCGCGCAATGTTTGCTTCCGCAAGGCGCAGGTGCAGATCAGGACGCGAAAACCCGAACTGGTGACGAAACGACTACCACTCGCTGCATGATCATGCTTTTATTTACCGGCGACAGGGATAGTGCTTGAATGTTTACGTCTTGTGCAGTGACGCGGTGCTAGTACCCTGTGAAGCGACGAGTGGTGTCAGGCAATGACCTTTAACATAGTCCAAGTTTCGTATGTGAGCACAGCAGCGGCATTTGCCGTGCTGTTTGTGTTGTCTGTGGTGCGCTGGCGCAGCGTTGCCATTCACCCACTCTTGTTGCTTGCGGCTGTGTTGACGTGCGCCTGGGGCGCGATCTTTGCTATCGGTCCTTCAGCGCCTATGTTAGGCAAACTGTTGTCGGCTGTGGAAACGCTTAAATCGGCCGCTTGGGTGCTGTTCCTATCCAGCCTATTGTTTCAATTTTGGCGCCGGGCCAACAGCTTAAATTATACCTTTGTGCTGTCGATGGCGCTGGCGCTGGTATTCACGCTGCAGCTGTTTATCGATTTGGGAGCGCTGCGGCTCTTTAACGTCAAAATAAACTCAGTTGGCCTGCAAGGCGTGCTCGTTCAGGTCTATATTTTTGGCCGGTTGATTGTGGCAATTGCCGGCCTTGCACTGATGGAAAACCTGTACCGGTCTACCGAGCGTGAGGAGAAGTGGAAACTGCGGCCTTTGGGCCTGGCGATTGGCGGTATGTTTGCCTATGACGTGGCGATTTATGCCGAAGCGCTGCTGTTTACCTCTATCGATCCGGATATTTTCGCAGCGCGCGGCTTTATCAATGCGATGGCCGCTCCGCTGATATTTGTCACCATCAGCCGCATAAAGCGGTGGACGTTTGATGTCATTTTCACGCGCCGTGCGGTGTTCCACAGTCTGTCTTTGCTCGTCACGGGGATTTATCTGATCATCATGGCGCTTGCCGGCTGGGCGCTGCGCAAATTTGGTGGGACGTGGGGCGCTGTCCTGCAAATTGCCTTTGTTGTCGCATCCGGGGGATTTCTGGCCTACATGGCGCTGTCCGATAGTGCCCGGGCGCGGGCGCGCGTGACGATCGCGAAGTATTTTCGGCGCTACAAATATGACTACCGCGATGTTTGGATCAAATTGATCCGGCGCATTGATGCGCATGGCGGTGATGGCAGCCTGCAAGCGCGTGTGCTTGACGGCTTGGCAGACATTGTTGATGCCGATGGCGCGCGGCTTTACCTCAAGGATCAAGATGATCGTTTCGTGCTTGCTGAAACGCGAAACTTCCGCAGCGAATTTGTAACAGATGAGCCTGCGGATAGCGCATTTATAGAGTTTCTTGAAACAAAGCGCTGGATTATCGATCTAAACGACGTGCGCGCGGGCG
Organism: Pseudomonadota bacterium; assembly: GCA_039026755.1. Lineage (GTDB taxonomy): Bacteria > Pseudomonadota > Alphaproteobacteria > Sphingomonadales > CAKZYD01 > CAKZYD01. The sequence continues at coordinate 12,160 of JBCCLR010000076.1, read as the reverse complement.
ATCGTGAATATGTGGGCTTTGAGGCACCGGCATGGGCGCAGCAGGAAACCCAGGCTTGGCTGATCATCCCGCTGCTACGCGATACGCTTATCGGTTACATCATTACGCGGCAATCACGTGCTTTTAGGTCGCTTGATTGGGAGGATCATGACCTTTTGAAGACTATTGGGCTGCAAGTCGCCAGTTATCTTGAAGAGCAGAAGTCTCAAGCGGCGTTATCAGAATCAGAGCAATTCGACGCCTTTAACCGGCGCTTTGCTTTTATCATGCATGATCTAAAAAATTTAGTTAGCCAGCTCAGCCTCCTGGCGCGCAATGTTGAACGCCACGGTGATGATCCGGACTTTCAAAAGGATATGATTGAAACTCTGCAGTCCTCGGTGATGAAAATTAATATGCTATTGGCGCGGTTGCATCACTCACCTGACAAGATTGAAGCCTCGCAGGATGTTGATGTGAGTCAGGTTGTTGCGTTGGTCCACAAGCAGAAAAGTCAGGCCTTTCCGAAGCTGAAGATGGACATTTCAACGATTACACCGCCCATTCACGTTGATCCTGAAAAACTGGAGCAAATCTTGTTGCATCTGGTGCAAAATGCCATTGACGCCGCCGCCGAGGACGGACAGATCACCATGCGCAGCGCTGTTGATGGGGCCCAGGTGCGCATTGAAGTGGAGGATGATGGGTCGGGTATGTCGGCCGAATTCATTCAACAACATCTGTTCAAGCCGTTTGCGTCGACCAAGTCAGCCGGGTTTGGCATCGGCGCCTATGAAGCGCGTGAACTGACGCGGCAAATGGGCGGGACATTGAGCGTGTTTAGTGAAGTTGGGGTAGGGACCCGTTTCACCTTGTTCTTCAACATCAAAAAGTTAGATAAAGCACCAGGTGCGATGCGCGTGCAGTCTAGCCCTGCGGCATCGCAGCCCCAAACCCGAACAGACCAGCGTGAAGAGAGTAGATATGGCGGATAAATCAGCCAAGCCGAAGCTGCTCGTCGTTGAAGACGATAAAGGGCTGCAAAAGCAACTTAAATGGGGCTATGAGGACTATCAGGTTCTGATTGCTGAAGACCGTGAAAGCGCTATTGCTGCGGTGCGTCTGCATGAACCAAAAGTGGTGACACTTGACCTAGGCTTGCCGCCTGATCCTGATGGCACGACCGAAGGCTTTGCCATTCTGCAAGATATTTTAAAGCTCGCGCCGGGGACTAAGGTTATTGTTGCGTCTGGGCATGGCGAACGCACGTCGGCGCTACGTGCTGTTGCCTCTGGCGCGTATGATTTCTATCAAAAACCTGTTGATATTGACCAACTTGGTTTGATCGTAAACCGCGCCTTTCAACTGCGCGACATTGAACTGGAAAACGAGCGGCTGAGCACCATGAAGGCCAGCAGCTCCTTGGCGGGTTTGATCACTGGCTGTAGTGCCATGCAGCGCGTGTGTAGCATGATTGAGCGTGTCGCCCCAACCAACGCCTCTGTGATGCTGCTTGGCGCGAGCGGCACCGGTAAGGAGCTGCTGGCAAAAGGTCTGCACGAAAATTCGCAGCGCAAATCGAGCGCTTTTGTTGCCATAAACTGTGCCGCTATTCCTGAAAACTTGCTTGAATCGGAGCTGTTTGGGCATGAAAAAGGCGCCTTTACCGGCGCTGTGAAACAGACCATCGGCAAAATTGAGCAAGCGCAAAATGGTACACTGTTTCTAGATGAAGTTGGCGACATCCCCTTTGCTTTGCAGGTCAAGCTGCTGCGGTTTTTGCAAGAGCGCGTGATTGAACGAATTGGTGGGCGCAAGGAAATCCCAGTGGATGTGCGCATCGTCTGCGCCACACACCAAAATCTCGACGAACTGATCAAGGCAGGGCAATTCCGCGAAGACCTTTACTATCGGCTGGCGGAAATTACCGTGAATATTCCAGCGCTTGCTGAGCGCGAGGGCGATGTGGTTTTGCTAGCGCACGCTTTTGTAAACCGATTTGCTAAGGAACAAAGTCGCAGTGTGACAGGCTTTACGCCAGATGGCCTTGAAGCACTTGTGGCGCACAACTGGCCTGGCAATGTGCGTGAGCTTGAGAACCGTATAAAACGCGCAGTGATTATGGTTGAAGGAAAGCGCATTTCGGCCCTTGATTTAGACTTGCTTGACAAGGAAATTGATGCTGATGAACTCAATTTAAAGCAGGTGCGTGAAAAAGCTGATCGCGCGGCCATTTCGCGCGCCTTGTCGATTTCAAATAACAATATTTCGCAGGCCGCCAAGCAACTTGGAGTGAGCCGCCCAACGTTATACGACCTGCTTAAAATGTATAACATCAAACCGATCGAAGCGGCCTAACCGCGCCGCGCGGTCATATTTCCTATGCTTTACAAAATCGGCCCTGCCGTCTGCACCGGATAAAGGTCAGCAGATCATGCCTGCTGATCTGCTTTTTACCGGTCCGCATGCGCTGCACTGACACTTTTTAAAATGGTGTGATTAGGGGCACCTATGGCAGCATTTAGAGCCATCCTAAAATTAATTTAAGTCTTTGATATTGCCTTACTTTTTTTAAATATATGTCTCTTAGGGTCACGCATATCTAACCCGGCGTAAGTTCGGAGATCGGGACCATATGAAACGCATTATGCTGATAGACGACGATAGTCACGAAGCAGTGTTTTGGCAACACATCGTCCGTAGAGACTATGCGGATAAGATCGCTTTAGCGTGCTACACAGATGTTGATGAAGCGATTGCCGCGTTGGACGAATTTCAGCCTGATGTAGTTCTGCTGGATAACCGCGTTCCACCACATGAAACCGCACAATTTGGACTATCTCAGTTGCGTGATCGCAAGTTTGAAGGCGATATTTTTGTCTGGAGTTTTACGGACAAAGATTTGCTCGACAGCTTTATGAAGCATTGGCCGGAGGTCGAAACGCTAGCCAAGCAAGATTATGTCGGCATAAAAGTGCGTGATCTGATTGAAACAAAGCTGATCGCAGTTGCTGCTTAAGATGCTTTAGCGCAGACCTCGCTGTTAGGGGCGGCGTGTGCGCACAATTTTATTCTTTATATTGTGTTGTTAACCTTACGGCGGCAGGGAATCTTAACAACGCGTTCATGTGCCGTTTAATTGCCGTTCAGTATCGTTTGTGCAGCTTTTGAAACGTAAAGGTGCATCATGAACGCTATGACTCGGCTTTCCGTTCCCGCCCTTACTGTGGCGGCTCTATTTGGTTTATCACACGCGCCCTTGAGTGCAGGCGGCTATGACCCCAGCGCAGCCAGCTTTCTCCCATCTCAAGCGGATGAATATGGTCAACTTCAAGGACCCAAAGCCTATTTTAGCGGCTTTAAAACGGACCAGTTCTACCGCGACTATCATGGCGTGCGTGGTTATAATACCAGCCTCAATGGCACGCCGGCCAATGCCGCGAATGTTGGTGCGCCAACACTAGCGATTGACAACGCGGCGGCTGAAGCCCTCCCACGCACCATATTGGTGCGCGATAGCCGGGTCGTCGCGCCAGGGGGAAAAAGCTATTTTCCCGAGCCTCCGTTAGACCCAAATATTCCGCCTGCCGGCCAACCGACCTATATTCCTGGTCCGGTTATCCAGCCCGCTGCGGTTCCGCAAACATTTACCGCGCCTCCGGCGGCTCTTGCGCCGCCCAGCGTCCCTCCGGCATTCAGCGCGCCAAATGTAAGCGCGGGGCAATGCCTCCAGGTGCGTGAATATCAAACCACAGTGGTTATTGGCGGTGTGGAGCGTGAAGCGTACGGACCTGCGTGTTTGCAGCCCGATGGCAGCTGGCTACAGGGCCCATCAAAGATCGCACCTTTCGACAACTAATCGAGACCGGCGGATGCCTGTTACACGTCCGCCAAACGTGGTTAGCGTTGAATTCAGGCTTTTCACCGCAGACGCAATACGCTACGTCCCTCAGCAGCGCCGGATGGCGCATGCTACCACTTGCATAGGATGGCCCACGCCCACGTGGCGGAATTGGTAGACGCAAGGGACTTAAAATCCCTCGATCTTTTTGATCGTGCCGGTTCGAGTCCGGCCGTGGGCACCATCTTGCTTGGTCTATCGCGCGTTGCGCTACTTGAGACATATGTGTTGGTCTATCGCGCGTTGCGCTACTTGAGACATATTTGTTGGTCTATCGCGCGTTGCGCTACTTGAGACCGATTTGTCGGTCTATCGCCCCTTGTGCTACTTAAGGCCGATCGATTTGTTGGCCTGTCTGGCCTTTGTGCGCTGGCAATGCGTTTTTTATGTCGTGCTGTCATGTCTGGTGCTCAATTCTCTTTGCAACATGCGCGGTGGCGCGCTATCGCTGTAGAAGCTTTGGGGATGGGAGCTTATCGCATGCATCGACTTTATTTGGCGCTGTGCATTCTCGCTCTTATCTTTTCATCTTGGCAAATGGCGCATGCGAAAGAAGGCATGTGGACGCCGCAGCAGCTGCCAGACTTGGCGCGGGATATGAAGCGGCTTGGCCTCAAGCTCAAAGCCAAAGACGTGTCAGATTTGACCGGCTTTCCCATGGGTGCGGTCATATCACTAGGTGGCTGCACGGCGTCTTTTGTGTCGAAGACGGGGTTGGTCGTCACCAATCATCACTGCGCGCGCGGCTCGGTACAGTTTAATTCAAATGCGCAAAGGAACTACCTCAAGGACGGTTTTCTTGCTGCATCCTATACGGATGAATTGCCTGCTGCGCCGGGCTCGCGGGCTTTTGTAACAGTCGCGCTGAAGGATGTAACAGAGGATATTCTGCGGGCTGTACCGCCTGCCGCGCAGGGCAGGGCGCGCTATCAAGCCATTGACGATGCGCGCAAAGCTTTGATCGCAGAGTGTGAACGCGACCCTGGCCACCGCTGCCAAGTAGCGACTTTTTATGGCGGTGCATCCTACAGACTTATAAAACGGCTTGAGATTAAAGATCTGCGGCTTGTCTACGCGCCGGCCGATGCGATAGGCCGCTATGGCGGCGATGAGGACAATTGGCTGTGGCCGCGCCATACAGGGGACTTTGCGTTCTACCGGGCGTATGTGAGCCCGCAAGGCAAGCCAGCTGCGATGGCGGCTGAAAATGTGCCTTACGTGCCAAAACATGTGCTTAAAGTGTCCGCGCGCGGTGTGCGTGATGGCGATTTTGCTATGGTTGCGGGCTATCCTGGGCGCACCCAGCGCTACCGCCGGCCCGCTGAAGTGGCGCATGCCTTTACATGGGAGTATCCGCGCTGGATCGATTTAGCTGACAGCCGCATAGAAACCATTAAAGAGGCAGCGCCGGAAGGCAGTGACGCACGGGTAAAATATGAAAATCTCCTCGCTGGGCTGAATAATTATACCAAGAACCGGAAAGGCCAGATCAAAGGCGCGCGCAGGGCAAAACTCGTTGAGCGCCGCGACGCGCAAAATGCGGTTCTGATGGCGTGGATTGCAGAAGATGACACGCGTGCTGGGTTTTCCCAGTCCATCGACCGCCTCGACGCGCTGATCGAAGACTCTAACGCGCAATATGAAATCGACTTTTTAAGCGGCTACGTGCTGCGCGCGCAGCTGCTGTCGGCGGCACGCACTCTCTATCGTTTGGCAAAAGAGCGTGAAAAGCCCGATACGCAGCGCGCGCGTGGATATCAAGATCGCGATTTGCCCTTTATCAAACAGCGCCTAGAAGCCCTTGACCGGCGCTATGATGCCGATGTTGATCAAGCGCTTTGGACGCTTGTTATCGAAAAGTATTTGGCTCAACCAAAGGATTTTCATGTCGCAGAGATTGATGCGGCTCTGGGCCTTTCAGGGCCCATGAAGGCCAGCGCTTTGCAGCCGCATCTGGCCAAGTATTACGCCGGGTCAGCGTTGGGTGACCTGACCCAGCGCCTGGCTTGGCTCGATAAAAAACCTGAGGATTTTGAAGCCAGCGATGATGCCTTTATTCAGCTTGCCGTTGCGCTGTTTGACTATGATAAAAAAAACGAGGACGATGCCAAGGAGCGCGCCGGCAAAATTCAGGCCGTCCGGCCCGACTATATGCGCGCCATCATCGCATGGAAGCAGTCACAGAACGCGGCGGTATACCCTGATGCAAATTCGACGCTACGCGTGACCTATGGGACCGTCATGGGCGGCGCGCCGCAGGATGGCCTGATTTATGAACCATTCACCCGGCTGGAAGGCATCGCAGCAAAACACACAGGAGACGCGCCGTTTAATGCGCCGCCGCGGCAATTGCAGCTGATTGCTGCGAAAGATTACGGCAGATATGCGCTTAAACAGATCTCCAGCGTCCCAGTTAACTTTTTGACTGACCTGGATAGTACGGGCGGCAATTCCGGCTCCCCAACGCTGGATAAGCGCGGCAATCTGGTTGGTCTGTTATTCGACGGCACCATTGAAAGTGTGAATTCTGATTGGGACTTTGACCCGCAAACCACCAGGAGCATTCACGTTGATACGCGTTATATGCTATGGGTGATGGAAAAGGTGGATGGTGCGCAGCGCCTCGTGAATGAGATGGACATTGTGCGGTAGTCTTTGCTAATGAGATTGAGTATCAACTAGCCTAGAGTACTGCGGTGAGAGGGGTAGGACTATGACACAGGCGCAAACACAGCGGTATGACGATACCTTCGACGGTCTTGCCGATGCCATGAAAGGCGAAACCTGGGATCTGCACAAACAGGCTGAAAAAACCGGCATTATGGCCGATATGTTTAAAGGCCGAGCAAGCCGAGAGAGCTACGTTCTGTTCATGCGCAATTTGCTGCCGATCTATCGAACGCTCGAGGCGGCGACATCAGCGCTCGAAGCGTTCCCAACAATGCAATATGGGTTTACGCCAGCGCTATACCGCGCCCCAGCGCTCGAGCAAGATTTGGCCGCGCTCAGCAGCCCTGCGGCGTTGAAGGCGCTGCCGTTTCTACGATCCGCTCAGCGCTATTGCAAAGACATTGAATTGTCGGTCGAAGCAGACCCCGCGGCACTTCTAGGCCATATCTATGTACGGTACCTTGGAGACCTTTATGGCGGTCAAACGCTTGCTAAGGTGCTTGAACGTACCCTGCATTTACCGCCTGAAGGATTGTCCTTCTACGACTTCCGCGCCGCTGGTGAATTGATTGATGTGCGCAGCCGGTTCCGCCATTCGCTGAATGACTTGCGCGTCACCAGCGCGCAAAAGGATGCGGCGGTTGCTGCGGCATTAAGCGCATTTCAATTCAATATAGACGTGTCTGAAGAGGTTTCTGCTTCGATCGTTCAGGACGTTTAGAAAACCCACAAAAAAAGTTCATTGCCTCGGTTGCCGTGAGCCTAGACCTTATCGACGCGCAGTCTCGCACGCGACCATGCGCGATCTATCTGTTGATTTAAATCAAGATGCATGGTCAGCGCCATAGCTAAGGTAGAGCCTGGGTTATATGGTGAACCGGTGGGAACTATGCGACAGCTTCTTCAGCATCCGGCAAAGCGCGCCTTAGTAAGCCTGTTGTTTTCAGGCCTGCTTTGTGGGGGACACTGCGCCGTTGCGGGCTTCATGGCGCCACAAATCATCTGTATGCCGCAAGCAGACGCTTATCTTTTGCGCATCGACCCGATGAATGTGCTGCTTGGCAGTGCGTTTCTGTTCAGCGCTCTAAGCGCTCTTTATGGCTTTAAGCCAACCTCACACGCGCAAGCATAACGCTTATTGATGTGGATCAATCAGGCCAGGCTCAAGGTCTGCTAGCCCTATAACCGCTACGCTGAATGTGAGCTCTGGCTCACCAGGTTTGGAGGGGAAGCCTATGGCCGAGCAAGGGCCAGTTTCAACGTCAAAGTCAATGGGTGCGCCGGGCGCCTTATCTGGCGTCCTTATTGCGGCGGCGATGCTGTCGTTTTTAGCGCTTTATGTTGCCGCGCGCACCTATTCGGGCACCATGCAGCTGCACATGGTTCTTATTGTGGCGTTTTGCTATGCGGCGATGTGGTGGTTGCCAGCGAATGCTTCGAAATTACCCGCACAAGTTAATGCGGATGGTACGCCCAACTATAATGAAAAAATCGTGCGCTACGGCGTGTTTGCGTCGGCGTTTTGGGGCGTTGTTGGGTTCCTGGTCGGGCTTTACATCGCGCTGCAGCTGGCGTTTCCAGCGCTCAATCTTGACTTGCCGTTCACCTCTTTTGGCCGCTTGAGGCCATTGCATACCTCTGCTGTCATCTTTGCCTTTGGCGGCAACATTCTCTTGATGACGTCCTTTTACGTGGTGCAGCGTACCTCCCGGGCGCGGCTAGCTGGTAATATTGCGCCTTGGTTTGTGTTCTGGGGCTATCAGCTGTTCATCGTGCTGGCGGCAACCGGCTATGTGTTTGGCGTCACGCAGTCAAAAGAATACGCTGAGCCGGAGTGGTATGTAGACCTTTGGCTGACCGCCGTTTGGGTGACGTACTTACTGGTCTTCTTGGCGACCCTTTGGAAGCGGACCGAGCCACACATTTACGTGGCGAACTGGTTCTATTTGGCCTTCATTGTCACCATCGCGATGCTCCACCTCGGCAACAATATGGCGGTACCCATTTCGCTGACCAGCCCGCATAGCGTTATCGTCTGGTCGGGCGTTCAAGATGCTATGATCCAGTGGTGGTATGGGCACAATGCGGTTGGCTTCTTCCTCACCGCCGGCTTCCTCGCCATCATGTATTATTTCATTCCAAAACAAGCCAATAGGCCGGTTTATTCATATCGCCTCTCAATCATACACTTCTGGGCGATTACGTTTCTTTATATTTGGGCTGGGCCGCATCATTTGCACTTCACGGCCTTGCCAGACTGGGCGCAAACGCTGGGCATGACGTTTTCGATCATGCTGTGGATGCCCAGCTGGGGCGGCATGATTAATGGCCTCATGACGTTATCAGGCGCGTGGGATAAACTGCGCACCGACCCGGTGCTACGCATGATGTTCGTCTCCGTGGCATTCTACGGCATGAGCACGTTTGAAGGTCCGGTCATGTCGATCAAAGCCGTCAACTCGCTCAGCCACTATAACGACTGGACGATTGGCCATGTGCATTCTGGCGCGCTCGGCTGGGTCGGTTTTATCTCCTTTGGTGCGCTCTACTGCATTACCCCGTGGCTGTATCGCCGTAAAAGCCTTTACAGCCTGCGGCTGGTGGAGTGGCACTTCTGGATCGCGACCATGGGCATCGTACTTTACATGGTCTCCATGTGGTTTGCAGGCATCACCCAGGGCTTGATGTGGCGCGCATACGATACGCTTGGCTATCTGCAATATAGCTTTGGCGAGACGGTCGAAGTCTTGCTGCCCTACTACATCATCCGTGCCACGGGCGGCGGACTGTTCGTGATCGGCTCGCTCTTGATGGCCTATAATCTGTACATGACGGCGCGCACGGCCCCTGCGGCGCGTCGCCGTGAGGCTGCTGCAAGCAGCGCAGCAGCCGTGCCGGCGGAATAAAGGGGAGCGAGATTATGAGATTTTCACACGCAGTTCTCGAGAAAAACTCGATCATCCTCTTGATTGGCATCTTGCTGACAGTTGCTGTCGGCGGCCTGGTTGAGATTGTGCCGCTTTTCCTGATCAAGACAACCATTGAGCGGGTTGAAGGTATGCGGCCCTATACCCCGCTGGAGCTGGCCGGTCGGCAGGTTTATCTGCGCGAAGGCTGCTATAACTGCCATAGCCAGATGATCCGCGCGCTACGCTCAGAAGTGGACCGCTATGGGCATTATTCGCTGGCCGCGGAAAGCATGTACGACCATCCCTTCCAGTGGGGGTCGAAACGCACCGGGCCGGACCTTGCCCGCGTTGGTGGCAAATATTCCGATGAATGGCACCAAGTGCATATGAAGAACCCACGCAATGTGGTGCCGGAATCCATCATGCCTGGCTATTCGTTTTTGGCTGAGAAAAAGCTAGAAACGCGAGAAATCAAAGACTTGGTCGCAACGCATCAGTTTGTCGGCGTGCCTTATGACGAAGCGATGGTGGAGCAGGCCGTGAAAGACTTGTTCGCGCAGGCTAATCCAGACTCCGACTATGACGGCCTTTTAGAGCGCTATGGCGAGGTCAATGTTCGTGACTTTGACGGCAATCCAGAGAAGCTCACAGAGCTCGATGCGCTGATTGCTTATCTGCAAATGCTGGGCACGCTGGTCGATACCGACGTCTATGGCCTCGAAGCCAAACGTCAGCATTAGGGGGGGCAAAACATATGACATATGAAGCATTGCGAGAGTTCTCCGGCAGCTGGGGCACGATACTTCTGTTGGCCTTTTTTACCACGGCGATTGCCTATGCGCTGTGGCCATCAAATCGCTCAAAATTTAATAAAGCTGCGCAAGCGCCGCTGAATGATGACGATATCGCTCAAGAGGAGAGACGGTCATGAGCGCGCATGACAAAGACCACCATTTTGATGCTGCGACCGGCAAAACCACCACGGGCCATGAATGGGATGGCATTCGCGAGCTGAACACGCCGTTGCCCAAATGGTGGCTTTATCTGTTCTACGTAACCATCGTCTGGGCATTTGGCTATTATGCCGTCTATCCGGCGTGGCCGTATCTTACCGGCGACGGCTGGAAAGCCACCCAGGGCGCGCTTTCCTATAGTCAGCGCGGCAAAGTGGCAGAGGCCGTGGCTGAAAATGAAGCACGTTTGGCGCCTTATACTGAGGCAATCTTGGCCAACTCTTTTGAGCAGATTTTGGCAGATCCGGAATTGACCGAGGTCGCATTTGCTGGCGGAGCGGTGGCTTTTAAAGACAATTGCGCGGGCTGCCATGGCACCGGCGCGCAAGGCTTTACCGGTTTTCCAAACCTGAATGACGATGATTGGATCTGGGGTGGGTCTATCGAGCAGATCCATACCACCATCACGCATGGCATTCGCTGGGAAGCCAATGATGAAACCCGGTATTCGGCAATGCCGTCTTTCGGCCGCGATGAGCTTTTGAAGAAAGACGAGATCAGAGATGTGACGGAATATGTACTTAAGCTTGCTGGCGCTGACCATCGGGCGGATCGCGCGGCGCGCGGGGCAGAGACTTTTGAAGTCCAGTGTTCGGGCTGTCACAACGTGGACGGCACCGGTGACCGCGAGCAAGGCGCCCCTGACCTCACTGACGCCATCTGGCTGTTTGGCGGCGACCGCAAAGCGATCTACGAAACCATCTATTATGCGCGCAATGCCGTCATGCCGGCGTGGAACGAACGACTTGATGCGGCGACCATTAAAAAGCTGGCCATCTACGTGCATAGCCTTGGCGGTGGTGAAACACCCACCATCACCGACGCACGCTGAGACCCGCGTCTTGATGGACGAAGAGGATGTTAAAAACCCCCAATATGGAGCAGGCGCTTAAACCGCCGGCCAAAAATGGTCCATCGGCAGATGGGCCCTCGTCAGATGACCAACCACAAGACGGCCCCCTCTATGCGAGCCGAAAGAAGGTCTATCCCAAAAAGGTCGATGGGTTTTTTCGGCGTTTTAAATGGGCCATCATGGTGGTGCTCCTCGGGATATATTATGTTGCACCGTGGATCAGATGGGATCGTGGGCCGCTGGCGCCTGACCAGGCCATCTTGCTGGATATGCCCGCGCGGCGCTTTTACTTCTTCTATTTAGAGTTTTGGAGCCAAGAGATCTATTACATGGCAGGTCTTATGATCCTGTCAGCCTTTGGCTTGTTTTTTGTGACCGCGTTGTTTGGCCGGGCTTGGTGCGGCTATGCCTGCCCGCAAACGGTCTGGAGCGATTTGTTCTTCCATGTGGAGCGCTGGGTCGAAGGCGATCGCAATACCCGCATCCGGCAGGACAAAAAACCGGCGTCTTTTCAAAAAGTTCGGCAAAAAACGACCAAGCACGCCTTATGGATCCTCATCTCCGTGCTCACAGGTGGGGCTTGGGTGTTTTACTTTGCTGATGCGCCCACCTTATTGCCGCAAATTTTAAATGGCTCAGCTCCAATGCTGGCTTACACCTTTATTGGGCTGTTTGCCTCTACCACCTACTTGCTTGGCGGCATCGCAAAAGAGCAGGTGTGCATCTATATGTGCCCGTGGCCGCGCATTCAGGGCGCCATGCTTGATGATGAATCGCTGATCGTCTCCTACCGCGCCGATATTGGCGAGCCACGCGGCGCGATCCGTAAAAATGC
>JBCCLR010000075.1:0-15541 GCA_039026755.1 Pseudomonadota bacterium | reverse complement strand
GGCCCCATCCTGTTCTGTGCGCAACTTGATTTGCGCATCGCCTGACAGGCCAAGAAAACCGGTTTCGCTGTTTGCAACGGGCAAAATCTCCATATCAAGACCCCCGCTCAGCGCCGCGCCCGCCGGAATATCAAATGCGCCGGTCGCACGCAAATTTGCGAGCGCGGCATCGAGGTCTCTTATGGCCAAGCCGCTGCCAGAAGTGCGCGTAATGAGCGCGTGTGCATCCAATGGCCCTTGTTCTGACCGCCCTTGAAGCGTCAGCGCAGTTGCACCTGCTTGATCGTCGAGCCTCAATTGAAGGTTTTGCACCAGCGTATTTGCCGCGTTTAGCTCCGCCACACGTACTGTACCGGTTGGCATGATGGTGTCGATTGCACCCGCTGCAGAGATGTCAAAGACAGCGCCGCTGGGCAGCATGTCTGTCAATGGCCCAATGTCCCCCTTGAGCATAGCTGTTACGCGCTCGCCCGAAAGAGAAGCCGCAGCGCGCGCATTAAGCTGCGGTGATTTGGCGGCCAGATCAGTTATGAAAAGGCCGGCATCAGTGATCGCAGCCTTGCCTTGAATATTCAGTGCCCGGCCCGCAATCATGGCGATCCAGTGGGGTGTTTTTGGCCGCGGCGTGAGTGTGCTTTTCAGCTTAACGTAAGTCTCACCATTGGCGGTTACATCAAATTCCAGATCTGCAGTCGCTGCGGCATCCAAGGCGCCCGGCAGAGGCGATAAATCATCGCTCGCGATCGCGACATCGCCAGACAGTGCGCCAGATGCTTTGCGCGCGACGTTGGTGATCGCAATGGACGCTACCGTGTTTTGTACGTTTGCTGAGGTGCGTATCGGCGCGTCGGCTGATGCTTTTTGGGCCGCTGCGGCCACGGAAATATCCTCCAGCACTTCAGGGTCTAGGCCAGTAAGGCCGGACACTGCGCCAATAACGCCGCTGAGTTCTGCATCAAAACCGTCTGCAGTTGCGCGTGCAGTGCCGTTGAGCGCGGGGCGCACCACAGAGATATCACCAACAGTGACGACCGCCGCGTTCAAGGCTGCGCTGAGACGTGCTTCATTCAGGGTTGCATCAAGTGTGATGTCTGTCGCCAGTTGGCGCAGTCCGGCAGGTCCGATGTCAGCATCAACGTTTGAACGGATCCTAAAGTCCTGCGCGCGCGGCGCATCCCAATTCAAGTCCAGTACACCGCTAAAGCTGTTGCGCAGAACGGCATTGGAAAAATCGCCGGAGATTTCAAATGCATCGCCCTGGCCCGGTGCAAACCGGGCCTCTAATTTTAGCGGCGATCCCAGCGCTGCAGTGGCAATTAAGCTCGACAGATTAACGAACCCGCTTGCCGTGCCTGTGTCCGTAGCCCGGCGCGCTTTGATATCGAGCACGGTTTCGCCCGCCAGACGTGTTTGCGCCGTCATTGTCCATGCATCCGGCTTGCCGCTGCCTTCTAAACGTGCCTCAAGCGCGCTGGATAGATTGAGTAGGCCGGCGATCAATCCGTTCTGCTCAGCACGGAGCACAAGCGTAATATCGGCCAAGGGCTGGTCGGTTTGCAGCAGGATATTCGCTTTGAATTCGTCCTCAAGGCCAAGGGATCGTGGCTGCAGCTGTGCGGTGAGTTGAACGGATTTGCCCCGATCAAGCGCCGCATTTGCCGTAAAGCGTGCGGTCTGCTGCTCCGGCGTATCAGGCCGCCACCTTAGCGCCTCCAATGCGAGTTGCCCAATTTTCATCGAAATGACTTGTTCGGTCAGGCGTGGCAGGGTCAGCGGCTGAGCTGGCTTGCCCGCACTAATGCCGGGCTCTGCCCGCGGCGTGCGATAGACATCGACGTTCCGAATGGTCACCGCATCAACTTGTAGCGTGCGTTGCAGCAGAGCGGACGGGGACCAGCGGATGTCCAGGCGTGGCACGGCGAGCCAGACGCCATCGGCGTCAGTGAGCTCGATGCCGCTCATTTGAAAACGGCTGAAGAGGCTGCCCTCAATCGCGCTGACCTTCACACCGTCTAACGCGCTTAATTGCCGGGCCAGTTCGCTGCGGCCCCAGCCAGAATTGAGAGTGTAGAGCACTGCCGCGCCAACACTTCCGGTGACCAGACCCAGCACCAGTACAGTTGCGCTGGCCCGTTTGATCCAGCGCAGCCCAGCGCTTTGGGGTATTTGTTCGATGTCTGCCATGCTAAAAATTTTGCCCAATGCTGATATAAATTTGCACCGGATCATCGCCGTCACGCGGGTTTAAAGGTGTGCCGATATCAAACCGGATGGGCGCAAAATCTGTATGGTAGCGAAGCCCAAGTCCAGCGCCATATTGTAAACCGGACAGCTCGGGAAACGCAGTGTCATAGACATTGCCAAAGTCAATAAACGGGACCACGCCAATCGTCGGCGTCACTTTAATGCGCGCTTCAGCCGCCACCTCCAGCAGGGAGCGACCGCCCGAAGGGTCGCCATCGCCATCGATTGGGCCAACGTTTTGAAAGCCATATCCGCGAATGGAGCCACCCCCGCCGGCGTAAAACCGCCGATTGGCTGGCAGCGTTACCGTATCTTCACCAAGGACCGCCCCTACGCGAACGCGGGCAGCCAGCACCGTACCCTTGCCCCAGTTAAAAGACTTATAGCCGCGCAAAATCACATCATTGGTGACAAAAGTAAGCGAGGCATCACCAAAGCCAATCTCCGGCGTTACCACAGTATCGAGACGAATGCCGTTTTGAGGGTCGAAAAGGTTCTGCGCGCCGTCATAGCGCGCCGATATTGGGATGCCGCCAAGATAAAAGGTGCGCCGCCCAAGATCATCGTCGACCCGCTGCGCCTCAATGCGGCCACCACCGCTGACCACCCAGCGCGGCGACAGCCGGCGCTCTAGAATCGCTGCCGTCGATGCGCTCAGTAAGGTGAAGGCGTCATTGTCTTCGCGGCTGACACCTAAATTAAGGTTGAGGCTTTGATCGATCTGCCGAAAGTTGGGCAAGGTGAGGATAACGTCAAGGCTCTGTTCAAGTTCTGCAAGCCGGCCGCGAACGGTAAAAATTTCTCCGTAACCCAGAAAATTTCGATGTGTCCAAGCGCTTTCAACGCTAAAACCCTGGTCGGTTGAAAAGCCGACTTGTGCTGAAATCTGTCGGTGCGCACCTTCGGTCAAGGCGACGCGCAGGGTGATGTCTTGAGTGGTCGCTTGAGTGCTGGCTGGCTTTCCATCGGCGCTTACATCTGTTTCGGGCGGTACAGGAAGGATCTGTATGCCCGAAAACAATCCGGTTTGAATCAGCCGGTCACGAAACGCATCGATATCGCGCTGATCATAGATCGGCTTTCCTTCGATCCCGGCGAGCAGCCGGACGTACCTCGGCTCAACGGTTTTAAGTCCCGTTATGTTAATTTCGGCGATCCTTGCTTTTGGGCCAACATCAAGTGCGATGTTGGGCATCACGCTGTGTGCCTGGTGATCCACAATAAAGCGCTGGGTTTTTACTGTGGCAAATGGATGTCCGAGTTCGCGCAGGCGCACCAATAAGGCCGGTGCGAGACGATTGCCAATTTGGGCTCGCGCTGGCGCGCCCGGACGCGTGACCTCAGCAGCTGTCACGCGTAGCGCAGCGCTCAACGCCTTGGCATCGGCATTTAGGGATATTGCACCTGCTGAAAACTGATATCGCTGCCGGGCAGACAGGCGAAGCCTGATCACGCGCTTGGCGTTGCGATCTGTGCGCGGCGCAATACGGCCGGTTATTGTCGCAGCGTAATACCCTTCAGATTTTAGCACATTTACAGCTACGTCTAGCGACTGCGCCAATCGCCCGCGCAGCTGAGCTTGCGACGTCGGCGTGTCTTTTATCTGCGTGTAAAGCGGAAGCGCCGCCTTGAGCGTTTTTAGAAGTTGCTGCGTGTATTGGCCTTCAAATTCGACGCTATAGCCGAGCTCGGGTCCGTTCTGTGCCGCCGCGCTTGGTATCTGCGCGGCAAGTAATGCTAGGGCTAGAGCAAAAAACGCAGCAAAACACCAAGGGAGCAAAAGGATAGGGCGACGACGCAGAATAAGAGGCCTCATGACGCATGGTAAGAAGAAGCACTATAGAAAGGCGGAACGAATGCGGCGTATTTAAGTTATTTCTCAGCGTGCGCGCTACTCGTCAGCCCTTGCGCGCGTGTTGCGCCGGCCAGTGCCTAAGTACCCGCTGTTATAGGTTGGTCGCAATAGATTGGTCAAAGGTGTATGCGAGCCATTTGCTAGGAGCTAAGCTACCTCTAATGCATGGCGCCGCGCCGCTCATCGTTCAACAACACATTCACCGCGGCCTCGATGCGTCGCCAATAATGCGCCTGATCATCTTGGCCACTCGTTTCTGCAGCTTCAACCCGGTTCAATGCTTCATAAAGCGCAGTTGGCCCCAAATCATCAACAAGCTGAAATGCGCAATCATATGTTTCGCGATCAAAAATCAGGTCGTACGGGGGTATACGGGGAGGGCGCGTTGCCTGCATTGTCTCGTCTCACTCTTCATACACGCAGCACCGCAAGAGCTATATGGTCTTTCAAAGTGCGCCGCGACTTGACTATATTCCGCTTTAGAAAAGCAAATGCTGTGCCAATTCGTACACAAGCGCAGATCCGCTCGTCCTATCCCTAACAAACCCCAGAGCTTAAACAAATTGGGCAGCGCCGCAAGTCATCGGCATATGCTGAACTGTAATGCCAGTGTCAGCAATTCCGACGATTTCACACGCCTAAGTCCCCCTTTGGCACCAACGCCAAAATCATATTCGCGCCACTCGAATGAGCAGTATCGTATAAAAAAAGTAAACTACCTATAGTAGTGCTGCATTCTTGCCTGAAACAGGATAAAAAGTGTATTTATCCTACAGTCGTCGACCGACCCAGACGGCTCGCCCCAATATACTCAGTGATTCGGGGGCGCAGTCATTCCAATGATCAAACAACGGATTGTCGCTTTTGATCTTGATCTGGCGCGTGCCGGGGTGAACTAAAATTCGTTTGATTTGAAGGCTGTCATCAACCCGCAAAACATAAATTCCATCACGTGCGATGTCTGTCTGCTGGCGATCGATGAGGACATGATCACCGTGTGTAAGCGTCGGATACATGGAATCGCCCTCAACACGCACCACGGCGAGCTGATCAACGGGGGCATTTGAAACCGATTTAATCCAATCCCGGCGGAATGCGAGTTCGCCGCGCTTATACTCCTGGTCAACAACCAGCCCTGGCCCGGCACTTGCCGAGATATTATAGGCCGGAACATACAGATAGCGATCGTCATCGACGTCTGCAGGCACATCCGACGTTATCTTATTGGGTGGGCCACCCAGCTCAAACTGGGAAATTCCAAAATAGTCAGCAAGTCGCTTGCGGTCTTCTTCATGCAGTCGCCGCGGTGTGCCACGGTAAATGAATTGGTGGATATAGCTCGCATTTTTATCGAGCAGCCGCGACAAGGTCGCGTAATCAACTCCTGATTCGCCGCAGAGTTGCTTAAGAAACCCACGAACGTGTTCAGGAGAGCGCCGCATTTCAGCCGGAAATGTCATGCCGTCCTACCAGTTTCGATCACTTTTGCTTTCCCCAACGCATTTTCAATAGAAAATCGTTTGAAAAAGGAAAAAAACAATAGCATAAATTATCAGTCAATTAATCTACAACTGAAGAGAGTAATTATGGATATTTTGCTCCACATTGAAAGCCATTTACGGGTCACGCAGGTTTCTCCATCTCGCTTTGGCCGACAATCGTGCAACGATCCACGTTTGGTTTTTGATTTGCGCAACGGTCGCAAGATTGGCGGGCCATTGCAGGCGCGCATTAGAACTTTCATTTTAAGTAGAACAAAAAGTGAACAAAGCATATCGAAAAAGCCATTCCAATAGGATTTGAGGTCCGCATGTTGCCTGTGCAAAACGCCCGTTTGAATGTGTCCGGCATGCCGCAGGCGCCGGGCTCATCGCCGTGCGCTGCGGCACTCTGTCATCACCGATGTGCCGAATTTTGGGCAATTCATGACGCGCTATGCGTTTATACGCGGGCGCCGCAAGACAAGTACCGCGTGGCTTTATTTGATGCGTGTTTTGAGTTGTGGTTCAGCCGCGCCAAAAGTCAGAATGTGCCGTTGGGCCCGGTGTATTTGATGCTCTGTGATAACGCCGCGCACAAGTCTATTGACCAACATTTTAGGCGTCGTAACGGTTGGGCAAAGCGCAATATTGATCTGGCTTTAGCACTTTGGCCGATGGAGGTTTTTAATGCTGCATTGACTGCTCGTGCGCACGCGTGAAGACGTCGCACCAAATTGACTGCTGTAGTGACGCGTCGCCGTATTTTTACATCCAAAGGATGGCATATGATCGGCCCCAAATTAAGTGTTTTACCAAAGCGCCAGCAGATCGCGACGGCGTGCGAAGTTAAACCGCGCAGCCCGTTTGAAGCACTGGTAATCCTGCGGCTGCGCCGCGCCTGTATAAGTCCAGTAGAGTTAGATCGCTGTATTGAGCGGTTCACCACCATGTGTGAGGCGCAGCAGCTGTGTGCCAGTATAACTTTTGAGGGCCTGAGCAATTGGCGCATGGCCAATGGTACAGAAACCACCGAACTTTATTTTTCATCTGTGTCGGATGATGATGGCCATGCGGAAAACGGAAATGGCATCGATGCATCTGGGTCCGCCAAATATTTAAATATTTGGGCGACATATGTTTCAAGTTGATGGCTTAGGCCTCTTATGCTCTGGGTTTCGCTGGTTATTACGACCTGCACAAACCTAAGAATGATAAGCGCCGCGAAGCTTGTTAGGCCTAGCGCACCATAAAACAAAGCGCCGAAGGTATAAAATACGAGGTCACTGGCATCGCGCGGCGTTTCGGCCGCCGCAGTGTTTGACGCCGCGCTTGCTGGTTCCGCGCTTTGCTCGATGATTTTGGATTTGGGTTCAGCCGCTTTTTTATCGCTTTGAGGCGCCGGTTTTGCTGTGGCAGGTCCAGCGTTTCCGGGCACAGGTGTTGCCGCTTGGGTGCTTGGCTTTGGCGCGCTTTTCGGCGCGACCTTTGTTGTGGCGGATTTTGCCGATGGCGTTTTCGCTGCTGGTTTTTTCGCTGTTGGTGCCTTTGGTTTGGCGGAGCTGGCTTGTGGTTTTGTTGCTCCGGTGGATTTACGCGTCGCTTTCTGCGCAGGTGCAGCAGGCTTTCTTGCCGTATCAGTTTTTTTGGTCGCCGCTTTGCGCGGTGCTGGCGTCTTGGCTTGAGGCTTGGCCGCGGCGCTTTTGGTCACTGGTTTTGGTGCCGCCTTGGGGTGTGGCGGAACCGCGCTGCTCGCTGATGCATCCGTGCTGGTCGGTTTAGGTGCCGACGCTTCAGGCTGGGTTTCAGGCGGTGCTGGTTTGTTTTCCGTCTCGGCGTTTTGCGCCGCGCTGCTCTTGGTTGGTTTGTTGGTGTTTTCGTCAGCCATCAGCTTTGTCCTCTCACCGGGTCAGCGCACTCACGTTAGAGATAAACTGTAGCCAATTCGTCGGCTGGGTTAAAGCATACAAATACGTTAAGAAAAAGCGCGGCATCAGGAAACTGATGCCGCGCTGACTGTGCGTGAAAGCGCGCGTTTTTGGCTGCGTTTGCGCTATGAACAGCCGCTCGTTTCTCCGCAGCTATCGCATTTCAGGCAGGTGCCGTTGCGCACCAGTGTGAATTGCCCGCAATTGGTGCACGCATCGCCCTCATAGCCTTTGATCCGCGCCTGATAGCGCTGCACGGCCAGCGCATCATCTCCATTCGCGCCGCTGGTTTCGGCTTGCACGGTTACCTGCGCTCCGCCACCCCCACCGGCTGCACGCATCACCGTTTGTTCCGCTTGCTCGGTTTCTTCCGCCTCAGCATCTTGGTCGGCATTGGGCTGCAGAACAAACAGATTGGTACCGCGTGTGAAGCCTGACGACGCCAGGTTCATGACCTTGTTAAGGGCTTCCTGTGCTTCCTCACTGGCGCCGGCGTCGACCTCCTGTTTGCCAGTACCACGTACGCCATTGCCAAGCGCGTCGACCTGCAAATCTTGCGGCTCGGCATGGGCCAAGTCGTTGCGGCCAAGATAGCTAATAGCAATTTCGCGGAAGATGTAATCGAGCACTGAGGTTGCCATTTTAATGGCGTCATTGCCCTCGACCATGCCGGATGGCTCAAACCGTGTGAAAACATAGGCATCGACAAATTCTTCTACGGGCACGCCATATTGCAAGCCAATGGAAACGGCGATGGCAAAGTTGTTCATCAAGCTGCGAAAGGCGGCGCCTTCTTTGTGCATATCGATGAAGATTTCGCCTAGGCTGCCATCTTCATATTCGCCAGTGCGCAGATACACCTTATGTCCGCCGACAATCGCTTTTTGGGTATAGCCCTTGCGGCGATGCGGTAGTTTTTCCCGGTGCGTCCGTGCCACCTCTTTTTCAACAATCCGTTCCACAATGCGTTCTGCAATCACGGTCGCCTTCTTGGCTTGTGGCGCCTCAGTGGCCTCTTCAATGTCATCAAGGTCTTCCGCATCAAGCAGGGATGCTGACAGTGGTTGCGATAGCTTGGAGCCGTCGCGGTACAGCGCATTGGCCTTCAGTGCCAATTTCCAGCTCATCTCATAGGCTTTGTTGCAGTCTTCAACGGTGGCCTCATTGGGCATGTTGATGGTTTTGGAAATGGCGCCTGAAATAAACGGCTGGGCTGCTGCCATCATGGTGATGTGACTGTCCCAGCTCAGCGCGCGTTTGCCGATCTTGCCACACGGGTTGGCGCAATCAAACACAGCCAAATGCTGATTTTTTAAGTGCGGCGCACCTTCTAGTGTCATGGTGCCACAGCAATACTGGTTGGCGGCGTCGATGTCGTCTTTGGCAAAGCCCATATGCGCGAGCACATCAAGCGCGGGGTCAGCCAATTGCGTTGACGTTAGGCCTAGGGTTTTCGTGCAAAACTCTTCGCCCAGTGTCCATTGATTGAACACAAACTTGATGTCAAACGCACTTTCAAGCTGGCCTTCTACGGCATCGAGCAGCTCCGGCGTTAAGCCTTTTTCCTTCAGCGCTGCGTGGTTGACGCCGGGTGCTTCAACGAGCGTGCCATGGCCAACTGCATAATCGATGATATCGGTAATTTCGTCATCGCTATAGCCCAGGGTTTGCAATGCTTTTGGTACAACGCGGTTGATGATTTTGAAATATCCACCCCCGGCGAGTTTCTTAAACTTTACGAGCGCAAAATCAGGCTCAATGCCGGTGGTGTCGCAATCCATCACCAGTCCGATGGTGCCCGTGGGGGCGATGACGGTGGCCTGGGCATTGCGATAACCATGGTCTTCGCCCAATTCCAGGGCATCATCCCATGCTGCAATGGCTGCTTTAACCAGGTCTTGGTCAGGACAGTGATGGTGGCGCAGGGGCACTGGGTTGGTGTTGAGCCCCTCATAGCCCTCATCCAAGCCTTTGGCCGCGCGGCGGTGATTGCGGATCACGCGCAGCATGGAATCTGCATTGTCCGCATACCCGGGAAAGGCACCCAATTCGCCCGCGATTTCAGCTGACGTCGCATAAGAGCGGCCGGTAAGGATGGCGGTGATCGCGCCGCAAATGGCGCGGCCTTCATCACTGTCATAGCTCAGCCCGGATGACATCAGAAGGCCACCGATATTGGCATAGCCAAGCCCCAGCGTGCGATACCGATAGGACAGTTCAGCAATCTCAGGTGAGGGAAACTGTGCCATCAAAACGGAAATCTCAAGCACGACCGTCCACAGCCGCACGCCATGTTCAAATTCAGCTGTTTTAAATTTGCCTGCGTCGTCGACAAAGGTGAGCAGGTTCAGCGATGCCAGGTTACATGCCGTGTCATCTAAAAACATATATTCTGAGCAGGGGTTAGACGCGCGAATTGGCCCTGCATTCGGGCAGGTGTGCCAATCGTTAATCGTGGTATGAAATTGTAGACCCGGGTCAGCACACTGCCAGGCGGCCATGCCAATTTGGTCCCACAAATCGCGCGCGTTGATGACTTTTGGTTCCCCCCGCACGCGCGGTTTCAGTTCCCAGTCTTCATTGTTGAAGATCGCATTCATAAAGTCGTCGGTGACGCGCACAGAGTTGTTGGAGTTCTGACCCGACACCGTCAAATATGCATCGGAATCCCAGTCCGTATCGTAGGTCTCGAACTCGATCTTCGTATAGCCCTGATGGGCAAACTGAATGGCGCGTTTGATATAGTTCTCAGACACCATGGCCTTACGCGCGGCTTTGATCTCACGTTTTAGCGCTGGGTTTTGCTTTGGCTCATAGGCTTTGTCGCCAAGCGCGTCGCGTTGTGATGTCACGGCGTCCAACACCAAGTTCAGGTGTTTCTCACACAGCTTAGAACCGGAGACGAGCGCTGCAACCTTCTGTTCTTCCAGCACCTTCCAATTAATGAAGTCCTCGACATCGGGGTGGTCGATATCGACAACAACCATCTTTGCCGCACGCCGTGTTGTACCGCCGGACTTAATCGCGCCTGCCGCGCGGTCACCGATTTTGAGGAAGCTCATAAGGCCTGAGGATTTGCCGCCGCCCGACAGCGGCTCGTTCGCGCCGCGAATGTGTGAAAAGTTCGAGCCGGTGCCTGAGCCATATTTGAACAGCCGGGCTTCACGCGTCCAAAGGTCCATAATACCGCCGTCTTGCACCAAATCGTCAGAAACGGATTGGATGAAGCACGCATGTGGCTGGGGATGCTCATAGGCGGAACTGGATTTGGTCAGATCGCCGGTTTCGTGATCCACATAAAAGTGGCCTTGGCTTGGCCCATCAATGCCGTAGGCCCAGTGCAGCCCGGTATTAAACCATTGCGGTGAATTGGGCGCACACATTTGCTTAGCCAGCATGAAGCACAGCTCATCATAAAACGCCTGTGCGTCTTCTTCGCTGGAGAAATATTGGCCTTTCCAGCCCCAATAGGTCCACGCGCCTGCCAGCCTGTGAAACACTTCCGTCGCATTGGTCTCGCCGCCATAGCGTTCGTCTTCCGGCAATGCGGCAAGCGCCGCTTCATCCGGCACGCAGCGCCATAGCCAACTCGGGACGGAGTTTTCTTCGACTTTTTTTAGGACTTTCGCGACGCCAGCTTTGCGGAAGTACTTCTGTGCAATGATGTCGACGGCGACCTGGCTCCAACTTTCTGGAACATCAATCTGGTCGAGCTTAAAGACAATTTCGCCGCTGGGATTTCTAATCTCGCTGACGGCTTTGCGAAAGGTGATGCCTGCGAAGGGTGATTGGCCGGCGGCGGTAAATTTTCTGGTGATGCGCATCTTTGGGCCCCTATTTCATTCACTTCTAAACGACGGTTGGCGTATTAAATTCTGTATGCAGAGCAGCTTCGAAGACGGGCGTGAGAGACAGGTTCTCAGTAGCCAAAACGCGTGCTTTTATATGCATGTGCTTCGGCCCTAAACGTCAAACGAATAGGCTCTTTAAGTCTGCGCGCGAAGTGGGCTTTGAGAGCGCTTTGAACGCCGTGTCACACCGTGCTTTCTTACAAGATGTGGTAGGCATCTCTCCGGAACGCTCAACAGATAGTAGGGCAGAAAAAGACAGACGCAACAGGTTTTTTCAACATCTTGTGCTTGACATGAGTAAAACTAGAAAGTTCGCACTAGATGTTGATTTCCGCCTATTCGCTGTCTGCAGGGGCGCGCGGATTATCGTTAAAAAAATGCCGAGCATTGGCAGTGGCTTGGCAAGCATGTTATAGCCGCCCCAAATTACATACAGTGGATCAGCAAAGCATGCGGTGGCTTGCACGAATTTTTACTTGGTGGACCGATTCAACCCTTGGCACGGCGGTGCATACCTGGCGCAAGGGTGAGCGAGTCGGCACGGATGACCAGGGCAATATCTATTATCGAGATAAGGCCAAGGGCACTGAGCAGCGCCGCTGGGTTATTTATAACGGTGAGATCGAGGCGTCGCGCATTCCTCCCGAATGGCATGCTTGGCTGCATTACACCATTCCAGACCCGCCAAGCGAATGTCCTCCGGTGGTAAAAGACTGGGAGAAAGATCATAAAGCCAATTTAACCGGCCAAGCGGGCGCTTATTTTCCGCCGGGCAGCATGGCCAGTTCCGGCAAACGAGAAAAATCAACCGGCGATTATGAAGCGTGGATTCCGGATTGACGCGAATAGCCGATTCATTAAGCAATGGCTGGCATAACACCGACACATTTATAAGGGCGGAATTCAATCGCTATGGCAAAGAGCAATTTTTTAGAAGCGCTTATTGGACTGATCGTCTTGGCTGTCGCAGGCCTGTTTGTGTCTTACGTTTATGCAAATACAGATCTAAAAGCCCGCGGCGGCGTGGAATATAGCGCTGGCTTTACATCTATTGATGGGTTGTCTGTCGGCTCAGATGTTCGCGTTTTTGGCGTGAAGGTGGGCTCTGTCGTCTCGCAAAACCTGGATATGAACAACTATCAAGCCGTCGTGCGGTTTACCATCGACAGCGACGTGGTGCTTGCAGAGGATAGTTCGGTAAAGATTGCCAGCGAGGGCCTGCTCGGCGGGAGCTATCTCAAAATCATCCCGGGCGGCGCAGATAATAATCTTAAGCCTGGCGGCGCGTTTACGGAAACCCAAGGTGCCGTGGACTTGATCGACCTAGTCAGCAGGGCAGTGTTTGCTGCCGGCGACGACGATGATGATAGCGATGGCTTTTAAAGGGCTATTGAATTGGTTTGTAAGTGCGCTGTTGCTTAGCGCGCCCAGCGCCGCCCAGGAGCCCAAGGCCAGTGGCAATGCGCCAGCGGCCATCGGCCAAACCATCGAATTGCGAGCGGCCAATAAAGTCACCGGGCGTACTGAAGATATTTTGGTCGAAACAGGCGTGATGCATCGCTTTGGCCAGCTTGAAATCAATGCGTTTTCCTGCACCAAAGCGCCGCCCGAGGAGCTGCCGGAAAGCACCGCCTATTTACAGATCGACGAATTAACCAGTGAGGGCGTGCGCAGCCGCATTTTCAGTGGCTGGATGTTTGCCTCATCACCGGCGCTCAATGCGCTGGAACACCCGGTCTATGACCTCTGGGTGACGGACTGCAAAATATCTGACGGATTAGACGCGGCGGAAAGCCGGTAAAAATCAGCTTGCATTGGCAGCGCCTCTTCAAGCCGGGCGTGATAATCATCGCGGCTAATCTCAATGGTGCCGAATTGTTTCAGGTGATCGGTGATAAACTGCGTATCGAGCAGCATAAAGCCGCCGATCTGCAGCCGCGCAACGAGATATATCAGCGCGATTTTGCTGGCATCAGTCGCGCGGTGAAACATGCTTTCGCCAAAGAAAGCCGCACCCATGCGCACACCATAGAGACCCCCGACCAATGTATCGCCCTGCCAGCATTCAACGCTGTGCGCGTAGCCCATGCGAAACAAGCGTCCATACAGCTCAAAAATTGCACTGTTGATCCAGGTCTCGCTGCGCTGGTTGGTGCGTTCGGCGCAGTGCTGCATCACATCATGAAAGGCCGTATCAATGCGCACGTCATAGGGCGCCTGTTTAATCGTCCGTCGCAGCCGGCGCGGCACGTGGACGCTGCCGAGTGGGAGAATGCCGCGCTTTTTGGGGTCTACCCAATACACATCCGCGCTGTCTGAGCTGTCTGCCATCGGAAAGACGCCGCAAGCATAGGCTTTTAAGATAAGATCAGGCGTGAGGTCCATTTAACCGTTAGCTGCCTTTTTGCTTCTCCAAAAATTTGGCAAGCCAATGAATATCATAATCGCCAGCGACAAACTCAGCATCGTCAACCAGCGCGTTATGCAGCGGAATTGTGGTCTTAATGCCGCCGATGACAAATTCATCCAGTGCGCGGCGCAGCCGCATGAGGCAATCCTGCCGGTTTTTACCGTGCACGATCAGCTTTGCGACTAGGCTGTCGTAATAGGGCGGAATGGAATATCCTGCATAGAGGCCTGAATCGACCCGCACATCGAGGCCGCCGGGCGGGTGATAGTCAGTCACACGGCCTGGAGATGGAGTGAAATTGGTTGGGTCTTCGGCATTGATGCGACATTCAATGGCATGCCCAAGCAGGTTTACCTCGCTTTGGCGCACGCTCAGCTTTTCACCAGCTGCAACGCGGATTTGCTCGCGCACCAAATCAAGCCCAGTAATCATTTCTGTGACAGGATGCTCAACTTGCAGCCGGGTGTTCATTTCGATGAAATAAAATGTCTCGTCTTCATAAAGAAATTCAATCGTGCCAGCGCCCCTGTAGCCAAGTTTACCGATGGCGTCGGTTACGATCTTCCCCATTTTAGCGCGCAGTTTTGCGTCCAAAACCGGTGAGGGCGCTTCTTCCAGCACTTTTTGGTGGCGCCGCTGCAAGGAGCAGTCGCGCTCACCCAAATGCACCACGTTGCCATGTGTGTCGGCCAAAATTTGGTATTCGATGTGCCGCGGCGCCTTCAAATATTTCTCGATGTAAACGGTATCATCGCCAAAGGCGGCGCGTGCCTCGCTGCGGGTTGTGGCGAACGCATCCGCCATTTCCGCTTCTGTGAGCACGACGCGCATGCCGCGCCCACCGCCGCCCGCTGCAGCTTTAATGAGCACCGGATAGCCAATCTCACTGCCAATGCGGATGGCGTCATCCACGCTGGTGACTTCGCCATCAGAGCCGGGCACTACGGGAACGCCTAGCTTAATCATGGTCTCTTTGGCGGCCACTTTATCGCCCATGACGCGGATGTGCTCGGCAGTTGGGCCGATGAACACGATGCCATGCGCTTCAACAATCTCAGCAAACTTAGCGTTTTCCGACAAGAAGCCGTAGCCAGGGTGAATGGCATCCGCATTGGAGATTTCCGCGGCCGAGATGATGGAGGCAATGCTTAAATAGCTATGCGGGCTCGGCGGAGGGCCGATGCACACACTTTCATCTGCCAGGCGCACATGCATCGCATTGGTATCGGCCTGGGAATGCACGGCCACCGTGCTGAGGCCCATTTCCTTGCATGCCCGGTGCACGCGTAGCGCGATCTCTCCGCGATTGGCAATAAGTACCTTATTGATCATGCTTTTAGCCAAGCACGACGAGCGCTTCGCCGAACTCCACGGGCTGCTCATTTTCAATCAGAATGTCTTTGACAGTGCCTGAGCGCGGCGCGGTAATCGGGTTCATCACCTTCATGGCTTCAACAATCAGCAGGGTGTCACCCTCAGACACTTGATCGCCGACCCGGATGTAAGGCGGGGCACCGGGTTCTGCACTGAGATAGGCGGTGCCGACCATGGGAGAGGTTACCGCACCAGCGGGTGTGCTGCCTTTTGGTGCCTCATCAGGGAGTGAAACGGGCGCTGGTGCTGGCGCAGCGACCGGTGCTGGCGCAATCACCTGCGCTGGCGCAGCGCCGCCACGTGACACCCGGATACGATTGTCATCATCGCCGACTTCGATCTCCGTCAAGTCAGTCTCGTGTAAGAGCGCTGCCAACTCACGGATGAGATCGAAGTCTACG
>JBCCLR010000074.1:0-15701 GCA_039026755.1 Pseudomonadota bacterium | reverse complement strand
GCACAATATGCCGCAGCTCCCGCTTGGGACCTTTGTAGCGCAGCCGGGGTCGCTCATGGCCGGCTTTGATATTTTTAACATTACCGTTGAAGGCAAGGGCGGTCACGCGGCCATGCCGCATTTGTCAAACGATCCTATCCCAGCGGCCGCGCAAGCTGTGAGCGCTTTGCAGTCTATTGTTTCGCGCAATGCCGATCCGCTGAAAAGCGGTGTGGTCAGCGTTACGCAAATTCACAGCGGAAGCAGTTTTAACGTCATCCCGCAAACCGCAAAGATCGCCGGCTGTGTGCGCTATCTGGATCAAACGGTTCAAGACATGATCGAGCAGCGCATTACCGATATTCTCAAAGGCATTGGGCTTTCGTTTGATATGACAGTTACGCTTGATTATGAGCGGCGCTACCCACCCACAATTAATGATCAGGCCGAGGCAGAGTTTTGTGCCGATGTGCTGCGCCAGACGTTCGGCGCAGACGGCCTTACGCCCTCTGACCCGATGATGGGGTCAGAGGATTTTGCATTCATGCTGCAGCGCAAGCCCGGCTGTTATATTTGGGCAGGCGCAGGCGCGCCAGACAGAGCCAACGCAGATCTGCATAACCCGCATTATGACTTTAATGACGACCTGTTGCCCATTGGCGCGGCCTATTGGACGCAGCTGGTCAAGCAGCGTTTGCCGCTGCGCGCGCCGTCGCCATAGCGCGCGTCATATGATGACTGGTCATCGTCCCGGTCATGTGGCCCAGCTTTAGTCGATCGCGTCAAGCACGCGCCGAACCTTTTCAAAGCCTTTGAAAATGTCGTCTTTCTTGGCGTTGAGAAACGGTGAGAATTGCAGTGTGTCCATGGCGTTGCGCAGGACTAAGTTATGTTCCCAAAAACAGGTTTTGTGGACCTCCGTGCCGCGCTGGCCGACGCCGCCTTCGCGTGGGGCGAGGTCAATGCCGCCCATCAAGCCAAAATTGCGCACGTCAATCACTTTGGGGTGATCGGCCAGGCTGTGGATCGCCTCTTCAAAGTCAGCCTCCAGTGCCAGCGCTTCTTCAAACAGCCCCTCTTCTTGGTACAACTCTAGTGTTGCCAGCCCTGCCGCCGCTGCCACGGGATGCCCGGAATAGGTATAGCCATGGAACAGCTCAATGGTCTGTTCAGGACCGGTCATCAGCGCGTCGTAGACATGGCTTTGCGCCAACACAGCGCCCATGGGGATAACGCCATTCGTCAATCCTTTGGCCAGACCGATGAGATCGGGCATGACGCTAAAGCGTTCTGTCGCAAAGCTGGAGCCGATGCGGCCAAAAGCGGTGATGACTTCATCAAAAATGAGCAGGATGCCGTGTTTTGTGCAGATTTCGCGGAGCCGCTCTAAATAGCCTTTTGGTGGCGGCAGGATGCCGGTTGAACCGGCGACTGGCTCAACGATGACGGCGGCAATGGTTGATGGGTCGTGCAGCGCGCAGATGCGCTCCAGTTCGTCAGCGAGATGTAAGCCCCAGGCCGGCTGGCCTTTGGAAAAGGCGGTGTACTCTAGGTTCATGGTGTGGGGCAGGTGGTCAACGCCGGGGATCAAATTGGCGCTAAAGGCCTTGCGGTTGGGCGCTATGCCGCCAACGGAAATACCGCCGAAATTCACGCCGTGATAGCCGCGCTCGCGGCCCACAAAGCGTGTGCGCTGCCCCTCTCCGCGGGCACGGTGGTAGGCGAGGGCGATTTTGAGCGAGGTATCGGCAGATTCAGAGCCTGAATTGGTAAAAAAGGCCTGCGTAAACGGCGCCGGCGCCATGTCGGTCAAGCGCTCTGCAAGCAGGAAGGCTTTGTCATGGCTCATCTGAAAGCCAAGTGCGATGTCAAGCTTACCCACTTGATCGCGCACCGCCTCAACAATTTTAGGATGGCAATGGCCAGCGCCGGTTGTCCACAAACCGGAGAAAAAATCATAGACCTGCCGATTGTCGTCCGTCTCGTAATAATGGCCTTGCGCGCCGGTAATGATGCGCGGGTGTTTCTTAAAATCGCGGTTAGCCGTAAAGGGCATCCAATAGGCGCTGGTATTGAGTTCATTGCGCCGTAATTCAACGTTATCCATGCTCACTGCCCCATATAAAAAACCGCTGCAGCGCTTATTTTGCCGCGCATTACACCCTTGCCGCACAGACGGTAGGGGCCCACCTTGTGTATAGCAAGGCGTTATTTTCGCGTTCTTTAGTCATTGTTTTTAATGAGCTTTATTCTATTTTGTTCAGGAAATTGAACACCTAGTCTAGCATTGCTGTACATCACGCGGATCGTCATCCGCCAAACGTATTTGAGAGTATGACAAAGCGCTGCGGCAAACTTTGTCCTATGCGTCACAGCGGCAGAGGCTTGCGTTAAAGCCCTGGCCTACGACTATCCCGCATACGCCGCTTAAAGTCCTTTAGGCGTGAAGCGCATGTCCGAGCGCCTTCAGGCTGGCCTCATGGAAGGCTTCGCTTTGGGTGGGGTGGGCGAATACCATGCCCATGGCCGTCGGCCGCAGCACACATCTGAGCAAATTTTTCCGCGCCGTGGATCAGCGCTTTTGAAGGAATGCAGCCACGCATCAGGCAGGTGCCGCCAAGCCTGTCTGTTTCCACAAGCACGGTCTCAAGGCCCAGTTGCCCGCAGCGAATGGCCGCCACATAGCCGCCTGGCCCGCCGCCGGCGACCAGGACTTTGGCGGTCAAGGTCGTTGTCATATCTCGCTCTCCATCCACAAGCGCGCCGGCTGTTCGATGAAGCGCTTTAGATGCTGGATGAAATCGGCAGCATCATAGCCATCGACGATGCGGTGATCGAAGGAACTGGACACGTTCATCATGGTGCGGATGTGCACGGCGCCATCGATGACAACAGGCTTTTGGGCCAGTTTATTGGGGCCGATGATCGCCACCTCCGGCGAATTAATCACCGGCGTTGCCGAAATCCCGCCCAGTCGGCCTAAGCTGGTTAAGGTGATGGTCGAGCCCATCAGTTCGTCACGCTTTGCGCTGCCCTCTCGCGCGGCGGTGGTGACGCGTTTAATTTCCTCCGCGCACTGCCAGATGCTAAGCGTTTCCACATGCCGGATTACCGGCACCATCAAGCCATTGGGCGTTTGCGTGGCGATGCCTAGATGGACACCGTCATAAGATTGCAGACAATTATTCGCATCATCAAAGCGCGCGTTGATATGCGGGAAGTGCGGCTGCAGCAGCACGATGGCTTTGGCAAAGAAGGGCAATAAAGTGAGCTTTGGCTGGCCCTCCTTGCGGGTGTCGTTCAGGTCTTGCCGCAACGCTTCCAAGGCGGTGAGGTCAAATTCTTCCACATAAGAGAAATGCGGAATGCGCGCCTTGGCATCTTGCATGCGCTCAGCGATTTTGCGGCGCAGGCCGATGATCTGCGTGTCATGCACCGCCGTTCTTGGCGCACGCGAGGATGTGCTCAGGCTTGGTGCCTGCGCACCGCCGGAGGCGATATAAGCATCAAGGTCTTGCGGCGTGATGCGCCCGGCAGGCCCCGTGCCGGGCACGAATTGCAGCGCAATGCCAAGCTCAAAGGCCCGCGCGCGGGTGGCTGGCGCAGCTAGTGGCGCTTGGCCTGGCGTGCGCGTGGCAAAGGCTGGCTGCCCCGGCGCAGCCTGCGCGGGTGTTGGCGGCGGCGCTGGCTTCGCGCTCTTTTCTGGAGGCGGCGCCGGCGGTTCTGCGGGGTCAGGCGCTGGTTGCGCGGTTATTGCCTCGCCTTGTGCTTCGCCGGTTTCAATCTCGACAAGGACGGAGCCGACCGCGGCGATGTCGCCCGGCGCGCCGTGCGTGGCGATGATTTGACCAGCCACGGGTGAGGGCATTTCAACTGTCGCCTTGTCGGTCATCACATCGAGCAAATCTTGATCCTGCGCGACGGTGTCGCCGACCGTCACATACCAGGTGACGATTTCCGCTTGGGTGACGCCTTCGCCCACGTCAGGCAGTTTGAACTGATAAATATGCGCCATTCTCAATCCTCCATGACCGCGTGGAGGGCTTTGGCGACCCGGTCCGGGCTGGGGAAATAATCCCACTCAAAGGCATGCGGGTAGGGCGTATCCCACCCGGTCACGCGCTGGGTTGGCGCTTTGAGATGATAAAAGCAGCGCTCAGTAACGAGCGCGGAAAGTTCCCCGCCAAAGCCGCCAAAGCGCGAGGCTTCATGCACGATGACGCAGCGCCCGGTCATCCTCACAGATTCCGTGATGGCCTCAATATCGAGCGGCACGATGGAGCGCAGGTCAATCAGCTCGGCATCCACGCCGCTTGCCGCAATGCCCGCTTCAGCCACATGCACCATGGTACCATAGGCAAGCACGGTGACCTCGCGGCCAGGCCTGACGGTGCGGGCTGTGCCGAGCGGAATGCTGTAATGCGCGTCAGGCACCTGCGCATCTTCGCGCCCGGCCCAGGTTTTTAATTGGCGGTCATGATAGCCATCGAAAGGGCCATTATAGATGCGCTTGGGCTCTAGGAAGATAACCGGGTCATTGCTTTCAATGGCCGAGATCAGGAGGCCCTTGGCATCATAGGGCGTCGATGGGATGACGGTCTTTAGCCCCGTGATATGGGCGAAAATCGCTTCTGGGGACTGGCTATGCGTTTGCCCGCCGAAGATGCCGCCGCCATAGGGCGAACGCACGGTAATAGGCGCAAAAAACTCACCATCCGAGCGATAGCGCAGCCGTGCCGCTTCGGACACCAACTGGTCAAAGGCCGGCAGGATATAGTCGGCGAATTGAATCTCAATGCAGGGCCGCAAGCCCTCCGCGCCCATGCCAATGGCTGTAGCCACAATACCGCCTTCGGAGATTGGCGCATCAAAGCAGCGTTGCAGGCCGTGTTTTTCTTGTAGCTTATCGGTCACCCGGAAGACACCGCCAAAATAGCCGACGTCTTCGCCGAAGATCAGCACGTCAGGATCGCGCGCCAGCATCACGTCAAGCGCGCTGTTGAGCGCCTGGATCATGTTCATCTCTGCCATGCTTCAGACCCCCAAGGCGCCGCGCTGTTCGATGATGCGCCAGTCTGGCTCTTCAAACACGCCTTCAAACATCTCTTTTACGCTCGGCATGGATTGGCCCAGCGTTCCAATCGCTTCACTCTCTTTAATGGCGGCGGTAATGCGCGCGATGAGGCTTGCCTCAAGCGCTGCATGGCGTTCATCATCCCATGTGCCGCGCGCAATCAAATGCGCTTTTAAGCGCGCGATAGGGTCGCCCAGCGGCCAATACTGTGCTTCGTCCTTGGGGCGATATTTACTGGGGTCATCGCTGGTCGAGTGGCCTTCGGCGCGGTAGGTGAAGAACTCTATCAGCGTTGCGCCAAGGCCGGCGCGGGCGCGCTCAGCCGCCCATTCGACCGCCGCCCACACGGCCAGCACATCATTGCCATCAACGCGCAGTCCGGGAACGCCGTAGCCAATCGCCTTGGCTGCAAAGGTCGTCTCATTGGCTCCGGCGATGCCGGAGAAGGAGGATATCGCCCATTGATTGTTGGTCACGCATAAAATCACCGGCGCGCGGTAGACACTGGCAAAGGTCAGCGCTTCGTGAAAGTCGCCTTCCGCCGTGGTGCCTTCGCCGATATAGCCGATGGCGATGTCATCACTGGCGCGGTAGGCCTTGGCCATGGCCCAGCCGACGGCATGGCCAAAGCGGCTGCCCACATTGCCCGACAAGGAATAAAAGCCATAGTCCCGTGCGGAATAGAGGATGGGGAGCTGCTTGCCTTTTAAAGGGTCGGCGGCGTTGTTAAAAATCTGATTGATCAAATCATTCAGCGGGTAGCCGCGCGCCAGCAGCCAGCCCACCAAGCGGTAAGTGGGAAAGCACATATCGCTGCGCCGCAAGGCCAGCGACGGCGCTACGCTCAGCGCCTCCTCACCGCGCGACTTCATATAAAAGCTGGTCTTGCCTTGCCGCTGCAGCTTGAACAGCCGGTCATCAAACAGCCGGTTCAGGCACATCGCCTCAAGCGCTGCGCGCAAGTCCTTGTCGGTAGCACTGGGTATCCAATCGCCAACTGCGGTCCCATTCTCACCCAATGTGCGGATCAACCCAAAGGGATAGTCGCGCAGACCATGTTCCGGCGCTGTAGGGTCCGGCCGCGCAATCCCGCCCGCATCGGGAATGTCATAGCCACTAAAATCGCTCGCCTCGCCAGGGCGCGCTTTTGGCTCGGGAATATATAAATGCCGGTGGGTCGGTGTTACTGTCATGGCCCCTCCAGCCGCCACATTGGCGGCATCCGTTTAAAGGCCAGTGTAACAATTGAGCGGGGAAACCGCTGCTTTTGTTGTTATACAATTATCAGCTTAAGCGAAATAATTGCTCATAAAATAATTTAATTTAGAAACAGTGTCTCTTATATGAGCCCATTTGTAGGATCACAGCTTATTCATTCATGTGTATATATGCCGCTGTTAAAGCGGCAGTGCCGTCTCGTTCTTGATCGTTGACAGGGTCATGATGCTCTTGATTTCAGCAACACCTTCGATCACGGACAGTTCTTTCAAGAAAAACTGCTCATAATCATAAATGTTCTTAACAGCGATTTTTAAGAAAAAATCCTGATCGCCAAGCACGACAAAGCACTCGATGACATTACGCATCGCGCGGATTTTGCTGGTGAAGGCCTCGATGTTGGTCCGGCCCTGCGCGGTCAGCCGCACCAATGCAATCACCATGATGCCCACGCCAACTTTGTCGCCATCTAAAATCGCAACCCGGCGCACGATGTATCCGTCAGCCTCAAGGCGCTGTATGCGCCGATATGCGGCGGCCTGGGATAGACCAACCTGCTGGCCAATTTGCGCGGCTGTCTGCGTTGCATCTTGTTGCAACAAGCTGAGGATATTGCGGTCAATATCAGAATGCATGAAATTCTCATTTTTCCAGATTATACGCATAAATAATGCATTAATTATCGATATTGCAATAAAATACGAGAAAATTTCACATCAAAACTACGCTATTATGCTACCTCACTGATTTGGGGGTGGATGATGGATGAGAATGCGAGTCTCAAAAACCATTCTGCTGCGCTGGTAATGCATGCGGATGTTTTTGGGCCGTCACGCTGCTTGGCGCAATTTGCCGCCATTGGTGTCCTGCCCAAGCGGTTTTGCTGTGAAGTCACCGGCCTCGATGAAGTGACCGTGACCGTACAGTTTTGCCCAGCTGAAAATGCCGAACGGATCAACCGCGTTTTGGCCAAGCTGGCGAGCTTGCCGATCATGAAACTTCAAACATCGCATGAGATCGCGCAATGAAGATAACAGAAGAGAAACTTGGTGAGCATGAACGCGTTGCTTTCATCAGCGACGCGGGCAGTGGGCTCGAGGCCATCATCGCGGTCCACAGCACCGCCTTAGGCCCGGCTGCGGGCGGGTGCAGGGTGTGGGCCTATGCCTCTCAACAAGACGCGCTTGGTGACGTGCTGAAATTATCGCAAGGCATGTCTTATAAAAACGCCATGGCGGGCTTGCATCTGGGCGGCGGTAAAGCCGTTATTCTCGGCCCCATAGACGAGGCAAAACGGCGGGATGTATTTCGTGCCTTTGGCGCTGCGGTTGAGATGCTGGGCGGCGCATATATTACAGCGGAAGACGTCGGCGTGCGTGTTGCCGACATGCAGGCCGTAGCGGAAAAGACCGCTTTCGTCACCGGCGTCACTGCCGCGAAAGGCATTGGCGGCGATCCCTCGCCCTACACCGCGCGCGGTGTTCTGCAAGGCATCAAAGCCGCGGTACGGCATAAGTTCGGCCACGATGATCTAAGCGGCCTGCGCATTGCGGTGCAAGGCCTCGGCAATGTCGGCGGCAATCTGTGTCAGCTGCTGGCACAAGAAGATGCAAAGTTGTTCATCACAGACATCGACACCGCGCGTGTTGCGGCCATTAGGGCGCGCACGGGCGCCTCGCTGTTTGCCTTGGATGCGCTCAATATGCTGCAGGCCGATGTGTTTGCACCCTGCGCACTTGGCGGAGTGGTGACCGAGCACTTTGCCCAGACTGTGAACGTGCCGATCATCGCAGGAGGGGCAAATAACCAACTGTTGACGCCCGCCGCCGGTGATATTTTGCATGCGCGGCGCATTCTCTATGCGCCCGATTATGTCATCAATGCGGGCGGCATTGTCGTCGTGGATGCTGAATATCGTGGTGACAGCGATATCGATGGTATCCTCAGTAAAGTTGATGCGATTGGCGCGCGTGTGTCGCAGTTGTTTGATGAAAGCGAACACGCTGACCAGCCCACATATGTGCTCGCAGACCAAGCCGCGCGGGCAAAAATCAGCGCTGCCCAGCATGCCGCCAAAGCATTAGAGGCCGCACAATGACGCATGAGGCCAGCTGTGTGCAGCACGACAAGCTGCGCGTTCCAGAGCCGCGCACGCGGCCTGGTGACACGCCGGACTTTAGTAATTTTCACCGCCCTGTTGCAGGCAGCGTGGCGCGCCCACCCATCGATGTCGATGAAAACACCATCCGCCAACATGCCTATGACATCATTCGGGTTTTGGATGACGACGGCCAAGCCGTTGGCCCCTGGGCGCTAGACTTAAGCGCCGACGAAAAACGGGCGGGCCTACGCGATATGCTGACGCTGCGCACTTTTGATGCGCGGATGTATAAAGCCCAGCGCCAGGGCAAAACGTCTTTTTATATGCAAGCGCTTGGCGAAGAGGCGGTGGCATGCGCGTTTCAAAAAGCGCTTCAACCCGGCGATATGAACTTTCCCACCTACCGCCAGCAGGGCCTTCTCATCACCTCGGGCTATCCGCTGGTCGATATGATGAACCAGGTCTATTCAAACCCGGCGGATCCCCTCGGCGGCCGCCAAATGCCGGTCATGTATGCTTCCAAAGAACACGGCTATTTCTCCATTTCCGGCAATCTCGGCACACAATTTGTGCAAGCGGTGGGCTGGGCGATGGCCTGCGATATTAAAAGCGCCGAGAACATTGCAACAGCCTGGATCGGCGATGGCTCCACCGCTGAAGCGGACTTTCATTCCGCCATGGTGTTTGCATCCACCTTTCGGCCGCCGGTGATACTCAATATTGTCAACAACCAGTGGGCGATTTCAACGTTTCAGAAAATCGCCCGCGGTGACGCGGCAACGTTTGCATCGCGTGGGCTTGGCTTTGGTCTGCCGTCTTTGCGGGTTGATGGCAATGACTATCTGGCTGTCTATGCCGTCGCCAAATGGGCCGCAGCACGCGCGCGTCAGGGCTATGGCCCGACGCTCATTGAGCATGTCACCTACCGCGATGGGCCGCACTCCACATCAGATGACCCCTCCGCTTACCGGCCGAAGGAGGATGCGGCAGCATGGCCGCTGGGCGATCCGATTGACCGGTTAAAAGCGCATCTCATTCAAGCTGGACTGTGGAGCGATGAACGTCATGTGCAATGCGCTGCGGAAATAGACGATAAGGTGCGCGCGGCGCAAAAAACCGCTGAAGCAAATGGCACGCTGTTAGATGGCAAAAAACCGCCAGCCAGCGCGATGTTTGACGGCGTTTATAAAGAGCTACCGCCGCACCTCATTCGGCAAATGGCCGACGTATCTACGGTGGACACGGAGCGCTCTTAAATGGCCACAATGACGATGATTGAAGCGGTGCGCAGCGCGCTTGATACGACCATGGCGCGCGATGACAATGTGGTCGTGTTCGGCCAAGATGTTGGCTATTTCGGCGGTGTGTTTCGCTGCACGCAGGGCCTGCAAAAGAAGTACGGAACGCATCGCTGCTTTGATGCGCCGATTAATGAAAGCGGCATTGTTGGCACGGCGGTGGGTATGGCTGCCTTTGGCCTCAGGCCCTGTGTTGAACTGCAATTTGCCGACTATATGTACCCGGCTTTTGACCAAATTGTCTCTGAAGCGGCCCGGCTGCGGCATCGCTCCAACGGGATTTTCACCGCGCCGCTCACCGTGCGCATGCCCACAGGCGGCGGCATTTTCGGCGGCCAAACCCACAGCCAAAGCCCCGAGACGCTGTTTGCCCATGTGGCGGGGCTTAAAACCGTCATCCCGTCTAACCCCTATGATGCCAAGGGACTGTTGATTGCCGCCATAGAAGACGATGATCCGGTTATTTTTCTCGAGCCCAAACGGCTTTATAATGGGCCGTTTGATGGCCATCATGACCGCCCAATTTCCAGTTGGTCCAAGCATGCCATGAGCGCCGTGCCGGAGGATCATTACCGCGTTGAGATTGGCACAGCCAACATCGTGCGCGGCGGCGGGGACGTTACCGTGATCGCCTATGGCACGATGGTGCATGTGGCGCTTGCCGCTGCGCAGGAAAGCGGCGTCGATGCGGAAGTGGTCGACTTGCGCACTTTGGTGCCTTTGGATCTGGAGACCATCGAGGCCTCGCTGCGCAAAACCGGGCGCTGCGTCATCGTGCATGAAGCCACCCGCACGGCAGGGTTTGGCGCTGAATTGATCGCATCGGCAATTGAAACGGCCTTTTACGCGCTCGAAGCGCCGATCCAGCGTGTGACTGGCTTTGACACGCCTTATCCGCACGCCAATGAATGGGACTATTTCCCCGGGCCAGACCGGGTGGGCAGAGCCCTTGAGCAGGTGATGGAAGACTAAAGAAAATGGCGGATTACAGCATTAAACTGCCCGATGTCGGCGAAGGCATTGCCGAAGCAGAGCTCACCGAATGGGCGGTCAACGTCGGCGATGTGGTGGCCGAAGATGACACGCTTGGCGCGGTGATGACGGACAAGGCAAATGTAGAAATTCCCGCGCCGGTTGCGGGCACCGTAACATGGCTTGGCGCTGCTGTAGGCGAGGTTGTCGCCGTCGGGTCAGACATCGTGCGCATTGCCATCGACGGCGACGCCCCCAGCCTATCAGAGGCAACGATCTCGCAACAGGCACCGGCTTCCAACCCATCGGTGCAGGCAACCGCTACCGCGCCTCAGCCACCCCAAAGCGCGCCATTTCGGGCCACCTTGCCATCCAACGTGCCGGCCCACGAGCCGGGCAAAGGGAACACTAAAGTGCTGGCCTCCCCAGCAGTGCGCGCGCGCGCCCGCCGCCATGGGATTGACTTGACGGATGTGAGGCCCAGCGGGGCATGCGGCCAAATCCGGCAAGCGGACTTAACCGCTTATTTGGACCGTCCAAACAATGCAAAAGCCGCGCAATCCGGCGGCCAACCCGTTCATGTACAAAAACTTGATGGCGCACAGACCCAGAAAATGGTCGGCTTGCGCCGCAAAATTTCTGAAAAAATGGTTCTCTCGGCGCAGTCCATTCCGCACATCGCTTATGTGGAAGAGATTGATATGACCGCGCTCGACACGCTGCGCAAGACCCTCAACGAGACCAAATCCGCCGACCAACCCAAGCTGACGCTGATCCCGTTTTTGATGGCGGCGATCGTAAAAGCGGTGCAGCAAGTGCCGCAAGTCAATGCGCATTTCAATGCAGCGCTGGGTGAAATCTACCGCTATGACGCGGTCCATATTGGCGTGGCGACACAGACCCCAAACGGCCTGGTCGTTCCCGTCGTTCATGATGCGCACAAGCTGGACATTTGGCACTCTGCCGCTGCTGTCGCTCAGCTCGCCAATGAGGCGCGCAATTCAAAGGTAAAACCGAGCGCGCTAACGGGTTCCACCATCACCATCTCATCCCTAGGGGCCATGGGCGGCATCCTCACCACGCCCATCATCAATCATCCTGAAGTGGCGATTGTGGGCGTCAATAAAATGCAGGTGCTACCGCGATGGGACGGTCATCAGTTTCAGCCGCGCTCGGTCATGAACCTATCGTCCAGCTTCGACCATCGCATTATCGACGGCTGGGATGCCGCAGTTTTTGTGCAGGCCATAAAACATTATCTGGAAACGCCGGCGCTGTTGTTTGTGCCTTAGGGGCCAGTCTCTGCTTTTTCGCCGTTCCCAGTAGACAAACAGATCTGCGCGATGTGCTAGCGCGCATCCACAGGCTTGATGCCAAAGCGCCTTCGGAAGGCTTTGGAGAAATTGCCCATATGGCGATAGCCGGCAAAATGGGCGGCCTGGGTGATCGTCCAGCCCTCATTGACGATCCGTTCATAGGCGTAGGTCAAGCGGACTTCTCGGAGATAGGCAAATACGGTTTGTCCGAACGCTTGCGGAAATTTCACCTTCAAAGACGACAAGCTCATACCAGCTTCTGTTGCCAAGTCTTGCAGCGTAAAATCACGACCCGGTGCGGCATGAATAACATCTCGCACGCGCTGCAATGCCAAATGATCACGATGCGAAAGATGGCTCGGGTGCGAGCGGTTCGTGTCAGAACGCTGCCCAAAGACATGCGCAAGCAATTCCAGCGCGCGGCTTTCGGCAAGTAGCCGGCCAGCGGCACCGGTGGAGACTGGCTCCGCCAGACAAAGCGCCAAATACCTTAAGCGCTCGGTCATGTTTACATCACTGATAGAGGTCCCGCCGGTTGCCCTATCGATCGCTTCAGCCAGCTCGGCATCAGTAATCATGCCCGGAGAAATCGTCAGCAGAAGGCTCCTGCACCGCTCACCAGGCATAATATGATTGGACATTTGCACCTGGTCCGACACGCAAAGCACCTTGCCTCCTGACGCCGGGAGCAACAACTGACCACTGTTATCAATGGTGAGCTGAGAGTGTGCCTCGCCAAGGTTGATCGCGAGGGTCCAAGAGCGGGCGAGCACACCGTCATGTTCACTCTCAACGCGGCTTACCATATCGCTAAAATAAAGACTTACACCGCTGGAAAAGCTCTCATAGCTTAAGCGTCCACTGAACATGGCCTCGGCGCTGTCCGCCTGCCGTGCATCATTGGATGACCTTGAGGCGTAGCCCGCCCTGGCTCCCGCGTCTTCAAAGCGCGCATTGGTATAGCTGTCATGTTGGGCCGTCATCGCACGGCCTTTGCGTAACGTTTTATTGGCTGCATCACACGACCTTTATGCACACTGGCTTTCAGCACAAGTGTTTTGGCCTCCAGCGTCTCTCGCGGCAATAGCCGCTGTTTTATAAAAATGCGAACAAGTCGCAACAGCAAATCGCTGTCCTCGCTGCAAACCGTGCGAGGCAGGCATCGGGGGTATGACATGGTTGCAGTAACACACTTTTCGCGCGCCGCGGAAACACATTGGCGGGCGCTTTTAAAGACCAGCGTGTGCGTGTCTGTCTTGTTTGGCGGGGCCGCGCTGCCGTCTGTCGCTTACGCTCAGAAAGCCCAGACCAAACAAAATGATATGACACAGGAGAGAGAAACCGAAACCATCGTGGTGACCGGACAGAAGCGCGATACAACTGTTTTTGAAAGTGATGTGGCGGTCACCGTTTTTGGCGCGGAAGAAATCCAAAATGCACGGATCCGAGACTTTCGCCGGCTCGATGACCTCATCCCCAATGTCAAGTTCAATCAGTCCGGCCAAACCAGCTCAATCTTTGCCACCATCCGCGGCGTTGAATCCAATGAGAACACAGTGAACCGGGCCGCCGTTTATATTGACGGCATCCCGTTTCGCGAGTTGAGCAACGCGGTCCTGGATCAGGTTGCATCGATCGAAGTGTTGCGCGGCCCGCAAGCGACACTCTACGGCGCAAACAGCGAATCTGGCCTGTTCATTATCAATAGCCGGCAACCCTCTGACGACATTGAGGCTGACTTTCGCGCAACCGCCTCGTTCTTCAACGGCGATAATGGGTTTGCTGGGACGGGTTTTCTGGGCGGCCCAATTGTGGAGGACCGTTTGCTGGGATCATTGGTCGTGTCGTATGAAAACGAAGACAGTTTTTTGCAAAATCCGTTTGATCCAACCGACGAAAAAGCAGAGATCTGCAGCGCTTTTGTGCAAGGGCGCGTAACCTGGTTTCCGAGCGAAAACACAGAGATAAAAGCGACCGCCTATCTGCTCGATGTGGACGCGCCCGGCATCTATGAAAGTGAATTCATTCCGCTTAATCGGGAGGCCTTTGACGACAACGTGCTTGTGGATTTTGCCACGGGCACAGTGCTCGGCTCCTATCGAGAGCTTGTGCATGATGGGCGCAATATTGGAAAATATGAGTTTTTCAGCGATGTACCGAAGCTGACAACCGAGCGAGACGTTGTTGCTGGCATCAGCATCAATCAACAATTGAGCTATGGACAGCTTGACCTGGCGGCGTCTTATTCTAATCTGCGCGAAGACAGCTCAGGCCTAGACCCGGATTTTTCTGCCCTGCCCACACAATTGGGCTTTGCCAATGACGATGATACAATTTGGTTTGCCGAAGCCCGATTCACGTCTCCTGATAGTGATGTCTTCGAATACATTATCGGCATTTCTTACTATTATGAAGAACGTTTAGCGCGCCGCAACACAACCGTTTTTGACCCTGTGATTGGCGATTATGCGCCCTTTACTGAGGCACCGGAGCAGCGCCAGGAAGACAACAACTACGCAGCCTTTGGCTCGGCCAGTTTCGGGCTGGGCATTGACGGTCTTAAAGGCACCATCGGGCTGCGATATGACACTGGGCGGCGAGAGACCGCGCAAGATGCGTTCAGCGCGGTTTTTGGTTCGACCGTCTTTACGTTTTTGGCGGTTGAAGATGATTTGACGTTCGAGCAATGGCTGCCGCGCTTTGCGCTGACTTATGAACTGAGCGAAAACGTTAATCTTTACACCAGCGCTGCCAAAGGGTTCTTGCCTGGCGGGTTTAATCTGGCTGCCTCGGCTGATCCAACCGTGATTGCAGACGACATTGCGCAGTTTGGCCCGGAGGAAATTTGGAGCTATGAACTGGGCTTTAAATCCCGGCTGCCTGGCGGCAAAGGCTATGTGAACGCAGCGGTTTTTTATATCGAGTCAGACGGGTGGCAAGAAATCACCATTGACGTAGATCCTGTAACCGGCGCGGTGACATCCCCCACCTATTTCTCAAATCGGGCAAACATCGTGAGCCGAGGATTTGAAATTGAAGCCCAATATGAACCTATGGAAAATCTACTGCTCAACCTTGCCTTTGGCTATACCGACGCGGAATACCGGGACTTTCAGTTTGTACAGGGGCTCCGCGGGCAGCCAGCCCTGATTGAGGATTTAGAGGGTATTCCTGTGAAGCTGGTGCCGCAATACGATGCAAACCTGTCGGCGCTGTATACGTTCTGGGGCGGCTTTTTCATTCGCGGTGAAGCAAGTCTGTTGGGCGAAACCGCGTTAGAAGAAAGAAGCCGCGAACTTGACCCCAATACCGGACGCGCAACGCAAGACGCAGTGCAAAGATTTAACCTGTTCTTCGGCTATGAAACTGAGCGCTTTACGGTGACTGTGTTTGCTGAAAATATCACCGATGAGCGGGTTCCCTCAGGCCTTGCCCAGCAAAACCTCACATTCGGTTTCGACGGCACGTTTTATTCATCGATCGAAGCACCACGCGTCATCGGCGCTGAATTCAGTGCCCGGTTTTAGCTTTTGCCAATAAAGGCCGCCGAAAATGAAGGGTAGAGAATCCAGCTTCTAAATTGGTATTTTGTCCAATCTCTGAATTGGGTGATGTCTCAAGGGCCGTTGCGACATTTTCTTCTATCTCAGTTTGATCATCTCATCCCTGAAGGCCTCAGTGGGTGTTTTCCATCCCAGGCATTTTCTCGGCGTGGAATTCAGGCGGTCGCAAATCGTCTTCAT
>JBCCLR010000073.1:0-15729 GCA_039026755.1 Pseudomonadota bacterium | reverse complement strand
TCCATCGAACGGCTCAATTCCTGAGCCATGGTTGCGCCGCTTTTGCTAATCTCTCGAATTGTTTGCGGCGTTTGCGCGGCAACCGCGTTTAAACCCGTAAAAGCAATTGTCGTTTCACCAACGACGCCAGTTACCCGGCCGATATCATCGGCCGACCTACCTGAAAGAAGGTCTTCCATAAATTCTCTCTAAAAACGTGGTTTTTGGCTACAGGCGGAAAGTTTTGTTGCCACCAAGGAAGGTCAAAACACGGCCAAACACAAAAATCCCGCTGACGAAAACCAGCAGCTCGACTTGCAGGACAACGCGCTCGCCTTGCGTATAGTAAACAATATACCCGAGCAGTACGAAGACGCTGACAATCTGCAATACGAGCCCAATCAGCTTCATCTGGCGCTGCCGCGGTGTGAGCCCGCTGGGGCGATCAGGATCGAGGCCACGTTTGCGCATTGCAACGCGCTCACGCAGACCAGGCCGGGTGTTTGGTGGTGCCATATAGACAACGTGCCTTTATCTCGCTGGATTTTCAAGCATCTGGAAACTGGATTGTTAACCGTTTGAGGTCGTCCGGTGTCGCCGCCGGTGCTAGCGTGTCTTTCGCGATGAAGCGTTGCCAGCCGGCAAGTGCTGCTGCAAATTCACGCGGGGTCGCATGCCAGAATGTGGCGGGCGTCCACTGCAGCAACGCATTGGCGAACCCGGCGTAGCTCTGCCAATCAATCTGCTGTGCCATCGCTGCCCATGATATTGCCTAAAATCACGCGCAGCGGTTCAATCGTACGCCCTATTCCTGCACGTAGCACCGCTGCCGCAAACGCATCGCGCGAAACATCATGCCCACCGGCCAGCGCGCAGGCGTGTAGCAGCACGACGATATCATTTATCGCAAGCTCGCCGCTACTCGCACGCTCCACCAGCGCGATGAGGGAGCCGATTTCCGCCTCAGCAGTGACTAGGGCATGAAAACTGGGCCTCAGCCGATAGGTCTTGCCAGTCAGGCAAATTGACGTTTCGCCGCGCTCGATATTAGCTGCCTGTGCCATGTTAAGCGCTAACGAAGCTGATGCTGCCGGCGCTTTCCATGCTGAGCGAATAGCTGCGCGCGCCATTATGATCGCCGGTATATTCAAGGTTGGTGACATAAAATGACCCTTCAAAGCGAGCGCCATCTTCGAAAGTAATTTGGCAGTCGGTTGATTGCGCCGAGAGCACTTTTGTCTGCACCTGTGTTTCAGCAGCTGAACCTGTAAAAATTCCCGCAGCGCGCAAGGACACACTGCGCACACCGGCGCCAGGCAAAATCTCTCGCCAACCGCCTGAGCCTTTGTGCGTGATGTCCACAGCCTCGCTATTGAGTGTTAGCGTGTTAGTACGCAGCCCGGCCACGGTATTGTAGGC
The DNA here is from genome assembly GCA_039026755.1 of Pseudomonadota bacterium. Taxonomy (GTDB): domain Bacteria; phylum Pseudomonadota; class Alphaproteobacteria; order Sphingomonadales; family CAKZYD01; genus CAKZYD01. Next base: position 14,331 of record JBCCLR010000073.1, on the reverse strand, counting down.
AGCGGGGTTGCCACCATCGGAAATTTTTAAAAGGAAGGCGCTACCTGATTGAGCAGCCATTTTATGTCTCCTATTAGCGTCTCTAAATGGGTTTAGGCGGGCGTTATATCGTCCGCATGGGTCAGCGCACGGCAGCGCAAAACGCCAAGCCGTCGGTTTCTGTCACGATCTAAGATAAAGCGTTCCTCTTGAATGGTGAGAACCGCTAAATGATGGTCTTGAAGTGTAAGATTTGAGGCCCTTAAGAGGGGTTTGATACGGTCGTGCGCGGCATAAAGTTCTGCAAAGTTATGGCTGGTCGACCAGCAATTTAAGATCACGTCATGCTCTTGGCCTAGGAAGGTCTTGGCCGACCAGTCACGCAGCCGATCATTGCCAAATGTGATGTACGGATATATCGCGTCACTGGGCGCGGTTTCATACACACCGGTGACAATCTGCATGACATGCGCGTCGGCCAGCAGCTGGCTTCGCACTGCTGTGCGCAAGGCTTCAACAGGGCTCGTCATAAACGTTCTCCAACACGGTCTTTAAACATCGCGGATGCAGTTGAGCGTCATCCACAACCGCTGCGTATCGCTTTGTTCCACTGTTGCGATGCGGTAGCGCTCAGTGCGCCAAATGACGACAGCATCGCGCGTGATACGGGTTTGCCAACGCAGGGTGACGGTAATCTCTTCAGTCTGAGTGCGCCTGGCATCTTGGGTATCGGCGGAGAATCGCTTGAAAGAGACAGCAGCTGGATATGTGTGCTGCACCAGCGGCGCAGCAAGCCGCGCACCCGCCGCGTCAAAGGTTGCAGGCTGCTGGGTCTCGATAACAACCCGCTGGTTGAGCGCACCAATGTCCATCGGGATCGTCATATGCGCAGCGCTCGATAGGGTTGCCACAAGGCTGTAACGGCATGTGGCAAGGCCGCGACACTGGGGTCACTGCGATGCTCATACTGATGCGCGATGAGGCGCAAAAGCCCTTGCCGGATCGCTTCAGGAACCGCATTCCAATCACCGCCTAAACCGATAACATAATCAACCTGGATGAGCTGCCCTATGGCAACGTCGCATATATTGATATGCCAGCGACCAGCAGTCTCGCACAGTGCATAGTCCGCTGCATTAAGGATGGTTTCATCAGCGCCTTGAAAAGCAGAGAGTGCTGTGATGCCTTGCACTGGACCACTGCGCAGATAAAACCGCTCTGCCATCAGAGTTTGGCGCAGCCGCACCGTGCGGGTAATAAGCGCGCTGCCAACAAACAGCTCGCAAGCTTCGCGCGCAGCTCTAATAAGCGCACCAAGACGCGCCATTTCTGCTTCGTCATCCAGCCTCAAAAAGGTTTTAACTTCGCCGATGCTCACCGGCTCAACAGCTGGCGGAACGATAATGCTGAGGGCCTGCATTAGCGCTCTCCAATTCGGATCGTTAGGGCGCGTTCATCACTTTGCGCGGATGCCAAAGTGATCTGATTGGTGACCCGGTACACATGCCCTGCGATACCGCCAGAAAAGCGTGCACTTGCAACATTGCCGGTGAGGTCCATCTGATCCACTGTCAGACCGCCTGCCTCAATGGGCGTAACCTGCCAATTGGACATTGTGATGCTATCTTCAAGCAGATAGTTTGCGGTCCAGTCGACAGCGTATCGAAGCGCTGCGTTGGGGTCTTTGAGATATTCCGCCATGGCGCTTTATGCCGCTGGCGCCAAGGCAATAGACCAGGCCAGAAACTGTACCACATCGCCGCTTGTCAGGCTTGCGCTGGGAATATCCGCTGAAAACAGGACCCGGCTAGTGCTCGTATCGAGTAAGGCAACATAGCTTGCTGTCCCGCTCACGCTTGCAGTACTGCTTTTTGCAGCAATCGCCAGCTGCCGGCCATTTGCCGATGATTGCAAGGTAAAATCAGATGCCGTTAAGGCAGCGCTAGAGAGTTGCGCTGCGCCAGTTGCAATCGCATAGCTGGTGGGATCTGACGTTAGAGCAACGATTAAATCGCTATTGCCCGATAGCACCGAGAGCGCACTATCGAGCACATCTGCATGAATTGTGGAGGGCATGGTTGTAGTTTCCTTTTAAGGTCGCGGAAGAAGAGTTCGGCTGCTCCGCCGCGCGGCATAGACGCGCGGCGTCGGCGCAAATGTGCCGCCAATGCTTGGTGCAGCAGCCCAGCTGATCACGATGTCAGATACGGCGATATCAGGCGGAAGCACTGATTGCGCCGTCACCGTTGGAGCGCTCGATATTTCAATTAAAGCCGCGGGCAGGGCCAGCGAATGCGCGGCTACAGATAGGAGCGCTGGCGCTGGCGCTAAATCAAATGCAGCGCTTGCGGCTGGAATGCTAAGCGATATGTCGCTCGAGGTGCTCTGCATATCCCCGGCAAAGCCAAACGCACCAGGATTGCTTTGATTGGCATGCTCTGTGGCAAGCCAGTCCCCAGACACTGCGCTTGGGCGCAGCCATATTTCACTCAGGAACCCGTCAAAGTCTAAAGTTGATTGTTGCCGGCCAAGCCTAAACTCACTGCCTGCTAGCGTATCGACATCATTAAGCGTATCGGAGGTGTGAACGGAACCATCGGTATATAAGCTTGCGTTGACGCTCTCAGAGCCGTCATACACAAATGCCGTGCGAACCTGAGCCGGCACAGCAGAAGAACTCAATATGGTGTCAGATCGCACCGCTAGGGCAAGATACCCCGTGGCAGCTTGCACGAAGTAAGTTAATCGTCCACCAGCTGTTGTGTTTGGACCAATATTTAAAATGCCTCGAGCAGACGCTGGTGGGCTCGCAGCCAAATCAATCGCAGCGCAAATCGTTTTGTCGCCCGGCCCGAGCAGCGGCGTATAGCCGACAGATTCGTAATAGTTGCCGGCGGATATTTGAAACCTGCCACCGGTTGTAATAGGTGACTGATTAAATTGCGGGCTCCCCACAGCTGTTAAATCGCCCAAACCGGTAGCAGATGCGGCGTTGGTCAGTGATTGACCATGGTAGACAGCGTCGTAATCAGCCCATACTGATGCCCGGCCGTTCGCAGCGGATGCAGCGGGCAAGCTGGCATCAGGATCACCCACAAACAGATAGAAATGTGTATCCGATACGCCAGACAATGCCGGAACTAAGACCCAAGCGATGAACGTGTTTAAGCTGTTATCATAAGCTATGAGCTCAAATGCGTATTGCGTTGTGCCATCACTTGAGCCGGCAAATCTAAAGTCCGCGCCGTCACTGCGTGCAGTACCAAATAAACTGGTCCGCTGCGCAGCTGTCAGCCATTGTTCCGTGACCAGCACAGGAAAGTTCGTGTGTGCGGCACCAGCAACGTGCGACGCGCGCGCGGTGAGCTCAAAGTAGTGGCTGTGTGTTGATGCTAATGTCATGAAATATGTGCCTTAAAATTGAAGGCAAACCGGCAGCTTAGTGAGCGCCGAAAAGAGGAAGCGGGGCGTATTTTTTAGCAGCACCTAACGCACTGCGCGCGCCCCGCTCTATGGATTAAAATCCTGCTTTAGCTGGCCGAGAATTTCAGCAGCTTAATGGCGTTGGAATCGACCACCGCGCCGCCAACGCGCCGGGTGGCATAAAAATGCACGAACGGCTTATTGGAGTAAGGGTCACGCAAAATCCGCGTTGCCATGCGGTCGGCAATGAGATAGCCACGCTTGAAATTGCCAAACACGACGGCTTTTGCGTTGTTTGCAATGGCTGGCATATCTTCTGCTTCAATCACCGGATATCCGAGCAGCGTTGCCGGCATCTGGTCAGCCAGACCTGGCCGCCACAAATACGCGCCATCGCTGTCTTTGAATTTACGGATCTCAGACAGCGTTTGCGTATTCATCATAAACACTGCGTTTTGCCGGTAGGCAGGCCGCAAGCTATGCACCAGCTCAAGCAGCTTATCTGCAGGGTTAGATGCCGGGAAACTGCCATTGGAACCGGTCACGACGGTTTGCAGGCTGCCGAAGGTCCGTGTATCGTCGGCTGCGTTGGACGTCGTGTAATCAAGAAAACCCTTTGGTTTGTTTGTACCATTGCCAGATACGAAGGCTGCGCCTTCCTGCACTGCGAATTCTTGCGCTAATTCTTCAGCGAGCCAGGCTTCGACATCGAAACGGGCGTCGTCGAGCATCGCTTGGGACGCAGCGGGGTTGGCATAAAGCTCCCCATAGGGCGGCGCGATCTCTTGAAACTGCGGTGTATCCGTTGTTGGACGCGCTGCGGTTTCGCCAACCCAGCCGGATGCGGGATGGCCAAGCGTGATCAGTTTTTTGTAATTTGCCGAGCCAACCCGGACAACGTTGGAGACAGAGCGCACCGGCGATAAGTCGGATAAAACGGTGTCGACCGTGTTATCGATCTCTTCTGGCACGGCTGAGCCGCCGTCTGAATCTGTGGTTATGTTAAGTGATTTTACGTCTAGGCCTTGGCGTACAAAGTCATTAATAAACTGCGCCTTATGATCGCTCGCTGGCGCGAGCTCAGGGGAAGACAGACCAGGCCGGCTCGCCTTGGCTGACAACTGATCAAGCCTGGTTTGAAGTGCGCCAACATGAGCGCTAATCTGATCAACTTTTTGTGCATGAAGCGGATCAGCCTGTGCTGCGCTTTGTTCTTGTTTAAAAGTTTCGAAAGCGCCTTGCAGCGCTTCAACGGCGGCTTTTATTTCGAGCGCCGCAGGTTCTGCATCATGAGACATAGGTCTCTCCTATTGGGATGAATTGGACATATCTTGGGTGAGCGACTTGATGGTGTGGAGTACATCCTCCCAAGCCGCTGCATCGCTCGCACACGCCGCCAGGCCTCGAAATCCTTTCGAGGCAAGTACTGCAGCTTGACTGCGCGAAAAGCCGCCTGCATCGCGCAGGAATGCTTCATACTCTCGGATACTGGTGGGCAGCGTCTTGACCTGCGCCAAGCGGGCCATCGGCTGCATTGGGAAGGTCACGAATGAGACTTCCCATAAATCAACATGTTTCAGGCGGCGCGCCCGCGCGGCCTGATCGCTATAGGCTTTGCGTACTTTATAGCCAATCGACAAGCCGTCGAGAGCGCCCGCCTTAATAAGCAGATAAAGGGCCTTTGCGCGCTCAATCTCAAGCAGCAGCTGGCCCTCAACAAATAAGCCTTTGTCATCTTCTCGCAGGGCTGAGATAACGCCGATTGGCTCACGCGGGTCATGCTGCCACAACAGCCGGATGTCATTTGGTTTGCGGCCTCTTAAGCTGGCTTTAAATGCACCAGGCTCAACAATATCGCCGCCTGTATCACGGACTGAGAAGATGCTGGCATAGCCAGAAAAGTACCCGCTATCGTCAATGCGGGTTTGGCTATTACGCGCGTTTAAGTCACGCGCAATCAGCGGCGCAGCCTTGCAGCTTGCCTGATTGTGTCCTGTCACGAAACGGTGTCCTTAAGGCTTTATCGGTGAAATATCGGAGTACAGTACGACGCCAAGCACAATGAGCGTGAGCAGCAGCGTTGTAATCCAGCGCACAACTGTGCGCCGCGCCGTGATCTGAACATCGCGCCAGCTCGTCAGCAGATGGCGCAGGTCAGATATATCTTGATGCGCACTCGCATCAGAAAGGCCGAGCCGCGCAAGCGCGCGCTGTGCCCCGGCCTGGCTGGCCTCTTCTACAATCGCACGCAGCGTCACTGGCTTTACGCCATCTTCCAGAGCTTGCGCGGATAGCGATGCTAAAATATCGGTTTGATCCATCGTTTTTTAGTCTTTGGGCAAAAAAAATCCCTCGGCGAAGCGAGGGATTAAGGAGGTTAAGCTTGGAGGCTTGGGATACTATCAGACAGCGTAAATGATGATCTCGTCGGCGACGCTTTCCATTGGCTCAACGAGATTATAAATCAGCGGTACATCGGCTTCCGGATCCGCTGGAATGGGCTCAGCTGGAATAGCGAGTTCATCACTGGGACGCGGCGTTACCTCTAAATCTTGGGTATCAGCCATAACATGGCCTGCGAAGATGCCGAGGGTGAAGCTGATGGCCAAAATCATAACAACAAAAGAAGATGCGCTTTTCATATCGTACACTCGAAAATGCCTGTTTTACGAAACGCTGCAACGGACATGCCAAGTGCCATAAATCGCCAATTTTCAAATGTTTAGTCCTGTATTGATGCGTCCTAAAACATCGAGGTGTCTGAGATTTCGGCAGGCGCGCTCTATTCTGGCACAGCCGGTAAATTCAGAAGTTGGCGCTTTTCCGCAGGACTTAAGAAATCTGCCTGGGCAATGCGCTGCCAGCGCGCGTCACGGTCGGGGGCCAGCGCTGGGATGCTTTCATAGTCCAGCTGCAATCTTAACCGGTCGCCGAATTGCGGCACCAGCCAACCGTTAAGCGCTTCGACGACATATTCCAGCATCGGCAAAATGGTTAGGCGCCAAAGCCCTTTATTGGCCTCCTGATAGTTTGAATACGTATTGTCACCAGGAATACCGAGCAGCATTGGCGGGACGCCGAAAGCGAGTGCAATATCGCGCGCGGCGGCCTGCTTTGTTGCCTGAAAGTCCATATCAGCAGGCGAAAAGCCCATCGGCTGCCAACTTAATCCACCTTCTAAAATCATCGGGCGGCCGGCATTAGCTTGGCCTTGAAAGTTCTCAGCGATTTGGCTGCGCAGACGCTCAAACTGATCTTCACTCAGGCCTGTCCAACCACTTTCGCCTTGCACAACAAGTGCGCCCGATGGCCGCGCTGCATTATCAAGCAAAGCTTTTGACCAGCCGTCTGCCGCCGCATGCAAATCAAGCGCCCGCGTTGCCGCTTGCAGGGCAGATTGCCCATAGTAATCATCCAGGGGGTTGCCGGCTTTGAGGTGCAGGATATCGGCCTGGCCAGATACCTCATCGACACAAAAACGCTTGTGCTTTTCTCCCACCTTATAAATGTAGTGCGAAGGCCAACCCGATGGTCCAGCTTTAACCTGTACACGTTCTGGCCGAAGCGCATAAAGCTCGGTCGGCAACGCGCTGTCGGTCGGTGTGACACGCTCTAAAAAGGCGTTGCCGTGCAGCATTAAATGGCTGAGCACAGCTTCGGTCAGCATGGTGCGGCTGGTGAGCGGGTTGGGGCTTAAAATCAGCGTTAAGAGCGGATGATTGCTGAGCAGCCCGGTATCATCAGCCAAACCCCATTTAACCGATGCCGCGCCATCACAAACCAGCCGCAAGCAACGCTGCACGACGGGATTCGTCGCCAGTGCCCGCTTTGCCACTGACTGGTAGGACCAACTAGGCCATGCAGATGGGCTGTCATGCCAATACGCATTTCCAGTCGCAGCAAGGGCTGCACTCGCTTTGCGTTCCGGCGGTATCGTGGCCTGGCTTGGCGATGGTCGTAATTTACGCGGCCATAATGCCATGCTGGTGTCCTTTTTATCTCTCAAGTGTTTCATTTGGTCGGAAAGGGCGCCGCCGGCTCAATGGGCGGGGTGAGGACGCACAGCAGCGCCCTTTCCTTGCCGCTCTTCAGCGGCGTTCCGTAGCTTTGCCGGTCTTCAGCAGCGCTGCGTGGTTCTCATTTCTCGACAGAGCAAACCTTAAAGCTGGCGAATTGTCGGCGTCTGTGCCCTTCGCAGCATCAAATCGGTCAACGCCCAGACCAGAGCATCGAGCCGATCTGGGCTCTTTGCTTGACCGGCGGTAAAACAGCACAATTCATCCTCAAGCTGAGGCAGTTGGCCGACATGGTGGATGCGGCCTTGTTCATAGAGTGCTGCAATCGGCTCCGCGCGCAGATATTTGCCGCGGGTCGCGCGCACAGCGCGGTAGGGAATGTGCGCGCACTGCGTCCGCAGCACATGTTCCACCAAGTCGCCACCTTGATTAACCTCAGCAACAATCCGGTCGGCCTGGAAGCGGGAAAACGCCTCAACCGCTACGCGCGCCCATTCATCTGGGCTGGCTTGCTGTAAACTCAAATCCTCAAGTACATAGCCATGCCCATCCGCGCCGCAGCCAGCTGCAATGATGCCGCACGCGTCAGACGCGGCATGCGCAGTAACTGGGGGATCAATTGCAATCACCACGCGCGCCAATGGCGGCGCCTTCGGAACGCGCAGACAAGCAATACTGCCAAGCGTCCAAAGCGCGCCCTTCATGCCTTCAAGCAGTGCACCTTCAAGTTCTTGCGCGCCAAGCGATGTACCGACATAACGCGCCTTCATCTGGTGCAAAAAACGCCGCGGTAAATTACCGGCGTTATCCCATGTCGTGCCACGCGTGGTGACACAGTCCTTCGCCGCCAGCAATCCAGAAAGCAGCGCCATCGGGCGCGGCGTCGTGGTGACCATCACTTGCGGCATATCACTCAGCCTCAGGCCCATGGCGAGCATATCCCAAAGCATCTCCGCATTGGGAAACTTGGCCAGTTCATCAACCCACGCAGCGCTGTGCTGCGGCCCGCGCAATTGATCGGGCTGCTGCGCACTATATAAGAAACCCTGGGCGCCGTTTGGCCACAATAAGCGTTGCTTTGACGGCTCAAAATCTGGCCGCTCAATCTCTGGCGAAATGTGCAAAAGGCCCGATTGACCTTCGACCATGATTTGACGCACGTCTTTGGCATTGGCGCCAACAAGCGCGATGACGGCCTCAGGGTCGCGGGCCTTTAGCCGAACCCATTCGGCGCCCATCCGGGTTTTGCCAAAACCACGGCCGGAAAGCACCAGCCAGCAATGCCATGCGCCAGGCGGCGGCAGCTGCTGCGGCCGAGCCCAAAAGCGCCAGTCATAGCCAAGCGCTTCCAGATCGGCAGCGCCAAACTCTGCCAGAATAGCCGTTTGCTCGGCAGAACTGAGCAAAGCAAGCTGTTCTGCAAAAGATAAATCATCGTATGCGATCAAGAGATGTCGGCAGCGTCCGACCGCCGATGCAATGCCTTTATAAGGCGCTGATAGGCCTCTTCATACCGAGCGGCTGCATCACTATTATCGGCGGTTTTTGCAACGGCTTTGATATCACCGTAAAGCTCCGGTCGCCTAGTCTTTAATAAGAACATGGCCAAAGTATCAGAATATGTGGTCACTGTACCAATCTGCTTTCCTGAATAAAATTGCGGTTTGTCCGCCCCTTCAATGGCGCGCCGAATAACCTCCGCTTCAAGTGCGTCAATGGCGAGCTGCAACGCATCCTCCCACGCTTTTGCAAAGTGTGCATCACGGCGTTTAAGCGCGTAAACGCTTGAGCGCGGCACATTCGCAGCGGCGCAGCTTGCCGTCACATTGGCCGTTACGGCAAGCTGCGCCAGGAACGTCGCCCGCTTTGCTGGAGTAATGCGAGGCAGCGTCGACATGTCTTTTCAGATTTTCGGTGCGAGGAGGAGCCGTCTGCTCTTGGCCGATTTGTCGACCTTGAATAAGACTATATGGGATACAGTGACGACTGTAAAGACATATTTATCCTATATGGTACTTTTTTATCATAACGTAGATCTTTATACAAATTTGAATGAAACTCGATTTGAGCTTTTCGGATGCGCACCACATCCTATTGCGATCGTGAGGACAGCCGCAGGGGTGAAGCGGTGATCGGGAGGCAACGATGAAACACCGCACAACACTACAAGCACACTCTGCCACTTTAGCACTCGGCACCCTCGCGGCAATCCTTATGCCAGCACAAGTCAATGCAACGCACGGCATGTATGAGATGATGACACCGTTCGACACCACCGCGCGCATTGCAGCCAAACGCGCATATCAAGCACGCCGCGCCGATGATATACTGAAATTCGAGGCACAAAGCACCGACACACGGCGCGTTATCTTGACGGTGATGATGGCCGCTCATGACCAGTGTAGCACCGCCTGTGTCGCGCTGGACTAAGCCGCTACACGCGCAACGACCCTTTTTTCGATTTCTTGCCCCACCTTGAGGAGCGCTTCGGCGCTCCTTCTTTTTTTTTTACCACTTTTTTATCGCCATGGCTGTGCGCCACAGCATTAGCACAGACGCGGGCTATCGCCTACCAGACCGCATACCGTAAAAATCAACCAGCCGCTCAAGCCCAAAACCTAGTATGAGCTTGCCTGAACGCCGCGGCCAGTTCATTGCACTTTCCGCCTCAGTCAGTCCCTCTTCTCTACAGCACACTCGAATAAGCACATCGCCCAGCCCTTCTCCGCAATAAGCTAGCGCTGCATGAACGCGCTCTTTCGCCCGGAACGCGCCAGGCGGAAGATCACGGGCTTCAGGCGCGCTTGATCGATCACGCTGCGGCGGAGTGTCAGTCCATGACATGCAGATTTTTGGGCCAAGCTGAGACATTTCCCAATCCTGGCGCAGCCGTTCCCCAGCCGCAAATTGCAGATCGGATATCAGCGGTTTGCCATTTTTATCGCGCCGCGCGCGCAGCCACCACAAGGGAGAATCGCTGCGATTGACGCGGACTTTTTGTTTCGCCTGATCAATCTCGATATGCTCGGTCACCATGTCGCGGTGTTGGTTGGCAAAGACATCCTCATCAGTGGTGGTTCGATTGGTCGATTTCATACGCGTCGCAAATGCAGCACCAACGCTGGACAATCGAGCATCGTCAAGCGTTACGTCGAGCAAGTCTTGAGCGATAAATCGATCAATAATAGAGGCGGGAACAGTGATTGGGCCAAGCTTTGCGTGTCCGGATGGTTCAAAGTGTAGCCGGCCACCCTTTGCGAGGCGATTGATGATGCGCTGTTCAAAACTGCTCAGCGTGCTGAGCGATGATGCAGGCCGCCTGGTCTGAACGGCCGACGGATTTTCACTTGGTATGTTCATACAGTGTCTCTTTCTTTTACAAGCTGAGTTCAAGACCCTCAATTTATTTGGATATATATCTTGTAGGAAAGAATTATTTATCCTATCAGGATAATAGAAAAAGGAGCGGGATGTGAAAAATCGGATACGCGCGCTGCGCAAAGCACGCGGTTGGACGCTTGCGGATCTAGCTGCGCATATCGGCCCAGAGCAACCAACACCGCAAACCATTGCACGGCTTGAAACCGGCACCAGAACATTGTCAATAACCTGGCTTGAGCGAATAGCGCGGGCTTTAGAGGTCAGCCCGCAGGAGTTGCTCACACTTTCAAAGGGGCCCTCCAGCCCCATCGTGGCAACACTGGGTAAAACCGGTCTTACTGCCGTTAAAGTGCCGCCTGAGATTGACTTGACGGTGATTGCCGAAGACCCGGTCGCCATTGAATTTGAGACGACAAAGGGCCGCTACAGCGCTGGCGATATCTTAGTCTTTGACCGTCTTGAGCACAGCGAGGTTCAGTTTTTGGATGAAGCCCTGGTTAAAACGCAATCCGGCGAGATTTTGTTTGGCAGTCTGTTTCCCGCCGGGCCAGACCGCCATGCGATGCTCGCCAGCCCGGCACCGCATGCCAGCCTGCATAGCATCACAAAGCCGCAATGGATCGCCAGGGCCGTTTGCCTAACGCGCCGTTTAGACATGATTTAAGTGGATCCAGGCAAAATACATGCCGCAAACACGGCAACGCAAGTGGGCCAAAAACCCCTCAAAAGCATTACGTTGACGTTAACGGAAACCTGCGGCACCTTCTAAGACAAGATTCAATAAAAGGACACCGTAAGCCATGCTCCGATCACGGGAAATTTATGACGGCGATCATGAAATGTTTCGCGATTCAGTTCGCAAATTTTTCGACCGCGAACTGCATCCGCACGCAGAACGGTGGGAACAGGAAGGCAAGGTCGACCGATCCTTCTGGAATAAATCCGGCGAAGCGGGTCTGCTGTGTCCAACGGTGCCTGAGGAATTTGGCGGCCCTGGTTTAGATTTTCGCTTTAACGCGGTCGTCGCCGAAGAACTGGGCTATGCAGGATCTTCAGCGGGTTTAACGCTTCAGTCTGACATCTGCGCAGATTATCTGGTTGCCTATGGCAGTAAAGAACAACAAACCACGTGGCTGCCAAAATTGATCTCAGGCGAAGCTGTCGCCGCAATTGCCATGACTGAGCCCGGTACGGGGTCAGATCTCCAGGGCATTCGCACGACCGCTAAGAAAGACGGCAATCATTACGTCGTCAATGGCCAGAAAACGTACATTACAAATGGCCAGCACGCCGACCTTATTATCGTGGTGGCGAAAACCGAGCCTGACCGGGGTGCCAAGGGCACATCACTTATCCTCGTTGAAGCTGACCGCCCTGGTTTCGCGCGCGGTCGCAACTTAGACAAAATCGGCCAGCACACTGCAGACACTTCAGAATTGTTTTTCGACAATGTGCGGGTCCCCATGACAAATTGCCTCGGCAAAGAGAACGAGGGTTTCATCTATTTGATGAGCCAACTGCCGCAGGAACGCCTATCTATTGCTGTTAGTGCGCAAGCCAGCGCGCAGCGTGCGTTTGATATCACGGTCGATTATGTGCGTGAACGCAAAGCCTTTGGCAAATCGGTTCTGGATTTCCAGAATACACGGTTCGTCCTTGCCGATTTGAAAACCAAATTGCAGGTCGGCTGGGCGCATCTCGATAGCTGCATCGCAAAGCACCTCAAGGGCGAACTTGACGCCTTTGAAGGGGCTTCGGCAAAACTCTGGCACAGCGAACTGCAGTGGGAGATGGTGGATCAGTGCCTGCAGCTGCATGGCGGCGCAGGGTACATGAATGAATATGAGATCGCCCGGTTATGGCGCGATGCACGCGTCACCCGCATCTATGGCGGGACATCAGAAATCATGAAAGAACTGATTGGCCGCTCGATCTAAGCGGCTGCAATACAACGCAGATACACCTATAATATGGCGCTTCACATCACCACCAGTCTAGCCGCCGTGCTCGCGTTCATCCTTGTGTGGCTGAGCTGGGCGACGATTATGGCGCGGGTCAAGCATGATACTGACATCGGTGATGCCGGCATTGATGCCGTGCGCCGCGCGGTGCGGGGGCATGGCAACTTTACGGAATATGCACCCCTGGCACTGGCCTTGGTTGGCCTGCTTGAATATCAAGGCGCGCCGCGCATTTTGGTTGCAGCGCTCGCCGTGGTTTTTGTAACCGGGCGCATTTTCCATCCGTTTGGCATTCGCCAGCCAAAATCACCAAATTTTGCCCGCGTCGTCGGCTTTCTTTCGACCCTTTTGGTTTTGGTTGTCGGTGCCGGCTATGCACTTTATATGACGTGGGCATGAGGCACATCCCGCTACACACTGCAACTGCTGACGCACTCAAACCTTTCGGCTCTATTATCGGCACCGACCCATCGGTTCCAAAACTACCGGTTAGCTTCTATGATGGGCACGTTGACGTGCGCATGCCGGCCAGTTTTGAAAGCGCGGCACCGCCGCAGCTGACTGTTTGCCGGATACAGCCGCGCCCCATGGTGATTGATTACGTTGAACGCCATCCTCAGCATACGCAAGGGTTTGTCCCCCTCGGCGGCAAGCCTTTTGTTGCCGTTTTTGCACCGCCCTCAGAAGACCTCCCAACCCCTGACGCGCTGCGGGCCTTTAAATTTGATGGCACATGCGGATTTCTCATGCACAAACACGTATGGCATGAGTTTCCTTTCGCAGTTGAGGCAGATACGGACCTTATCGTCATACTCAGTGAGGCAACCAACGCCAACCTGCAGGAGGATCCCAATGGCCTTGGTGAAGCGCAAGGCCCCGACCTGGAAAAGCTAAATTATCGCACCCGGGTCGGCGACATCTCGATCGCACTTTAAATCTCTCTATAAGCAACGAGAGCGCCCGCGTGCATCTGGCTTCATCATCCACCCTGCTATGGCGGCTGTTTTAAAATGCCACTGCTTCACCCACCAGAACCTTATTGCCTGTTTGAGGATGGCCGCACAGGCACACTGCTGACCGCTCCGCGCGGGCGGATTATAGCGCAAGATGTAGAAGGCATTAGAGGCGCGCTTGCAGAACTTGAAGCAAACGTCGCAGACGGCGCCTATGCCGCCGGCTATTTGCGCTATGAAGCTGCTGCTGCATTCCATCCAAAGCTCACCCAGCAGCAGAAGGTGCAAGGGCCACTCTTGTCTTTTGCCCTGTTTGACAGCCAGCAGATGTTATCGCGTTGCGATCTCGATCAGTTTTGGCGCGACAAAACCTTAGCCGCGCCGACCTGTTCGCAGGCACAGTGGCGCGCGGCATGGGATGCGGCGCACTACAAAAACGCTGCCGAAGAGGTACTCGAACATTTGCGCTGCGGCGATATTTATCAGGCCAACATCACCTTTCCGCTTACGCTCGATGTCGATGGCAGTGCTGAAGCCCTTTATGCCCGCTTGCGCCGGAACCAGCCTGCCGCCTACAGCGCATTCTTATGTTTTGACGATTCGCTGGTGCTCAGCGTG
>JBCCLR010000072.1:0-15959 GCA_039026755.1 Pseudomonadota bacterium | reverse complement strand
GGCCGCAACGCCCTGATTGGCGCGGTCGTCGCACGCAGTGTTGATCCTGGGAATGACTGGTCGGGCAAGGCGCAACTGCGCTACGGGGAATTTGAGTCTGTCCGTACGTCGGCGGCCCTGACTGTGCCGCTTTTAGAAGACCAGTTGTCGCTGCGCGTGGCAGGCGATTATACGGACACCAATGGTTTTGTTGAAAACGTTACGCGGTTTGAGGATGATGCAGCGGGCGCGCAAACCGCGACTGGCCGCGCAAAGCTCTACATCACCCCGGAAGCCGTGCCAGACCTGGATATTCGGCTCAACCTGACCTACACCGATGTGACCCGCGGTACAGCCGGTATAGAAGAAGCGCTGTTTCCTGATGAGCGCGTCACGTTCCAGAATCTGCCGGACGAAAACCGCACCGAGACGGTGCTGGCCTCCGCTGAAATAAATTATGATATCAGTGATAAATTTACGCTCACCAGCGTCACTGCGTATATCGATACCTCGCTTGACGGGGATTTTGATGTCGATGGCGGACCGGGCGGTGCGACGCAGCCACTTTTATCGACATCTTCCGATGAGATTTTCAGCCAAGAGCTTCGGCTGTCTTATCAAGGCGATAAGTTGAACATGTTTTTTGGCGGCTATTATTTTAGCAGCAATGGCAGCACCGTGTTTGAAAGCACAGACTTTGCAAATACGGCTGAGCTAGCGCCGGATGCTGCAACGCTGGCGCAGGTTTTCTTTTCAACATTGACGCCAAATGCAGCTCAACTTGCCCAAGCCAATGCCGTGCGCACGGCCTTCCTTTCGGCTGTACCTATCGTGCAAATTGACTCCAACACAGTGCAAAACAACGATATTGAGAACGCCGCGCTGTTTGGTGAGGCGAGCTATGACCTAACCGACAAGCTTACAGTCACGCTGGGCGCACGGATCGATTTTGAAAATATTGATCAAAGCCCGACGCAAGGCTTGTCATTTCCAGAGGCGCCGCCAACGGGCAATCCGCAGGTGGATGCGTTGTCTGCGCTGACGGCAGAGGCGTTTACGGGTGAAACGACCATTGATGCGGATAACGATTTTAACGCGTTCCTGCCCAAGGCCGTGATTACCTATAATTGGACTGAGGATTTATCGACCAGCTTAAGCTTCCAGCGGGCCTACCGGGCCGGTGGCCTGGCCTTTAACCCCTTTCGCCTGCAGGCGGCCGTTGCTACGGGATCCGCAACCACGCAGGCTGAGCTTGAGACGCAAGGCGTCGTCAGCAGTTTTGATCCTGAGTTTACCAACAACTATGAACTATCGATTCGGTCGCAGTGGTTTGATGGTCGGCTGACCGTCAATGCAAATGTGTTTGCCATTGATTATAGCGACCAGCAGGTGGTGGTCACGCTGTCGCCAAATCCGGATGACTCGCTGACAACGAATGTGGCCAGCTCAACGTTGCGCGGCTTTGAAATCGAAGCGTTTGCCAATCCAGCGGACGGACTGGATATTTTTGCCAATGTTGGCTTTACAGATACTGAGTTTGGCGCGCCATCTGACCTTACCGGTATCTTAGAAGATGCAACATTCGTGGTCGACCTGACGGGCCTGCAGTTCCTGCAAGCACCGCGCTGGACACTCGGTTTGGGCGGGCGCTATGAGCATGAGACGGGCCTATTCACCAACCTGCGGGTGCGGTACACGGGTGATGCATTTAATTCGGTCCAAAATGATCCCACAGGCATCAACGAAAGTTCGACCATCGTGGATTTAATCATTGGCTATCAGCATGATAATTTCACGCTAGAGGCGTTTGCGGAAAACGTGTTTGACGATACCTTCCTTGCCTCCAACCCACTTGCCGAGCCCGATGGTTCAATCGCCCAGGGCGGCTTTGCCATACCCGGCGCACCGCAATTGTTGGGCGTGAGAGTGACTGGGAATTTCTAGTAAAATCAGTCTATTAGAAGTATCCTTTACGCCAGACGCGATACCCCGTCTGGCGCTTGTGATAACGCTGTGCTTAGCGCGCAAACCGGCGGCGAAAGGCGCCGAAGACACCAATCGCGGACCCCATCAGCACCACACTTGCAGGAACGGGTACTGGGTTCACTTTGCGGAACGTTGCAGGCTGGATACCCGTGGAGTTAGGACCAAATGCTACGGGCAATAGCCCAACGCGTGCGTTGTTGACGACAAAGCTACCGGTGAGCATCGTAAGAATGCCAAATCCATCGGTATCGGTGAGCGGTACATCAAGGTCATTGCGACGTAGACTGCTTATGACGGGCTGATTAACGGTCCGTATGTCCTCCGATTGTAGGGCAGACAGCGCAGTACCGTCGTTATCAAACCAAGCGATCTTGTAGCTGTCACCAGGGACGAAAACATTCGCAGCGGCCTGCGTGTTGCCAGGTACACCAGGTATGCCGAAAGCCAGCCCAAAGCGCAGCTCGACAAAAGGTCCGGGCAAAGTCGTCGCAATGTCAAAATCGATACGGAGTTGGTCGCCCGCTGTTATAAGCGTGGCGGCCGTCGCCGTCGGCGCACAGCAGCAGCTCCAAAGGCCTGCAAATGATACAATAACTTTCAATACATTCATCTTTTTATCCCAACGATTTACGCGATAAGCTATTCCGGCAACAGTGTTCTAAACGCCTGTTTTTCCGCCACCTTACATACCGCCTCGAGTATTTAAAACGGATAAGAAACGAATATAAGCTGTTATCGTTACGGTCAATCTATGATCATTGTCTTCAATGTCGCAGGTCCTTTACCGGTGCTTCATCATGGGCGCTGCGTCCAAGACTTGCCAAACGGGTTATAATCCATCATGTATCGCGCCGTTATCGTCTCTCGCCGCACTAAGATGAAGAAAGACCTCATGCTGCGCTGGCTTACCACTTTAATTTTTGGAGGACTGTTTATGGCTGCTACGGCGCAGGCACAGGATTTGGAAAATACGCTGGTGCTGACACTGTCCACCGGCGGTGATGTACGCATTTTAATGCGCCCAGACCTTGCGCCCAAGCATGTTGAGCGCATCAAGCTGCTTACCCGCCAGGGCTTTTATGACGGCCTAAAGTTTCACCGGGTGATTGAGGGCTTTATGGCGCAAACTGGTGATCCGCAAGGCACCGGGGCTGGCGGCTCTTCATTGCCGGACTTAGAAGCGGAATTTAATGAATTTCCGCATCTGCGCGGGGTTACGTCCATGGCGCGGACCAACCAGCCAAACACTGCCAACAGTCAGTTCTTCATCATGCTGCAGCCTAATTTCGGCCTCGACAATCAATATACAGTGTGGGGCCGAGTAACCGATGGCATGGAATTTGTTGACACTATTGAACGCGGCGAGCCGCCGGCCAGCCCAAGCACAATCGTCAAGGCCGTGATTGCCAGCGACGCGTCTTAGCGCCCTTAGGCCGTGCCCTGAAACTCAGCGATTTTGATTACGCGCTAGATGAAAGCGCCATCGCGCTCTACCCGGCTGATCCGCCTGATACATCGCGGCTTCTGGTGCTCTCTGCTGCTGCGACGCATGATGCGCGCTTTTTAGACCTTCCAAGCCAGTTAAGGCGGGGTGATATCTTGGTGTTTAACGACACAAAAGTCATTCCCGCGCGGCTGTTTGGAACCCGGGGCGAAGCAAAGGTTGAAGTGACTTTGCATAAAGCTGAGGTGGGGGAAAAGGGGCAGGCGGGTTTGGAATGGGCGTGTTTTGTTAAAAACGCCAAACGCCTAAAGCCGGGCCAGATGGTTACATTTGCTGACGCATTTGAGGCTGAGGTGCTTGAAAAGCGGGATGGCGGCGAAGTGCTGCTCCGCTTTTCTGGCGATGCTGACAGTTTCTTAAGCGCGCTCAGTCAGCACGGCGTGATGCCGCTGCCGCCTTATATTGCCAGTAAGCGGCCGGTCACTGCGCGCGATGCGGCGGACTATCAAAGCCTATTTGCGGCCAAGCCGGGTGCTGTAGCGGCCCCAACGGCCAGTCTGCATTTCACAGAGCGGGTCATGACCGCGCTTGCCAACGCCGGCATTGAGCATGAAATTGTGACGCTGCATGTGGGTGCGGGCACATTTTTGCCGGTTAAAGTGGACAATATTGCTGATCACCAGATGCATAGCGAATATGGCGAAATCTCTGCCGATGTCGCGGCCAGGCTCAATGCGGCAAAGGCGAAAGGCAGCCGCATCATTGCCGTGGGGACGACTGCGCTGCGCGTGCTTGAAGCAGCCAGTGCGCGCGGCGAACTTTCCGCCTTTGCCGGCGATACCGACCTGTTTATCACCCCCGGCTACCGCTTTCGCACGATTGATGGACTGATCACCAACTTCCATTTGCCCAAATCCACCCTCCTCATGCTGGTGAGCGCGCTGATGGGGCGCGAGCGCATATTAGCGGCCTATGCACATGCACTGAAAAGCGGCTACCGGTTTTTCTCTTATGGGGATGCCTGTTTGATGGTGCCGGAAGCGCCGCAGAAATGACCTCGCGTTTTGCGTTTGATATCCACGCCACCGATGGCAAGGCGCGCACTGGTGTGATCCACCTGAAACGCGGCGATATCCGCACGCCTGCCTTCATGCCTGTTGGCACGGCAGGGACAGTTAAAGCCATGATGCCCGAGCACGTGGCGGAAACGGGCGCGGATATCCTGCTTGGCAACACCTATCATTTGATGCTGCGCCCAGGCGCGGAGCGCATGGAACGGCTCGGCGGTCTGCATCGTTTTATGGATTGGGCGGGGCCAATTCTCACCGATTCCGGCGGCTATCAAGTGATGTCGCTGGCGAGCTTGCGCAAGATGACGGAAGAGGGCGTCACCTTTGCCAGCCACATTGACGGCTCGCGGCATCTGCTTAGCCCGGAAACCAGCATGCAGATCCAGCGCCAGATCGGCAGCGACATCGTCATGGCCTTTGATGAATGCACGCCATACCCATGCAGCCATGATGAAGCCAAAACCAGCATGGAGCTGTCCATGCGCTGGGCGGCGCGCTCGCGCACAGCCTTTGATGCCGGCGGCGCGCACGCGCAAAACGCCTGCCTTTTTGGCATCCAGCAAGGCAGTATGTTTGAAGACCTGCGCCAGCGCTCCACCGAAGTTCTTACGGGCATCGGCTTTGATGGCTATGCCGTGGGCGGCCTTGCTGTGGGTGAGGGACAGGCGGAGATGCTGCGTACGCTCGATTTTTGTGCGCCGATGCTGCCGGCAGAAAAGCCGCGCTATCTTATGGGCGTTGGCAAGCCGAGCGATTTGGTGGAGGCCGTGGCGCGCGGCATTGATATGTTTGATTGCGTATTGCCGACCCGTTCCGCCCGCAACGGCCAAGCCTTTACCCGGCGTGGGCCGGTCAACCTAAAAAACGCCCGCCACCGCGATGATCCGCGCCCTCTGGATGAGGAGAGCAGCTGCGGTGCCTCCACCCGGTTTTCACGGGCGTATTTGCATCATCTCATTAAGTCGAACGAGATCTTAGGCGCCATGCTGCTGACGCAGCATAATTTAAGCTATTATCAGGAGCTGATGGCAGGCTTAAGGGCGGCGATTGCTGCCGAAGCACTCGATGACTTTATCGCGGAATTTTACGCGCTGCAGTCCGCTGGTGACATTGCGGCACTATAAAAAAGGCCGAAGCGCAAACGCTCCGGCCCGTTCCTCTCGACATAATGCAATTTAGGCGCGTTTTGCTGCTCTGCGTCTGAGCAGTGCCGCACCGCCAAGTGCGCCCGCGATTAAGATGCCAGCGGAAGGCACAGGTATCGCAGAAGGAACAACGGTAAGCGCGGCAATGCCGACGCCGTCGCTTGTTCCCGTATTTACATCGACGCGATCAAAGTCTTCGCCCATGAGGGAAAAGCCAAAGTTGGTCTCTGCGGTGTATGTCTGGGTAATTGTGACCGTGTCCAATTCCACGCCGTTCCGGAAAAAACTGAGTGACGGCGTCGCAAAACTCCTAGATGTATCTGCAAAGCGCAAGCCGAACTCACTCACCAATCCGATGAAATCGATCTGGAACGTCGGAGCAGCGAAGGCAGGGGCAGCTGAAGTCGTTTCATCTGCGTCTAGCGCAATAAGTGCACCATTGTTGAGGCCAAACAGTGCTGGGCCTGCATCAAATTCCGTATCTTCATCATAGCGCGAGTCAAAATCTACGGTATTTGCCGTTGCGGTGATGGAGGATATACCAGCATTATTCAGAGCCGTTTGGAAAGCCGCGTTCCCGTTTAAGTCAACCACCGTGCCTGAACTCGTTGTGCGCGGAATATTGGTAAAATCAAGAGTTATGCCCGCGGGCAATGTCGGTGAAATGACCACTGTAGCGTGCGCCGCGGATGTCATTGCCAAAAATGCAGAGAGACCAGCAGCAACCAAGTTAATTTTCATGACTAAGCAACCCCGTATTAGAAATCGTTTATAACGGTATAATAACTAAGCGAAAACTAGTTTTCCGTCAATCCTTTCTTAAGAAATAGATAACAGATGCGACATTTTGAACAGTGTTTATGTATCTCCTGAATACCGCCAGCCTACACGGCTCATCGACCTTGGCGGCTATTAGCGGAGCATTCTGGTCGCAAGCAAAAGTTTTTCGCTTGATGCCGTGCCATGCTCCGGTCTATATCCGCCGAGGTTTTAAGAGGGGTCCGTAGCTCAGCTGGTAGAGCAACTGACTTTTAATCAGTAGGTCACAGGTTCGAACCCTGTCGGACTCACCATTCCCCGAAAATATATAGCTATTGTGTGCGCCGCTGTGGCATGCCTGGGCGCATGATCACGCGGCTCTATCGCTATCCGGTAAAAGGTTTTTCCGCTGAAGCGCTGGATGCGGTTGAGCTGATTGCCCAAGATGGCATCGCCGGCGACCGCCAATATGCCATTGCTCGGGCGCCGGGCAGCTTCGATATAGACGAGCCGCGCGCCGTGCCCAAGTCAAAGTTTATTGTGCTGTTGCGCGATGCGGCGATTGCTGCGCTTAAGACGAGTTATGACCCCCCCAGCGAGACGTTGGCCGTGGTTAAGCCAGCTGGTGACAGTTTTCGTGCTCAGCTGGCTACGAGAGACGGCCGTGCAGCGCTCGAGACATTCATAAAAGCTTATCTGGATGACCAGAAATTAGAGCCTCGGGTGGTATCGGCGGCTGGACATAAGTTCACCGATATTAGCGTCGTCTCCCAATCGAGGATGCGGGCTGTATCACTGGTCAATTTGGCGTCGATCCGTGCACTTGAAGCTGCCACTGGAAAAGCGATTCATCCGCTGCGCTTTCGTGCCAACATATACGTTGATGGTTTGCCTGCCTGGCAGGAGTTTGATTGGGTTGGCAAAGACATCCAAATTGGCGCCGCAAAGGCGAGTGTTGTCATGCGTACCAAGCGCTGCGGTGCAACCGATGTTGACCCGGAAACAGCGCAGCGCGATCTCAGCGTGCCGGCGCTCATCAAACGCCACTTTGGCCATTATGACATGGGCGTCTATGCAGAGATTTCAGCCACCGGCATGGCTGCGATTGGCGACCCTGTTCTACGGTCATAAGCCCGCTTTAAACTCTAGAGAGCCGTAAGACTAAAGTCGTCTACGCTTCCACCATCCTGCTTGTTAGCCTTCCACTGTGCCGCAAACCGTGCGGCGACGATCATTTGGGGAGAGTAGGCATGGCCACTCAATTTTCGCAGGACCCGCCGACGGTCCAGCCATCACTACAAGATAATGAAAGACGACACGCAGTGACAGATACCAGCACGTCAAAGGCAACGCGCGAGGCCTATTGGAAAGCCAATATCAGCTTGCTTGCCAAGTTAATGACGGTTTGGTTTGTCGTCTCTTTTGGTTGCGGCATACTGTTTGTCGATTTTCTCAATCAATTCAGTTTCCTTGGTATGCCGCTTGGCTTCTGGTTTGCCCAGCAAGGCTCCATCTATGCCTTCGTGGCGTTGATTTTCGTTTATGTCGTGCGCATGAACAAAATTGAGCGCGACTTTGGCGTCAACGATTAGGGGGCGGGCATGTCAACACAATTACTCACATACATTTTCGTCGGCCTGTCCTTCGCGCTTTATATCGGTATCGCGATTTGGAGCCGGGCTGGTTCAACCAAAGAATTCTACGTTGCCGGGGGCGGTGTGCACCCGGTCATGAACGGTATGGCGACAGCCGCCGACTGGATGTCGGCAGCCTCGTTTATCTCCATGGCGGGCATTATTGCCTTTGCCGGCTATGACGGCTCGGTCTACCTGATGGGCTGGACTGGCGGCTATGTGCTGCTTGCTCTGTTGCTGGCGCCTTATCTGCGCAAGTTTGGCCAATTTACGGTGCCTGACTTTGTGGCGGAACGCTATTATTCAAAAGCAGCGCGCATGATTGCCGTGCTGTGCCTCATCGTGATCTCCTTTACCTATGTGGCAGGGCAGATGCGCGGTGTCGGCGTGGTGTTCTCGCGCTTTTTAGATGTGCAGATTGAATGGGGCGTCGTCATCGGCATGGTCATCGTGTTCTTCTATGCGGTGCTTGGCGGCATGAAGGGCATCACGTATACGCAAGTTGCGCAATATTGCGTGCTCATCTTCGCCTATATGGTGCCAGCTATTTTCATCTCCATGCTGGTCACCGGCAACCCAATCCCGCAGCTGGGGCTTGGCGCTGAAGTTGCCGAAGGCACAACGGTCTTGCAAAAACTCGATGGCGTACTCGTTGACCTCGGGTTTAACGAATATACCAGCGGGACCAAAAGCATGGTCGATGTGTTTGCCATCACCATGGCGCTGATGGTCGGTACCGCTGGCTTGCCGCATGTCATCGTGCGCTTCTTCACCGTGCCGAAAGTGTCTGATGCACGTGTTTCTGCGGGCTGGGCGCTGGTGTTCATTGCCATTCTTTACACAACAGCTCCGGCGGTTGCTTCGTTCGCGCGGCTCAACTTTGTCGATACCGTGAATGAAACGGCTTATGCAGGTGCCACTGAAGAGGCAGCAGCAACGCCAGACTGGGTGAAAAGCTGGGAGTCGATTGGCCTGATCGGTTGGATGGATAAAAACCAGGATGGTAAGATCCAATATCGTGCCGGTGCGCCCTTTGCTGGCAAGCCAAGCTTTGATGGCCAAACCGGCGCGAGCGGCGAGCGGATTTTGACCAACGCAGCAAGCGATACAGCCAATGAAATCTATGTCGACCGGGATATCATGGTGCTTGCCAATCCAGAGATTGCAAGTCTGCCAGGTTGGGTGATTGCCTTGGTGGCTGCAGGCGGCGTTGCCGCGGCACTGTCCACTGCGGCAGGCCTGCTATTGGTGATTTCAACCTCGATCAGCCATGATCTCATGAAGAAGACGCTGATGCCGAATATCTCAGATCGTCAAGAACTGTTGTTCGCGCGATTGGCTGCCGTGGTTGCAATCGTGATTGCTGGCTACTTTGGCATCAACCCGCCAGGCTTTGTGGCCCAGGTGGTGGCATTGGCCTTTGGTCTTGCTGCATCCAGCCTGTTCCCGGTTATCCTGATGGGCATCTTCTCCAAAACCATGAATAAAGAAGGCGCGATCGCCGGAATGGTTGGCGGCCTGGCCTTCACCATCGGCTATATCATCTTCTTCAAAGGTGGTTTTGGCACCAAAGAGCAGTGGCTGTTCGGCATCTCGCCAGAAGGCATTGGCTCGATTGGCATGCTGATTAACTTTGGTGTGGCTTATGCGGTGAAAGCCGTGACTGCTGCCCCGCCGGAGAAAGTGCAGACCATGGTTGAGGATATTCGTATCCCAGCCGGTGCAGGTGGTGCGCACTCGCACTAACCCATAGTGCAGCGCTGCCGATAATAGCGGCGCTGTATTACCCCAAATGCGAAGGCCCTGGACATTAAGGCATGTCTAGGGCCTTCTTTTTTATGCGCGCATGGCAGCCCACCATTGCGCGACTTGGACTTTAAATTGGCTCGCATAGTGCCGCGTTAAGTCATCAGCATCGTCTGGCGGGCCTGCCTCTTCTGTTGGCTTAAGCCCATCTTCCAGCAGCATGGGATCAAGCCATTCCATGTCAAAGGTATCGATAATTTCAACCAATCGCTTGGCGTCTTTTTCGTGATGCGCGCTGGTTTGATGGATCAGGAAGTCTTCATAGCGGTCAAAGCTGAGCAGGCAGTAATAATGCCCTGGCGTTTGACAGCGCCAATACTCATAGCGGCGACAACCCGGTTCATCGCGATGCGTCGCCACATAAATTTCTCCGACAATGTTCTCAAATTCCGCTTCGCATCCCGCTTTGATGCCGATCCGAACAATGAACGATGCCATAACGCTCTCCCTTTTCTTTCGCCGCACGCGTCGCCACGGGGGTAGGTTTAGCGCCGCGGCATTTACCATTGCATGTCGCTCAATTCTGCAGAGCTCCCTTTTTTGGCAAGGCTATTGTTGGCTTAATGTTGCGATCGGTTCGGATGACGCTGCTGTCGCATTATGATGGGCAAATTATCGTGGCGGACAAACATGCGGCCTTAAACAGCTCCCTTCCCAAGAAACGATTAGTCGTATACTCTTGAGACGCGCTTTAGAGAGACTTTAATCCGAGCTGCGCACTTTTGGGGGGGAGCTCTTTGCATGCCGTCATGGCTGGTTATCGCGCTAACAGGAGCTTATGTGTGCGGTCTATTTTGGATCGCCCACACCAGTGAACGTGGCCGTGATCCGCTTGGTAAAGCCATTTTAAAGCCCTGGTTGTTCGGCCTTTCCATTGCAGTCTATTGCACAAGTTGGACATATTATGGCGCGGTTGGAACTGCCGCGGCCAGCGGCTGGGACTATCTACCCATATATCTTGGCCCGATGCTGGTCTTTGCGTTCGGCGGCGGCTTGCTAAAAAAGCTGGTGAAGGCCGGTAAGGCCCATCATGTTACCTCAATCGCTGACTTTATCTCTGCGCGCTATGGCAAGAGCCAGCGTTTGGCCGCTATGGTAACGTTGATCGCCGTCGTCGGCGCTCTGCCTTACATTGCTCTGCAACTTAAATCCATTGCCATGACCTTTAGCGTGGTGACTGGGAACAGCGGCGTAGAGCCAGCCCAGGAAAACGATCTCGTGCTTCTTTCCGCCGGGATTTTGGCCCTCTTCGCTCTGGTTTTTGGCACGCGCCATGCTGATATAACGACCCCGAACCGAGGCTTGGTGCGTGCAATCGTGATTGAGTCAGCGCTCAAGCTTTTCGCTCTCGTTGCCGTCGGGGCGTTGGCATGCGCAGTGCTATGGACAGGTGGTGCGGGGCTTAACGGGCAAAATTTATCTGCCATGCCTTTCCAAGCCAGTGATATTGATATGCGGTTCTGGTCTTTGACACTGCTGTCCATTGGCGCTGTTCTGTGCTTGCCTCGGCAATTTCATATGCTGGTTGTGGAGTGCACAGACCCTTTGGTGTTGCCAAAGTCACGCTGGGTCTTCGTCGGCTACTTGGCCCTCACCGCTTTGGTCGTGCCGCCCATAGCGCTTGCTGGTATCACCCAATTGCCCGTTGGAACCCGGCCGGACTTGTTCGTTCTCGTGCTGCCGTCGGCCTTGGACCAGTCGGCGTTGGCGTTGCTCACCTTTCTAGGCGGTTTTGCTGCTGCAACGGGGATGGTGATTGTGGCCTGCGTGGCGCTCAGCATCATGGTCACCAATGATTTGGTGATTCCAATTTTGCTGAAACTGTCTGGCGGCGCTCACCAAGATCATGACATGATTGCGCGGCGCCAGCGCGTTTTTCGTCGCTTTACGATCGCTGCCTTGATGCTGCTCGCCTACGGTTTTGATCGCAGCATTACTGAACAACAAACCCTCGCTGCACTTGGCATTCTCTCCTTCGCGGCTGCTGTCCAGTTTATGCCGGCACTGGTTGGTGGGTTGTATTGGTCGCGCGGCAATAAACGCGGTGTCTTCACTGGACTTGTTTTGGGGTTTGCGCTCTGGCTGTTTACGCTCGTGCTGCCGGCTATTGCGCCGGTGTTCAATTGGGCGGCGCAAATCGTCGACAACGGGTTGTTTGGGCTATCTAGTTTGCGGCCCGAAGCGCTATTTGGTTTCGCGGGGCCAGACCCGCTGACGCACGGCCTGTTCTGGAGCCTTGGCGTGAATGCGCTATGCTTCGTCATTGCATCGGTGCTGATGAGGTCCGACGGCATTGACCTCATTCAGGCGGCTGCGTTTTCCGGCCATCCCGTGCCCAGTCAAGCCAGCCACGTTGAAACCTCTGCACGCGTGAAGGATCTGCGCGCGCTCATCCAGCGCAGTTTGGGCCGCGAGCGCTGCGCGCAGGCTTTTGAAGCCTATGAACTTCTGAGCGGACGTCACCTCGCGGACCGAGATTTGCTGGATGATGATCTGGTGCGCTTTGGGGAAATGCAGCTGACGCGCGTGCTTGGGGCATCTTCATCGCGGCTGCTGCTGCAGAGCATTCTATCGGGCACCAGCTTAAAGCCTGAAGATGTCGTCACACTGCTCGATGAAACCTCGCAAAAGCTGGAATTCAACCGCGAACTCTTGCAAGCCACATTAGAGAACATTCCACACGGCGTCTGCGTGGTCGACCGGGATATGCGCATTGCTGCCTGGAATACACCTTATGTGGATTTATTCGACTACCCCGACCAGCTGGTGAGCGTCGGGCGGCCCATTGCGGATATCATCCGCTATAACGCTGAGAAGGGCACGTGGCCTGGCCAAGATGCAGACCGCGTGATTGCCCGGCGTGTTGGCCATATGCAAGCCGGCCGGCCGCATGATTTCTCGCGTCGGCATTTTGATGGACGCTATTTGGAAATCCAAGGCCAGGCCATGCCCGATGGCGGATATATCACCACCTACATGGATGTTACGGCACGGGTGCGTGCAGAGACGGCGCTGAAAGAGACCAATGAAACGCTTGAGCAGCGCGTGTTAGAGCGTACGCATGACTTAAAAGCACTGAATGAGAAACTTGAACGTGCAACCGCGTCTAAGACCCGCTTTTTAGCTGCGGCGAGCCATGACTTGTTGCAGCCGCTCAACGCAGCGCGGTTGTTCACATCCGCATTGTCGGAAGATGTCGGGCGTACGGATGCGGACACGCTTGGGCTGTTACAAAAAATCGATCAATCCATTGCCTCAGCGGATACGCTGCTGCGCGCACTTTTGAATATGTCCAAACTTGATAGCGATAGCGTGCCGGTGCGTCCCAAGCGGTTTGCAGTTGCCGATTTGTTGCAAGAATTGGTGGATGATTTCTCCGTTATCGCGAAGGAAAAAGGTCTTACTGTGCGCTATGTGCCGTCAACGGCATTTATTCGCTCTGACCGGGCTTTGCTGCGCAGCGTTTTACAAAACTTCCTGTCGAACGCTGTGCGCTACACCAAAAAGGGCGGTATATTGGTTGGCTGTCGTCTTGCCGGTGACAACGTGCGCATCGTCATTTGTGATACTGGCGTTGGGATTGACGCATCAGAACAAGCAAAAATATTCCAAGAGTTCCATCAGGTGCAACAAGATGGCCAAGAAAAGCGCGAAGGCGTTGGCCTCGGGCTCGCTATCGTGCAGCGCATTGCCCAGCATCTCGATCATCCTATTCGTGTCAATAGTGTTCCAGGGCGCGGCAGCGCCTTTGAAATCATCGTTCCGCGCACACAGGGCGTCAAGGTCGTCTCTGCCCAGACCAAGACGCCGCTCAGCACGGTTGGAGGTTTGCGGGTTTTCTGCATTGACAATGATCCGGATATTTTAAGTGCGACTACAGCCCTTTTAAGCCGCTGGAATTGCATTATAACCGGCATTCAAACGGCAGCACATCTTGCTGAAGCCCTGCGCGGGGCTGCAGCGTCGCCCGATCTTGTCTTGCTCGATTATCAACTCGATGACGGCGCAACCGGGTTTGAATATCTCGATCAACTGGTTGGCAAATGGGGGTTCCAGCCGCCGGTTATTTTGATGACCGCAGCGCAGGAAAGTGACGTCGAAACCGAGGCGCATGAGCGCGGCGTACCTGTTCTACGCAAACCTATAGCGCCCGCGCAGCTACGCGCGCTCATCCGGCAAACGTGCCAGGTCACCGCTGTTGCTGAATAAACGGTCGGCGTTTCAATTCAATCCGGCAAACTGCCGGCTAGCTGTTTAGTCCGCAACTTGATCTTCCGCCACAATTAAAGCATTTGCCTTAATCACCGCTTGGGTGCGATTAATCACGTCAAGCTTGCGAAAAACGGCAGTGACATGGGCCTTAACGGTCGCTTCTGAAATATCCATTTCATAGGCAATTTGCTTGTTGAGTCGGCCTTCAGTGAGGCCGATCAAAACGCGCAGCTGGGCCGGTGTGAGCGTCGCGATTTGACGCACCGCTTCATCTTCACCTTCGCTTGCATGTGCTTCATCGGTTATTTCCGGAAAGGATAAATCGCCCGCCATAACCGCTTCAAAGGCATCGCTAATATCTGCCATTGAAGACGATTTGGGAATGAAACCAGAGGCGCCAAATTGCGCAGCCCGGCTAATCACCCAATCGTCATCACTGGCTGAGACCACAATGATCGGTATCGCGGGAAAATCGTGCCGTAAGGCGATTAAACCCGCAAAGCCGTCACTGTCTGACATATGAATGTCGAGCAGGAGTAGGCTGGCGCCTTGCTCGTGCAGCACCGCCCGAGCGCCAGCTAAATTGTCAGCCTCGCAAATCGGCATCTCCGGCATGACCCGCCCAATCGCTTGCTCAAGCGCGCCGCGCATCAGCGGGTGGTCATCAGCAATAACGATTGGGGCAGTCATAGGCAGGTTATCCTTAAAAGTCGTAGATGGTCATCGGTTCATGCGGTTGTCGATCAAGTCATCGACAACGCTTGGATCGGCGAGTGTTGAGGTGTCCCCCAGGCTGCCATAATCATTTTCCGCAATCTTGCGCAGAATGCGGCGCATAATTTTGCCGGACCGGGTTTTCGGCAAACCGGGTGTGAACTGAATATGGTCTGGGCTTGCGATAGGGCCGATTTCTGAGCGGACCCACGTGCGCAGCTCTTTGCCCAGTTCCGGGCTTGGTTCTTCGCCCGCATTGAGCGTCACATAGCAATAGATGCCTTGGCCTTTAATGTCGTGCGGATAGCCAACCACAGCGGCCTCGGCGACACGTTTGTGGGCAACCAGTGCGGATTCAACTTCAGCTGTGCCCATGCGGTGACCTGACACGTTGATCACATCATCGACCCGGCCCGTGATCCAATAGTATCCGTCACTGTCGCGGCGGCACCCATCTCCGGTGAAATAGCTGCCGGGATAGGTTGAGAAATAGGTTTGAATAAACCGCTCATGATCGCCAAACACGCTGCGCGCTTGGCCTGGCCAGCTATCTTTAATGATGAGATTGCCTTCGGTTGCGCCGTCCAGCTCTTTGCCATCATTATCCACCAGTGCGGGCTGTACGCCAAAGAACGGCCGCGTGGCAGAGCCTGGTTTAAGTTCCGTGGCGCCGGGCAGCGGGGTAATCATGCAGCCCCCTGTTTCGGTCTGCCACCAGGTGTCCACAATCGGTGAATTTCCTTTGCCAACAACGCTATGGTACCAATTCCAGGCTTCTGGGTTGATTGGTTCACCGACTGAACCGAGGACTTTAAGTGACGACAGATCATGCCGGCCAACAGGCTCGTCCCCTTCGCGCATGAGGGCGCGAATTGCTGTTGGTGCGGTGTATAGAATGTTGACCTTGTGCTTTGCGACGACATCCCAGAACCGGTCCACATCCGGATAGGTCGGCACCCCTTCAAACATTAAGGTGGTCGCACCATTGGCCAGCGGGCCATACACAATATAGGTGTGCCCGGTGACCCAGCCGACGTCCGCAGTACACCAATAAATATCGCCCGGCGTATAGTCGAACACATATTCATGCGTCATTGACGCCCACACCAAATACCCGCCCGTCGTGTGGAGCACGCCCTTGGGTTTACCGGTTGAGCCGGACGTATACAAAATAAACATAGGGTCTTCGGCATGCATGGGCTCAGGCGCG
>JBCCLR010000071.1:0-15975 GCA_039026755.1 Pseudomonadota bacterium | reverse complement strand
AGCAAAAAACTGCTTTTTCATTCGCGCACATCTGGGAGCCCGTAAGTCCGAGCTTGTGCTAATCCGTTACTGACTGTTGCTGCCCACTTGCGCATCACTCTTCTAAAGTCGCTGCGCGCACTTGCTTTGGTCAGTTTTTCCGGGACCATCGTATTAGGGCGCTTGCCGTCCTTGAAAACCAAAAGTGGCTCAGCTGTTTGTGCATCGCTAATGATACCCGTGATGGTCATAGAACCTGGCGTTTGAACAAATAAATCTCGTCGCAACAGTCGATCATAATCCTCTGATGCGTTGATCGAAAGACCAGTAACGGCAATCCATAAGCGCAGCGTTCCAGGGTCAACACTCGAACTGATATCTAGGCCGCTCGTCTTGGCCAGTTCTTCGGGAAAGACCCGCGCAAATTCTGCTTTAAGCTTGGTTTTCTCTATATCTGTCAATTGATATTCATCGGCCCGCTGGGTGTATGCGAGCGCAACGTCATCAACAAAAATTGAAGTGTAAAGTGAGAGGTCCAGATCGGACTTTACATAAACGAAGTCAAATCCGGTGTTTTTTACTTCGATCATGCCTTGATCATTTGGTACGGCGTCAGCGGCCACATATGGCTCGACGGTCTGACATGCGCTCGTCAATGCGAACAAAAGCACCATGACGATAGTACGAAGTTTCATAGCTCATCTCCCGCTTAAAATGCTGGCCCTTGGGCTGAAACCTGCATCAACGCAGCGGCCATAAGAGTGTCGGTGGGGCATCGCTGCGTCAATCCTGATCGAACATTGGATGGCCAGATTGTCAGAGATTGACCTCTTACTGACGCTACGGTGCTGCGAAACAAGTTTATTTCGCCGCTTTTATTTCGCCAAGACGTTGATCATTCCCCAAAGAGCCAGGCGGCGCGCCGGGCGCATTACACTGACTTGTGCACCGCAGCTTGACATGGCTCTTTATCAATACATTGCGGCCATTATGCATCGCTTTAATAGATTTAGGTTGAAACGGCCGCTGCCAGACGGTCAAGGTCTATGCCCCAGATGATTGGGAGGCGACGACCTAAAATTCTAAGGTGATCCCCGGTTTGAAATTGATTGGTTTTATAACCCTGGTTTGACACTCAATTTGTCGTTTTTTGTCCTTACTCGTATCTCTTAATTCGCTTATCGTCATCGTTAATTGGAAGCGTTATAGGACTTAGGGGGTGCTGTTCGGTGGATATGCCTTGTTCATTGCATGGCAAAAAAGCGCTGGTTGTCGGCGTAGCCAATGAACAATCCATAGCGTGGGGCTGCGCGCGTGCGTTCAGTGCGGCGCACGCTGATCTGGCGGTCACGTATTTGAATGAAAAAGCTGAAGCCTATGTTCGCCCGCTAGCAGATAGCCTCGGCGCGGATATCGTGCTGCCGCTAGATGTTGAAACGCCGGGGGAAGACGCAGCCGTTTTTGATACGTTAGCGGAAACATGGGGCAAAGTAGATATCCTCCTTCACTCCATTGCGTTTTGTGAAAAACAAGACCTGCATGGCCGCGTTATTGATTGCTCAGCGCCCGGATTTGCGCGTGCCATGGACGTTTCCGTACATTCCTTTGTGCGGCTGTTGCGCCTTGCAGAGCCGCTGATGGCGCCAGGTTCAACCGCAATGACAGTAACGTTCTATGGATCTGAGCGGGTTGTGGCCGACTACAATGTGATGGGGCCGGTGAAAGCAGCGCTTGAATCGATCACGAGATATGCCGCCGCAGAGCTCGGTGAAGCTGGTATTTCCGTGCATGCGCTATCGCCAGGCCCGCTCGCTACGCGCGCCGCCAGCGGTATCGCGCATTTTGACGATATGCTTTCTCAAGCTGCAGCCAAAGCGCCAACGCGGACGCTAGCAACGATCGAAGATGTTGGTGCTTATGCGACTTTTTTGGCCAGCGATGCAGCACGCAACGTGACGGGCTGTGTGCACCTCATTGATGGCGGCTACAACATGATGAGCTAGTGCGGCTTGATGCAAGAGAAATCCCCGAACTGGAGACTGATGACATGCAAGAGACAGGCATTAAAAAAGTCCACAAATTTGCCGAAACGGCAGCAAAACAGAGCGGTTTTCTGCAGCAAATCGCTGAAAAACAAAGCAGCTACGCAACGGGCGCCATGGCAGATGCTATGGCTCAATTTAAAGACAAAATGACCGATATGAACGCGGCGGCTTGGTCTGTCAGCACCCCGTTTGGCCTGGCGGACGCTTGGACGCAATACATGCGCGATGCATGGTCAAGGAGCGCCAAGATGCTTGATGTGATGCGCCAAAGTGCTGATGCAGATGCGCAGCATATGGCTGCAGGCAGTCCGCCACTGCTGGATTATGCGTACAGTATCATCATGGACGGCGCGGAACTGCCAAACCCATGCAACTATATTCTGCTGGAAATCACGCCGCCGACAGGCATCAAAATAGATCCAAAAAAGCGGCCTTATGTGATCATTGATCCGCGCGCCGGCCACGGTGCGGGTATTGGTGGCTTTAAACAAGATAGCCAAATTGGTGTGGCTTTAGCAAAGCAACATCCGGTCTATTTCGTGGCCTTTCGGGCGGAACCAGAACCGGGGCAAACGCTTGCCGATGTGTGCGATGCGGAAGCGGCTTTTGTAACAGAAGTTGCCCGGCGGCACCCAAAAAGCAAGAAGCCGATTGTTATTGGGAACTGTCAGGGGGGCTGGGCGACTGCCGTTATGGCAGCAACGCATCCAGAGGTCACAGGGCCAATTGTGCTCAATGGCGCACCAATGTCCTACTGGGCCGGCAACGTCGGTCGCTACCCAATGCGCTATTCTGCCGGCGTTCAAGGGGGTCTTGCACTCACCATGATGGCGTCGGACCTTGGCGGCGGTATTTATGATGGTGCGAACCTGGTTCTGAATTTTGAGCAGCTCAATCCAAGCCGCAATTGGTTTGGAAAATATTATGACTTGTTTCGCGACGTAGATAAGCCAGGAACAGCCGAGCGTTTTATTGATTTCGAGCGCTGGTGGGGGGCTTTCTATCTTCTAAGTGATGAAGAAATCCGCTGGATTGTGGAACAGCTTTTTGTTGGCAACTATCTGGGCCGCAACCAAGCGCAGCTTTATCCCGGTGTGCCAATTGACCTTAAGCAGATCAACAACCCGATTATTTGCTTTGCTTCGGATGGTGACAATATTACCCCACCAGCGCAAGCGCTCAACTGGATCCTTGATACCTATGCGAGCGAACAAGAAATCAAAACCAAGAAGCAGCGCATCTTCTATATGCTGCACGATAAGGTCGGTCATCTTGGCATTTTTGTATCGTCAGCGGTTGCCAGAAAACAGCACAAAAATATGGTTTCGGTACTCGATGCCATCGAGGCCGTGCCACCCGGCCTTTATGAAATCTGCATTGAAAGCGAGACACCGTATAAAAATGGGCCGGAGGGGGATGCATTTGAAGTCAGTATTGCTGGCAGGACGTTTGAACAGCTTGCTGATATTACGGGTGATCGCAGCGATGAAGCTGCTTTTGCTGGTGTGGCGCGTGCTTCGGAAGCTGGCGCGGAACTATACGAAACCTTCCTACAGCCTTTTGTAAAAGCAGCAATGCCACAGCCGGCTGCAAAAGCGCTGCGTGATGCGCACCCGCTGCGCCTTCGCAAACGCGCTTTTGCGAGCAATACACCATTGGGCATTATGGCCCAGGCGCTTGCGTGTAATCTGCCGCAACAGCGAGACGCGCTCAGTGAAGACAATCCGTTCTTGAAGGCCGAGCGCTATTGGGCAGATGCGATGGCCGCCACGATGGATCTGGCGCGTGATATGAAAGAGGCGGCTTCAGAACAGACGTTTTTCTCACTTTGGGCCACCCCATGGGCAATGGCTTATGGTGCGCCCAACCAAAAACTGCGGCATCAACGCCGGTTATCGCATTGGGAAGATGTGCCGGCGGTACGCGATGCATTGGCCAGCATCAATGATGGCGGGGTCGCTGCAGCAATCATGCGGCTCGGTCTTGCGTATTCGCGTCAACAAGGCAGTGTCCAGCTCGTTGAGATCGAGCGGATTGTTGAAGCATTTCATACGGTTGCACCATTTAAATCTATGTCAGGTGAGGCCCGCGCTGAGCTTCTGGCGCGGCAACGATTGATCGTGGATTTTGCACCCGACCAGGGTCTTGGAAGCCTCAAGCATTTGATCAAAACGGCGGCTGACCGCAAGACCGCTGAGAGCGTGCTTGGTCATATTTTTCAAGTCGCGCGAAAAGATCTACCTGCCGAAGTCCATGCTGCATGGAAGGAAGTCGTCGATCATCTTAACACTGCAACAAAAACCGCGGCTGTGGCGGCCGAATAGCCATGCTGGTTCGTAATATTCCATTTGATCAGCTAGAGGTGGGCATGACCGCCAGCGAAACCCGGCTATGCCGCGCTGATGATTTCTATATTTTCGCCAATGCTTCGGGTGATCACAATCCGCTGCATATGCCGAATGGCCAAAACGTGGGCGGCAATGAAGCGACTGCGCCAGGCATGTGGGTCGCTTCTCTTATCTCCGCTGTATTGGGCAACAAGCTTCCCGGACCTGACACGATGTATCGGCAGCAGTCCTTACGCTTTTTAAAGCGCGCTTCGGCCGGTGACACACTGACAGCGCACGTTCGGTTGATTGAGAAAGGCCCTGATCGCATGGCGCGGTTTGATACTTGGGTGGAAGCGGCGGATGGAGATCGGGTTTTAGAAGGCCAAGCAGAGGTCATCGCACCTGCTGCATCGCATGCTTATGAAGTGGCCGATGTGCCCGGTTTGACCGTACGCCGACACCAGCACTTTGATGAAATTTTGGCGGCGTCAAAGCAATTTGAGCCGCTGCGCACGGCGGTTATTGCGCCGGAAAAAAGAGATTCCCTCACGGGGCCGTTACTGGCGGCAGATCATGGTTTGATTGAGCCGGTGTTTGTCGGAGACGCAGACAAGATAAGGTTGGAAGCGGAGGAAGATGGCCTCGATATTTCGCAATTCGAAATCATTGAAGCAGCGAGCCATAAGGCAGCTGCGCAGCGCGGCGTAGAATTGGTTCATGAAGGCGCAGTAGCCGCGCTCATGAAGGGCCATTTGCATACCGATGTTCTGCTCAGTGCGGTCGTGCAAAAAGATACGGGTCTACGAATGGGCCGCCGCATCAGCCATGCTTTTGTGATGGATGTGCCAGGGCTGGATCATGCATTGATGGTGACAGATGCAGCCATAAACATTGCCCCGGATTTAAAAACCAAAGCCGATATCGTACAAAATGCGATTGATCTTGCAATCGCTTTGCGTGTGGAACAGCCGCGTGTGGGAATTTTGGCCGCCGTTGAGACGGTTAACCCTGCTATTCCCTCCACACTTGATGCCGCACTGCTGTCTAAAATGGCTGAGCGTGGCCAAATCAAGGGTGGGCTCGTTGACGGCCCATTGGCCATGGACAATGCCATCGATTTAGGCGCTGCCCGCACCAAAGGCATTACGTCCCGCGTTGCAGGCCAAGCGCAGATCTTGGTCGCGCCAAATCTAGATGCGGGCAACATGATTGCCAAACAACTGACCTATTTGGCGCATGCCGAGGCAGCCGGATTGGTGCTTGGCTGCAAATGCCCAATCATCCTCACGAGCCGCGCCGATAGTGCCAAAGCACGCTTGTCTTCGTGCGCGCTGGCTGTGCTTGCATATGAAGGAGCCAAACCATGAGCGTTATTTTAACTCTGAATGCTGGCAGTTCATCGGTCAAATTCTCGGTTTATTTGGGTGGGAGTGACTTGGCGGCACAAGCCGTAGGTCAGGTTGAGAGCCTTGGCCCAAAGGCCCGTTTAAGCTTTGGACATCGTGGCCAAACACGCGAAGGCCTGGTATCGGCGGAAAACCATACAGATGCCCTGCGCGTTATCTTAGAGACGATTAAGCCAATCCTAGACGGTCGCCCTGTCGCTGGGATTGGCCACCGGGTGGTGCATGGCGGAAAGTACTTTGAAGGCCCCGAAGTACTCACCGACACTGTGGTTGCCGAACTTGAACGGCTTTCGCCGCTCGCACCACTGCACCAACCCGGTAACCTTGCTGGCATTGCTGCAGCCCGAGCGGCTTTTCCCAATGCTGTTCAGATTGGGTGCTTTGATACAGCCTTTCACCGCAATCACCCCTGGGTCAACGACACTTTCGCGCTGCCGCGGAAACT
This sequence comes from Pseudomonadota bacterium, assembly GCA_039026755.1. Classification (GTDB taxonomy): domain Bacteria; phylum Pseudomonadota; class Alphaproteobacteria; order Sphingomonadales; family CAKZYD01; genus CAKZYD01. The sequence goes on along the minus strand of JBCCLR010000071.1, from coordinate 9,770 downwards.
CTATGACAGTGGTATTCGGCGCTATGGTTTTCACGGCCTGTCTTACCAATACATCACCGACAAGCTGCGCCAGGACTGGCCGGAAATTGCCTGCGGACGGGTCATTGTTGCGCATCTTGGCAACGGCGCTTCCATGTGCGCACTTAAAGATGGTGTGAGCATAGGCTCCACGATGGGGTTTTCCGCCCTCGACGGCTTACCAATGGGAACCCGGTGCGGGCAGCTTGACCCCGGCGTAATTCTGTATCTGTTAGACCAAGGCTTGTCGGCAGACGACATCACCACACTGCTATACAAAGAAAGTGGGCTGAAAGGGCTGTCGGGCATTAGTCACGACATGCGTACGCTTTTGAGCAGTGATGCTCATCACGCGCGCCAAGCGGTAGACTACTTCACGTTTCGATTAAAACGCGAAATTGGTGCAATGACAGCCGTTCTGGGCGGCATCGATGCGCTTATTTTCTGCGGCGGTATTGGCGAGCATGCGCCAGATATTCGCGCTGCTGCGGTGCATGATTTGGATTATCTGGGCCTGCGTATTGATGCGCCAACCAATGCAATCAATGCAACTTTGATCAGTGCAGGTCGGGTCCCCATTTTGGTGGTCCCAACGGATGAAGAACGCGTGATTGCCCAAGCAACGCAGCGCTTTATTCAGGCAGCACGGCCGGGCTTTCCTATATTCCCTCAAGTAAAAGCCATGCGGGCTGCGCTATGAAGAATGCGCTCAAACCAGAGGTCGCGGCCGCACTTATAAACGACGGCGCAACCGTTATGATTGGCGGGTTTATGGGTGTGGGGTCACCGCACCGATTAATTGATGCTTTGGTGGCGCGAGCGCCGCAAAATCTGACCATCATCGCAAATGACACAGCGCAGCCTGGCGTTGGGATTGGAAAACTGATCACAGCAGGTGCAGTGCGCCGCCTGATCACCTCGCATATTGGCCTCAATCCGGAGACGCAGGCTAAAATGATAAATGCAGAGATCGACGTCGAACTCTCGCCGCAAGGGACGTTGGTCGAGCGCATTCGCGCCGGCGGCAGCGGATTAGGTGGCGTGTTAACGCGTACGGGGCTCGGCACGCCTGTACAAGATGGCAAACACGTCATTGATGTGAACGGCACGGAGTATCTTTTAGAAACCCCATTGCGGGCGGATTTTGCCCTGATCGCTGCCAATGAAGCCGATTATGTGGGCAATCTCAATTACGCCCTAACAGCGCATAACTTTAATCCGGTTATGGCCCTGGCAGCCGACACCGTCATCGCCGAAGCACAGACTATTGTGCCTGTTGGTGTGATCCCGCCTGATGGCGTCAAAACGCCCGGCATTCTGGTCAACCACGTCCTGGAAAGGGCCGCTTAACGATGACCATTAAGGGTAAAGCCCCCGAGATAAAACAAAGCTACAATCCCAAAGACATCATCGCCGCACGCGTTGCGGAGGAAGTCACCGCAGGCATGTTGGTGAATTTAGGCATTGGCTTGCCAAGCCGTGTTGCCGGCTTTCTTAAAGGCGTTGAGGATGTCTTTTTCCAAGCGGAAAATGGCGTCATTGGTCTTGGCGCGCGGCCACCGGAAGGCATGGAAGATCCATTTTTGACAGATGCCGGAGGCGGCTTCGTATCCGCCGTGCCTGGCGCTGCGTCTATCGATAGCGCGGTCAGCTTCGCTCTGATCCGCGGCGGCCATTTGGACATGACGGTTCTGGGCGGATTGGAAGTGGATTCCCGTGGCCGCCTGGCGAATTGGACGATACCTGGCAAAATGGTGCCAGGCATGGGCGGCGCGATGGACCTGGTGGCGGGAGCGCGGCGGGTGATTGTCGCCATGACCCATACCGCCAAAGGCAAGCCGAAGATCAAACAGGCCTGCAGTTTGCCGCTGACGGCGCTGCGCCGGGTTGATCTCATCGTGACTGAAATGGCGGTGATTGAGCCGACTGATGCAGGGCTAATTCTGCGCGAGATCGGTCCTGGGCAATCTGTCGACACTGTTGTGGCGGCAACCGATGCGTCTTTGCTGATTGATGAAAAACCGTCTGAAATGTCGCTGCGGCTCCTGCGCAGCGGCGCAGCGGGCGTCGAGCAAACGCCATGATTGATGCCATGAAGCGCTATTCGCGGATCACAGAAATCGTCGGCGATATATTGCGCGTCCACGTCCCGCTCGCTGCGCGGAATGAAGAGCCAGCGGCCCGTTTGGGCGACCTGGCGATCATTGATGACGGTGCGGCGCGCTCCTTTGCTCAGGTGATCGGCATGAACCGGGACCTGGTATCGCTGCAGGTGTTCTCTGGGACCAAGGGCATTTCAACGACCGCGTCTGTCACCTTTTTAGGCAGACCCATGCAGGTCGCCTATTCAGACAATATTTTAGGCCGCGTGTTCAATGGTGTCGGCGAGACCATCGACGCTGGGCCAGACCTCAGTTTGGAACGCCAAGTCACGATTGGTGGCCCATCCGTTAACCCAGTGGACCGCGTTGTCCCAAACAAGATGATCCGCACCAACGTGCCAATGATTGACGTCTTCAATTGCCTGGTCGAAAGCCAAAAGATCCCGATATTTTCTGTTTCAGGCGAGCCCTACAATCCGTTTTTGGCGCGCATTGGTGTGCAAGCGGATGCCGATGTTGTTGTGTTTTGCGGCATGGGGCTGATTTTCGATGATTTTCACATGTTCCGGCAGACGTTTGAAGACTCCGGTTTGTTTGCCAGAACGGTGATGATCGTAAATCTGGCATCTGACCCGATTGTGGAGCGGCTCCTTGTTCCAGATATGGCGCTCGCTATTGCCGAGCGCTTTGCAGTGGAGGAAGGCAAACGGGTCCTCGTCCTCATGAGCGATATGACCGCCTATGCCGACGCCCTTAAAGAAGTCGGAATTTCCATGGAGCGCGTGCCTTCCAATAGAGGCTATATGGGCGATTTGTATTCGCAGCTCGCCAGCCGCTATGAAAAAGCTTGCAACTATGCCAAGGGTGGTTCTGTGACCATCCTCACTGTCACCACCATGCCTGGCGATGATGTGACCCACCCCGTGCCGGACAACACAGGCTACATTACCGAAGGCCAGTTTTACCTGCATGACGGGGTTATTGATCCATTCGGCTCGCTGTCCCGGCTCAAGCAAAATGTGATCGGCAAAGCCACGCGCGAAGACCACAGCCAAATCATGAATACCATGATCCGCTTTTACGCCAGTGGCTGCGATGCGGAGCAGAAACAGGCAATGGCTTTTGAGCTTTCTGCTTTTGATAAGCGGCTCTTAAAATTTGCGTCTGCGTTTCGTGATCGGTTCATGAAAATCGATGTTTCCATGCCTTTAGAAGAAGCACTCGATTTGAGTTGGCAGACTTTGGCCGAGTGTTTCGATGCGGATGAACTGCTGATGAAGCAGGGCCTCATCGATAAATACTTCCCGTCCAAAGCTGAGAAAACAGAGACTCCGTCCTCACAGCTGGATGATACACAAGCAGCGCAGCTGGATATGGCCGGTGGCTAGATTGCAGCTCAATAAGTCGGCCCTTGCGCGCGAAGTGAGCAGCCTCAAAGCCTATGAGCGTTTTTTGCCGTCTTTGGACTTGAAGCGCCGACAGCTTATGGCTGAGCAAAGCAAGGCAAAGCGCGCTCTTGCCGAGACCGATCGGGATATTGCAACCGTCACGCGCGATCTCGGCGCGCAAGCACCCATGCTTGCCAACACCAGCATCTCTATTGATGGGCTGGTGCGCGTTAAGGCAGTCCATCACGCAGTACAAAACATCGTCGGTGTGAGCCTACCAACCTTACAAGCCGTGGATATTGAAACGCAGGCTTATAGTAAAATGACCAAGCCGCACTGGGTCGACTTTGCCGCGGAGCGGCTGCGGATGGCGCTGGAACTGCATATGCGCCGCAAGGTTGAGGCTGAGCGCCTCGTCATTCTGGATGCGGCGGTCAAGACCATCCGGCAGCGCGTTAATCTGTTTGAAAAGGTGCTCATCCCCCGCAGCAAAGCAAATATCAAACGCATCAAAGTCTATCTTTCTGACGAACAAGTGAGCGCTGTCGTTCGCTCAAAACTCTCTAAGAATAGGCACGCGGCCGCCAGGCATGAGACGGATTTGGCTCTGTGAGTATTGCGCCCTTAAAACGTGTCGCGGTGATTGGGGCGGCAAAAGACAAGCGGGGTTTGCTGGAGGGTTTGCAAGTGCTTGGCTGTGTTCACCTCATGCCCTTTGCGCGCCAAAAAGATGAAAAGCCGGCGACAGATGCTGATACTGCGCCGCCGGTAAATACTCCCATTGTTGACGCGCGCAAAGCGCTTAAATTCTTGCGCGACGCCGGGTATCAGCGGCGCCAGGTATTGCGCCAAGACGCGTTCCAATTTGATAGCGTCGTTGCCCAGGCGCTTAGCGTGAAAACGCAGCTGCGTGTGACCGGTGACAAACGTGACTATCTGCGCGCGCGCATAAAGGACGTGGAGCCATGGGGAAGCATTGAATTCTCAGACGAAGGCGCCCCGGCAGGCTATCATTTGTGGTTCTATGTTTTGCCAAGACGGCAGGCCGATGCCCTCAATGCAGTGTCACACCCTTGGTATATCGCCTCCGTTGATGCGCGTTTCGCTTATGTCGTCGTGATTGCACCAGAGGAGCCCGCTCCAGACCTGCTGCCGGTGCCGCGGGTGCGCATGGGCGCAAAATCCATCATTTCTCTGCGCGAGGAGCTTCGTGAGGCGGAGATTAAGCTCGACGACCTGGCCGCTGAACGGAACGCGCTGACACGTTTTATCGCACTGATTGAGGCTAATTTAATCGCTGCGGAAAATCAGGCGGAGCTTAGCCGTGGTGAACATGCGGCCTATTGCGACGACGCTTTGGCCGCTTTGCAAGGCTGGGCACCGGTTGATCAACTCGGCGATATTGAAGCCTTCGTCGAGGCCAAGGGTCTTGCGCTATACGCTGAAGATCCTGGTTCCGGAGACCCAGCGCCAACGCTGTTGCGCCAGCCAGAGGAGCGTCAAGCTGGTATCGATTTATCGCTGTTTTATCAGGTGCCCAGCTATGGCTCCTGGGACCCGACGCTTCTTTTGTTAATTTCTTTTCCGCTGTTCTTCGCCATGATTATGGCCGATGCTGGCTATGGCATTGTTCTTGGCATTTGCTTGGCGCTGTTTTGGCGCCGCCTGGGCAGGACCGCGCGGGGCCGATCATATCGAATACTAGGCGCATGGCTGGTTTTTGCCACCTGCTTGTATGGCGCGTTGCTAGGGAGCTATTTCGGTGCGACCCCGCCGCAGGATAGTTTTCTCGCTGCGTTCAATGTCCTCTCGATCAATGACTTTGATACCATGATGCAGCTCTCTATCGGGGTCGGTGTTCTACACATTGTCATCGCCAACCTGCTATCAGCCTTTGTTCACCGCGGCGCGCCAAACATGCTGTCAAAGATAGGGTGGATCACCGTCTCCATCAGTGGCTATCTGCTTTATGCTGCCGGCGCTTCGCCATTGGTCAAGGCAGCCGCTGTCCCAGCCCTGTGCCTAGGCTTGGCGCTGATTTTTTTATTTTCCAGCGCTGCACAAGGCCGCAATATAAAAACCCAGGTCAAGCGCTTGCTTGACGGTGCACAAGCTTTGGCCGGCGCCATGACCGCCTTTGGTGATATCCTCAGTTATATGCGTTTATTCGCGCTTGGCCTTGCCAGTGCTTCGCTTGCCGTCACGTTCAACCAACTGGCCATGAGTGCGCACGAGGCGCTGCCCGGATTGGGGTTCTTAGCAGCCGCATTGATCTTGCTGCTTGGTCACGGCCTTAATCTGGCGCTCGCAATCATTAGCGGCGTCGTGCACGGCCTACGGCTTAACTACATCGAGTTTTTCAAGTGGGGCTTTGATGAAGAAGGCGAAGCGTTCAGCCCCTTTTCTTTAAAACAAGTGGAAGCGACATGAATGAGTTTATGGTTTTGCTGGGTTGGACCGGCATCTATGCGCCTGTTGCGCTCGGCGCAATTGGCAGTGGTATGGGCTGCGCATTGGCGGGCTCCGCCAGTGTTGGGGCCATGTTAGAAAGCGAAAGCGGTTATGGGCGGTTCGTCGGCATGTCCGTGTTGCCATCGACCTTGGTTATTTACGGCATTGTGGTGATGTTCACCCTCAATCGCCCCGTCACGCCGGAAAACGCCGGCGGGCTTTTTGCCATTGGCGCGTTATCGGCCTTATCCTTTCTCATTGTCGGCATATGGCAGGGTAAAGCCTGTGCCGCGGCCATCGCCGCTGCGAAGGAAAAGCCAGAGATATTCGGTATTTCACTTGCGCCAGCAGCGATTATCGAGGGATTTGCAGTCTTTGCTTTTGTCTTCGCGCTTGTCGCGGCAGGCGGCATCCCGCCGGTAAGCTAACGGGTAAGTGCCATGACAACCGATATAGCGATAGAGACGGGCGCCTCCAAAGGCATCAATGAACTGCTTGCGCGTCTGCGCGAAGATGGTGTTGCAGCTGGCCGCGAGCAGGCGCAAGCGTTGATTGCGGACGCAAAAGCTGAAGCTGCAAAAATTAGAGAAGCCGCAAGCCACGACGCGCAGAAGATAAAAAACGCCGCGCAGCTAGAAAGTGAAGCTCTGCGCCGCGCCGGTGAGGATGCGCTGCAGGCTGCTATTCGCGATGCAATCCTAGACCTTAAAACACAAATGACAAACCGGTTCCGCGCTGATGTGCACCGGCTGGTGTCAAAGGAAATGGCCGAACCAGAGTTTCTGCGTGCACTCATCTTAGAAGTGGCAGGGCGCGCCAGCGCCCAAACCCGCGCCAAAAAGTTGATTGAAATCTTGCTGCCGCACAGGGCGTTTAACGCAGCTGACTTAAAAGAGAATGCAGATGATCTGGCGTCAGGACCACTCACCGACTTCGTGCGCGGCATTGCCGGCGACCAGGTGCGAGAAGGCGTTAAATTTTCCCCCACCCAGGATTTTGCAGCCGGCGCTCGGATTTATTTAAAAGATGATGATGTGGTGATCGATCTGACCGATGAAGCGGTTGCCGACATGCTCAGTCAACATCTCCAGCCGCGCTTTCGCGCGATCCTGGAGGGGATTGTGAAATGACCTAGCCATGCCGACAGCGATGACATCCCAGCACAGCTTAATCATGCTAATGACGAGCCTGCCTGCACCAGGGCCGTTGTTTTCTGAAAAACAAACCCCGCTTTCAAGGCTACGTCTTGAGGCGCGTTTAACCCTGCTTGAAGAGGCTGATCGCAAGGTACTGGACGCCATCGAAAGCGCGCTTGAATGGCGCGTCATGGGCGCTGATTTAAATGATGCGGCGCTGCTCACGCGGGTAAGAGCCGCTCATGAAATGGTGCCCAGCGAGACGCTGCGGCGCATCATCGATCAGCGCATGAACATTAGGCTTTGCATGGCTGCGCTTCGCCAGCGCGCGCGTGGCGAAGATCCGCCTGCTGCCGATGGGTCCTGGGGCTATGGCCGCTGGCGCCGCGCCATCGTGCACAATTGGCGGGCACCATCTTTCGGCCTCGACCATATTTTCCCTTGGATTAAAGATGCCGACCGAATGCTTGCGCAGGGCGAGGCCTATGCGCTTGAGCAGCTTTTGCTGGGCCTTGTAGAGCGCGATTTAAAGCGACTGGGCGCCTTGCACCAATTCGACCTTGAAGCGGTCGTTATTTACGTTCTGCGGTGGAGCCTGGTTGAACGCTGGACCCGGTATAACGCTGAGGCGGCATCGCGTCGTTTCTCCCAGATTTTAGAAGATGAATTGAAAACTGCAAGCCAAATTCTGGAGGCTGCCGCATGAATGAAGCAGTCCAGCAGGTCAGCGATGAAAGCACGCATGCAAACGCTAAGGTAACCGCTGTTCAAGACGATTTGGTTGAAATCGAAGTTGACCTCGACGTTAACGATACACCGGGGCGTTTGGTCAAAAATGAGGTCGTTTATATTCTCCCATCGCGCCGGGGCGAGGGCGGGCGACAAGAACGCTTGAAGGCGGAAATTCTTCGCGTGCGGGGGCGCACTGCGGATGCCCAGGTCTATGAAAGTACGCAAGGCGTTGCAGTGGGAGACCCGGTTGAACAATCTGGCGAAATGCTTTCAGTGACCCTTGGTCCGGGCCTCCTCAGCCGTGTGTATGATGGCTTGCAAGCGCCATTATCCGCGCTGTCGACCAAGTTTGGGATTTTTCTGCCGCGCGGCGCCAGCGTCGATCCGCTCGACCGCGCTGATAAGTGGGCGTTTACGCCAAGCGTCACCCTTGGCGATATGGTGAAGGCCGGCGATGTCCTCGGCAAAACCATCGAAGGCCGATTTGACCATAAAATCATGGTGCCGTTCGACTGGACGGGCGAATATAGCGTAAGCTGGGTGCGTGAAGACGCTGTGCGCGGCGGCGAAATGGTGGCCCGCCTTAAGGATCAGCACGGGACAGAACACGATGTGGGCCTGTTTCAGACCTGGCCCGTCCGGCGTCCGCTTAATGCGCATTTGCTTAAACGCGGCTTTTCAAAGCGCCAATATCCAACCGAGCCGGTTGCCACAACCCAGCGCTTGATTGACACGTTTTTTCCAATTGCACGCGGCGGCACAGCCTGTATCCCCGGGCCCTTTGGTGCTGGGAAAACCGTTTTGCAAAACCTAATCTCGCGCTACTCCGATGTGGACATCGTCATTGTCGTCGCTTGCGGAGAACGCGCCGGTGAAGTGGTTGAGACGATTACTGATTTTCCCAAACAAGTCGACCCGGTGTCTGGCGGCAGCCTGATGGACCGGACGATCATTGTCTGCAACACGTCATCCATGCCTGTGGCAGCGCGCGAGGCGTCGATCTATACCGGTGTGACGCTGGGAGAATATTATCGGCAGATGGGCCTGGATGTTCTTTTAATCGCAGATTCAACATCGCGCTGGGCCCAGGCGATGCGGGAAACCTCGGGCCGCCTAGAAGAAATCCCCGGCGAGGAAGGCTTCCCGGCTTATTTGGAGTCCAACATCAAAGGGATTTACGAGCGCGCAGGTTTGACACAAACCAACGATGGCAGCGTTGGGAGCCTGACGATTATCGGTACTGTCTCTCCAGCGGGCGGTAATTTCGATGAGCCGGTGACCCAGGCAACGCTGTCGACCGTCAAATGCTTCTTAGGCCTATCGGCTGCGCGCGCCTATAAGCGCTTTTATCCTGCCGTCGACCCCATGCTCTCTTGGTCACGCTATTTAGAGCAGCTGCGCCCCTGGTTTGATGCGCATTACGGCGCTGGTTGGGTCGAAAAAGTCGAACAGCTCTCTCACATTTTAAAGGCTGGTGAGAGCATTGACCAAATGATGCAAGTGACGGGTGAAGAGGGGATAAGCGAAGACGATTATGTAACCTACCAAAAATCCTTGCTGCTCGACATGGCCTACCTGCAACAGGATGCGTTCGATGCCGTAGACGCATCTGCATCCTTTGAGCGACAAAAGCTCGTATTTGACCGGTTGTACGGCATTTTAACGCGCGGCTATGCGTTTGATACGAAAGCCGATGCGCGGGCCTACTTCACCGAGATGACACGGCTGTGGAAGAACTTTCACTTCGCAGCGCCAAAAACGCCGGAGTTTAACAGTCTGCTTGAGGACATAGATGCCTTGGCGCGCCGCACTTAATGCCCCCTGCCTACAATCAAATTGGCACAAATTGACCTGTTGTCGGTGGCGTTACGCTAGGTTGATGAACATAAAGGCTACATAAAAAAATAAAGATGAAATTTATTTTTTCGTATATTTCAAATATT
>JBCCLR010000070.1:0-16384 GCA_039026755.1 Pseudomonadota bacterium | reverse complement strand
TTCACGTTTCAGTATTTCTTTCGCAATCTCCATCGCTATTTGTTTTTGCCTAAGGCGATTGGGCTTACCATCGTGAGTTCGATGGCAGTTATCCTCGCCATATCGCTTTATACGGGCCTCAAAACTAGCCGCAATTGGCGCACTTTAATGACGCGCATTCGCGTTGCAAAAGGGGTGCGTATTGCAATCGGCGACGCACATAAGTTCGCTGGGCTGTGGAGCATCTGGTTTTTCGTTTTGATGATTAGTACTGGACTTTGGTACTATGCAGAGTTCCTCGGCAAAGATTTTGAGCCACGCAGGCCCACTCTATCAGAAGATATGACCCAGCAAATGGGTGATCTTGTAGCCTTTCCAGCAGTCACAGATATTGTTCGTGCCGCGCAGAGGGCCTATCCCGAGCTTAAAATTTCGGCTGTCAGCTACCCAGATATCACCCGTTCACCGATCATGGTGGACGGCAAGGTGGGCAATCCAATTGTCAGGTTGCGCGCAAACCGAGTGTTTCTTAACCCAGCGACCCTCGAGGTCATTAAGATCCACCGGGATAAAGATTTCGGCCTTGTGCAGTGGCTTAACCAAATCGCTGACCCGCTCCATTTTGGAAACTTTGGCGGTTTGGCTGTCAAGCTGATTTGGTTTACCTTTGGTCTCTTCCTCACCGGCCTGTCGGCCAGCGGCGTATGGTTGACATGGCAACGCCTTAAATCGCGCGGCGCGACAAAAGTACAAATCGCCCTGTTTCCAATTTTGTTGGTCTCAGCGTTTTCAGGCATTGGCAATTACCTGTTTTTAAGTGTGCCGATGGGCACAATTGAGCCGTCGGTTGGTGCCATCTGGTACATCGTTGCGGTAATGCTGGGGTTGTTTGCGCCTGTTGTCGCTGTAAAGCTGTTGCTGCACATGCGGTCGCGCAGCGCTACACGGCTTAAAACTGCAGCGACAGGCGGTTGTCTGCTGATCATGACCGGTGGTTTCACACACGCCGTTTTTATTCAGCAGCCTCTTGCGCCAGCGCAAGAACGCGCCTTCGATGACGTGACGGACGGGCCGGTGTCGGCCACTTTATTTGCTGAAACCGCAGAAAATAGCATGCTTTCCGGGGATATCCGCATCACGGCGCGTAGTGGAGATGCGCGGCATATTCTGCATTTGAAAAGCGTTTCAATGCGGCTTGAAAATCAAGATGGCGTGATTGGTAAAGCTGTCACGAAGACAATAAATGGCGCATTGGTGACGCAGAACATCCGGTTTAAAGACACACCTATTATGGATGCAGAGCGCTTGCGGGTAACGTTTGAGCTCCAGTCGGGGAAAACTTACACGGCAATATGGCGCGTTGATCGCCAGCTATTTTAGGGCGCTGCAGCAAGCTTCAAGGGCAAGGGAGGGCTTGAGGCGTCTGTTAAAGCGCTACAAAAAACTGAATGATAAACGCGTTGGCCAAATCAACGAAGAACGCCGACACCAACGGCAGAATTATAAAGGCCAGCGGGGCAGGGCCATACCGTTTGGCGACGGATGTCATATTGGCGATGGCTGTGGGTGTTGCGCCAAGCGCAAAGCCAGCAAAACCAGAGCTTAGAACAGCGGAGGTGTAGCTGCTACCGACCGCTTTGAAGAAGATCAATAAAACAAAGGCGCTTGTGGCAAGGACTTGGCATAGCAAGATTGCAATCAGCGGCAGGCCCAGATCGGAAAGTACCCAAAGCTGCATGCTCATCAAAGACATGGCCAAAAAGACCGATAGCGAATAGTCAGATACAATCGCCAGCGACCGCGTACGCGCTGGCCATTCAAGCTTGGGGAACAGAAGTGGCACAGTGTTTGACAGCAGAATGGATGCAAGCATCACTGGGACAAACAACGGCAATTTAAGCCCCGCGGCATCGAGCCCGACCTTGAAGACGATGCCTAACGCAATGCCCGTGTGCAGCGTGAGCAACACCCGCATAATGTTGACGTGGTTGATATCGCGCTCTTCGGTTTGCGGAGTTTCATCATGTGCAAGGCCAACGAGCTGTTCATCTTGCGCGTCTGATTGAAGGCTATTTTTTTCGATCAAAAGTTTGGCGATGGGCCCACCAATAACTGCTGCAAAGATCAGGCCCAAAGTTGCGGAAGCTGCACCAATTTCAGCGGCCGCTTGAAAGCCAGTTTGCGCGGCAATGGTTGGGCCCCAGGCGATTGCAGTGCCGTGGCCACCGATAAGGGACGCTGAACCGATCAAAACAGATACCGACTTGGGCAGGCCAAACATGGTTGTACCGCCAAGCGCGACGAGGTTTTGCAGCACCATGTATGTAAGTGTGAGCCCAAGCAGAATGATCAGCAGCCGCCCGCCGTTCAATAGGTCTGAAAACCGGGCATTGAGACCAATGGACGCAAAAAAAATGACAAGCAGCGAATCTCTAACAGCCAAATCAAAACTGACTATGATGTCGAGGCTATAGAGTAGCCAGGTGATCAGCGCGATGGCAAACCCGCCGGACACGGGCTCTGGTATATTGTAGTTCCTTAGAAAACGGGAGTTGCGCGTTAAAAACGCACCTAAGAAAAAGACAATGAAGCCAACCGTTACAGAGCCAAAGCTATCGAGGTTAATCATCACCCCAGTAGGGTCTGCGGAGAACTCCACCAATCATCCCCTTAGCTTTGGGGCGCCAACGACGGCGTGAGGGAATTGGCGAGCGTCTGCGCGGAATACTTCACCTTAAAAAAAAGCGAATAGAGCACGGGCACGATCACCAGCGTGAGCAATGTCGCAAAAAGTAGTCCAAAAATAATCGCGACGGCCATGGTTTCGAACATTGGGTCTTGGCTGATCCAGAGCGGCAGCATGCCACCAACCGTGGTGCACGTCGTCAGCATGATCGGGCGTAGCCGCTGTTGACAGGCTTCGATTACGGCTTCTGGAGCAGAACGGCCGTTTTGATCGCGCTCAATATTGATGCGATCGATCAGCACGATGGCGTTGTTAATAATGATGCCGGCCAGCGAAATAACGCCGAGGATGGTCATAAATCCAAAAATGCTGTTGGCCACGATTAATCCGAAGGTCACGCCAATAAGTCCGAGCGGAATGGTCATTAAGATGATGATGGTTTTGCGGGTTGAGTTAAACTGCGCCACAAGCAGTAAAAAAATGAGCATGCCCGAAATCGGCAGCTTTGCCGTCACCGATGCCCCTGCATCACCTGATGTTTCAAATTCTCCGCCCAACTCATAGCTATAGCCAGGCGGCCAGCTTTTGGCCTGCTCTTCTAAGAATGGCAAAAATTGGTCAAGAACAGCAGTGGCTGTTGCGCCAGGATAGTGCAGCGTGCGTACGGTAAGCGTGCGGCTGCGGTCACGCCGCATGATGATAGCATTGTCAAAGGCAAGCGACACATTTGCCACCTGGCTCAGCGGCACGGACGCATCACTGCCTTGGGCATAAACGGTCAAGCCATCAAGCTTGGATAGGCTTTCACGATCGGACGAAATTGAACGCAGCTCAACTGGGATAATGTCATTGCCATCGCGAAACTCGGTGAGCTGCAAGCCAGACAGACCAGTACTCAGAGACGTCGCCACATCTGAATTGGTCACGCCAGCGCGCCGCGCGCGATCTTGATCCACGTCGATGATGATCTTTTTGCGCCTTATGCCCCAATCGTCATTCACATCGCGCACGCCGGAGATCTGCAAAAGCCGTTCTTTCAGCGGCGCCGTCAGCGCATAGAGGGTATCGATGTTATCGCCAGAGACGCGCACTTCAACGGGATAGTCGATGGGCTTGCCATTCTCCATTTTGCGCATCTTCACCACCAGGTCTGGATATGCAGTGCCGGCATAGGTCTCTACATCTTTGATAATATCGGCAATAACCGGTTCGCTTGTCGTCATGATGATCATGGCGCCGCGATGTGTGTCTTCTTGATCAGGGTCGATGGCCAAGACATAACGCGGCGTGCCAACACCGATAAAGCCGAGAATATCCAGAATTCCCTCGGCATCTTCGGCGCCCGGCGCGACGCCATGACGCTCAAGCATGAAGCGTTCAATATCGTGCAGGATACGTTCCGTGACGGCGATATCTGTACCGCGCGGCATTTCAAATTTTGCATTAATGATCGGGTCACGGCGCTCGGGGATGAACACTTGCGGCACCAGTTGTAGTGCTGATAGCGCGGCTGCGAACAGCGCGATGGCAATCACCAGCGGCGCAAATTTAAAACGGAGCGATGGAAACAATATCGCCCGATACATCCGGTACATTAATCCGCTATAGGGCTGCGTATCGTTGGTGTTTTTCTCCGTATTCACCTTCATTATAACCGTCGTCATGATTGGAATAAACGTCATCGCCATCAGCCATGAGGCAATGAGGGCGATCGAGACGACCTTGAAAATGTCAGCGGTGTATTCCCCGGTCGCGGACTCCGCCAGGAAGATCGCAAGGAAAGCAGAACACGTCGTGAGCGATGAAATCAGCAGTGGGATGCTCATTTCTTTGCCTGATTCTATCGCCGCGGTGACTTTATCCTCGCCATTTTCACGCCGGATCATGATCGCTTCTGCCATCACGATGGCATTATCAACAAGTAGGCCAAGCGCGATAATCAGCGCTGCAAGCGAAATTTGGTTCACCGTGATCTCGAACACCGTCATGCATACAAAGGTGACAACAATTGTCACTGGGATCAGGGATGCGACGATGACGCCCGTGCGAAAGCCGAGAAACGCGAACATCACTGCAGCGACGATTAAAATCGCCTGCAAAAGGTTTGACATGAAGCTATTGACCGAATCTTCGACCAGCTTTGGCTGGGAAAACACGCGCTTCATATCGATGCCATAGGGGTGTTTGGCTTCAATCAGCGGTACTCGTGCCTTTAACTCTTTATCGAGCGCCAGAATATCGCCACCTGCTTTCAGCGAGATTGCGATGACCAAATTGTCGGTACCGTTGTACCGGGTCATAGACGTGCGTGGATCGATGTAGGTGCGCTCAATCTCAGCAATATCTTCTAAGTAAACCACGCCGCCGCTGGGCAGTCGGATTACAGTGCGGCCAAGGTCGGCAACGCTTGCATAGTTGCCCGTTGGCTCAAGCACGATGCGTTCTTGGCCAACACGAAGGTCGCCGCCGGCTTGTAAAATATTGGCTGATGACAGGGCTGATTGCACCTGGGAGGGCGTCACGCCCAGCTCTTGCAGTCGGGCAGCGGCATATTCCACATAAATGACTTCATCCTGCACACCGTGGATCTCAACCTTGGCCACATTTTCCAGATCCAGCAGGTCGTTGCGGATGTCCTCGGCGATCTCTTTCAGCTCATAGGGGGTAAAGCCTTCGCCAGTCAGCGAATATAATATCCCAAAGACGTCCCCGTATTCATCATTGACCATTGGCTCAAGCGCACCAGCGGGCAGGGCGCCTTCATCGACTAAATCGTCCACCTTGCGCCGCACGCGATCAAATAGCGGGCGCATGTCCTTGTATTTCTCTTGAAAGGCGACAGTGATGATCGAAATGCCGTTGCGCGACTTGCTTTTGGTATAGTCCAGCTCTGGGATTTCCTGCAGTGCTTCTTCAATGGGGTCGCTCACCAGCTCTTCAACCCGGCGTGGGTTGGCGCCAGGAAACACTGTGGTGACCACCGCGGTGCGGATTATAAAGCCTGGGTCCTGCTGCTTTGGCAGGCTGAAATAGCTGGCGATGCCCGTGAGCGCGAGCAGTACGACGATGACAATCACCGTGACGCTGTTTTGCATGGCAAAGGCGGTTAGGCCGGTGGCTTTTGGTTGCGCTGGCGCATCAGTCATATCGATCACTCACGTCTTTTTTTTTGCCTGCGGTCGTGGCCGTCATCCACTCTGATAACGGGGTGCGTTCAATGCGTAACGAACCAACCACTCATATCACTCATTGGGAAGCGCAACTTCTAGTCCGTCGCGAAGTGCCGATACGCCCGCAGTGACAATGAGTGCGCCTTCATCGACGCCAGATAAGATCTCAATCCCCTCGTCACTCAAATCACCGACACGCACTGCGATCCGCTTTACCGTTGCATTGCCCGTTGAGGTTGTTTCGACCGTGTAGACAAAACGGCCAACCTGATCTTCACCCACCGCAAAGGAGGGGACGACTAGGTTTTTCGCCGGCGTATCTCCGTTGCTTGCCGAGGCGAAGCGGAATGTCACTTGCGCCGACAATCCAGACTTAACCAAGCGACTTGCATCCCCGGGTAAGGCAACTGTCACAGGAAACGTCGTGCCGCCAGAGGTTGCCGCAATGCCAACGTCATCAACTGTGCCTTGCATGCGCACATCAGGTAGCGCAGGAAACGATACATCAACCGCTGCACCTTGTTCCACGCGGGCGATGAAGAGTTCAGGGATGCCCAGATCAACTTCTAAACTATCACCGCAGTTTGCTAAGATAACCTGTTGCCCCTGCTGAATATTTTCACCCACTTGCAGGTCGGTTTTGGCGATGGCGCAACTGTCTTCAGCAACAAGTTGGGAATATCCTAAGTCAAGCCGCGCCAGCTCTAGTGCTTTGGATATCGAGCGTTCTTGCGCCTCTGCCGAATTAAGCGATGTACGTGCGTTATCGAGGCTTTCGCGCGAGCTGTTACCGGCTTCATACAGCCGCTTGGTGCGTTCATAGCTAGACTTTGCATTGCGCGCATTGGCCTGTGCTTCTGCGAGCGAAGCGAGCGAACGTTGCACTTCTAGCTCAAAGGGTGCTGGATCCAGTTTGGCCAGCACATCTCCTGCTGACACACGGTCAGCAACCGAAACATCCTTTGCAATAACCCGGCCAGAGACGCGGAAGCTCAAGCTGGTTTCCTTCGTTGAACTGACGGTTCCAGAAAACGTGCGCACGTTTGTCCCGCCGGTACGTTCGACCCGCTTGACTTTAACGGCGCGTAGCGGCGCATCCAGCGCGGCGTCTTGCGTGTCACCACATGCAGCAAGCAGTGCTGCAATACTGATCAGCGCGGCAGCGCATTTTGCGCTGTGCAACGCTTTATTCATTGAACGCCCCTTTTGGTTTTTCGTTGGTTGGCATCAACACGGCGAATGAGTTCGCTGGAGAACTCCAGTCGCTGTGTATCGTCTAAAAAGAAATCGAACCCGCCGATGGCACGCTGCGTTGTCATCAGGTCAATCAAAAAGGCAAAGACCGCATTGAGCGCCGCTTCGCGCGCCGAGATCAGCGCTTCTTGCGCATCGAGTACATTAATAATATCGCGTTGGCCTTGGGCATATGACGCAGCGACCAATTCATAGTTTTGTTCCGCTGCGGCTTCGGCTTCCTGCGCGAGGGGGATTGACGCAAACGATGCCCGCACTGCTTCAAGTGCATTACGAATGTCTTGTTCCACCTGGTTTTTGACATTGCGCAGACTGGCTTGGGATTGCCGTACCGCAAGCCGGCTTTGATTCACCCTGGCAATGCGCGCGCCGCCTTCAAATAAAGGAATTGAAGCTTGCAATGTGACCGACCAATCATCCTCAGCAGGCAGCCCGCCAAATCCGGTGGCCGAGAGATTTCGGGTTTCGTCAAAGTTGTTCGTATAGCGCCCGACCACTGAGAAGTCTGGCAACCAATATTGCCTTTTGTCGCTTCTAAGCTGTCGATTGGTCGAATCTATAGCCACTTCAGCTTGTTTGATTTCAGGTGCACGATCGAGGCCAATTTCGACAAAAAATTCGGTCAAGACTTGCAAGTCGAAAGCATTGCCGATCAGTTTGGTGATGCGATCGTCGGTGATGATCAGGTCAGGATTCTTAAGGCTTTCTACGGTGACCGCAAACGGCTCATCGATCGGCCGATTCAAAATTTGATTGAGTTGCTGACGCAGTTGCTCATAGCTGGCGTTGGCGTCAAGAACGGTTTGCTTGGCGGTTGCAAGTTCGCTTTGCCAGCGGAACAGGTCTGACTTGTCTTGCGTGCCAACCTCCACGCGGTTGCGCGCCAAGCGTTGGTTTTCGCGTGTAATGTCAAGGTTGTAGATTGCTTGTTCGAGTGACGTTTTTTCAAGCAAGACTCCCAAATAAGTCTCAACAGCGCCTTGAATAATATCCAGTTCAACCTCGCGCAGCAGCTCACGTTCGGAAAGAGCGCTATATTTTTCAATATCGTAGGCGGCCCAGAACTCTTCAGTGAAGATTGATTGTGAAAGCGATATCGTCGCGTCCGTTGAGTTCTCAGCAACCACTCCATTGCGCACTGAGTTAATCTCGCGCCGCTGCACAAAAGACAAATCAGCCGATATTTGGGGCAGCAAGGACGAGCGCGTTTCTGCAATCCGTGCTTTTGCCTGCTCTGCTTGGAAACGCTGCGCCATTAGGGCCAGGTTTTCCCGTACCGCTTCGCGCGCGACTTGTGTCAGCGAATATGTGCGGCTTGGCCGTTCATCAATGTCGTTTAATAAGCGCGCTGAGGACAACACCTCAAAGGGCGGGCTGATGTTGAGGGCCCGTGCGGTTGCCATATTGATTGTCAGTTGGCTTGTCAGATCAATCGATACACCCAGTGTTTGTGGGCGCACGCCGGAGAGTATTTCAGAGACATAGATCGCTGTGCGCCGCGCTATGCGTGTCGCGTCAGCTGCAGGCGCATTGGCAGCCAATGCGCCAAGCGTCACATATTGCTCACTGGCAAGCGGGTAGGTGGCAATCCCGCGCTCGGTAAGGGCAGCGAACAGGTCTTTGATCTGCTGTGTTGTGCTGCCGGGTAAAAACCCGATGAATACTGCATCTATATTGGCTGGCAGTTCATTCAGGAACGTCTCAACCGAGCCGTCGAAAGATCCTAAAGACAGGCTAAATCCAGCTTCCCGACCACCTGAAATGGCGTTGCTTTTAGCCGCGGTGCTAAGACGCTGCAAAATGCGCGCGCTTGTGATCAGCTTCGCGTTTTTTATGGGCGCAACCGCCGCCAAGGTATTGAATTCGGTAACGAAGTCAAAGTCCGGCGAAATATAGGCCAGATTTTTCGTGCCACTGGTGTTATCAACGCGCTTTAACCCATTGAATGCAGCGTCAAACACAAAAGGCAATATAGTCGGTTTAGGAAACTGTGTGCGCTGCGCGAAAATCTGATTTAGCGACAAATCACTGACCACAATGATCTTCGTGGTCGGGTCTGCATAAATGCTATCAATCAAGGCGTTGAGACGCTGTAGGTCGTCGGTGACAGGGACGTCGATGGGTTTTAAAGACGCGTTATCCTCATCATTTAAGATTGCGGCGATTTCTGTATTGAGTTGGACCTGAAGTTCATTTTGTGCTCGCGGGGAATTAAGGATGACCACACGATTTTGCGAAGGCTGGGCTGCGCTGGGCACAGCGGCATACAAAATTAGCAAAAACAACACGCTCAGGTGTTGGCAGGCCTTGCGCAGACCCATACCACCATGCTTCATTTTGCCCCCTCTAAAAGGCATTAACGAGCCGTATTCGGCTACTTTAGAATGATGTTAAGTTTGTCTAAGCTGAGGGTAAAGGTGTTTATTTGCACGCCGGGTTGCGCAAAAATGCGGAGAGATATGTCGTGAAGAATTGGGATGAGCTTAAGACCGCGTACAAGGTTGCCAGTTTGCGTAAAATAAGCCTGGCTGCTGACGCGTTAAAGGTGCATCGTTCGACCGTAATTCGCCAAGTTGACGCGCTTGAAGAGCGACTTGGCGTTCGGCTATTTGTTCGCGGTCCCTCAGGATATACCCCAACGCTTGAAGGCGAAGAGTTGCTGCGCGTTGTTGAAGCGGCAGAGCGGCAGTTCGTCGATCTTGAACAGCATTTGTCAAAACCGCCTGTGCAGCGTCAATCCACGCTGACGATTACGAGTATTTGTGAATTGTCGCCAAGCTTATTTCCGGTCATTCAGAGATTCTGTTTTGCGCATCCAGAAATAAAGCTCAACTTCCAGGCAACCGAAGAACTGGTCCAGCTTGAATTTGGCGAGGCGGATATCGCAATCCGGCCTGGGCTGCGGCCGACAACGTCGCGCTATAAGACAGAAATTATTCGCCCTATTAAGTTTGGTCTATATGGCAAGAACGAACTTAAGGAAAAACACCGGGTAAATGGCCGTTTTGAGACGGCAGAAAAACTTCCGTTTGTAAAGCGCTACGGCATAGATAAAACGGATTTTGAGGCATGGATGACGCGTACAATTCCCAATCAAAATATCATCTATGAGGCCAGCTGCGTATACACACTGCATGACATGATATCGAACGGCCAGGCAGTCGGCTTCATGCCAACTGAGATCGCAAAGGAGCGGCCGCATATTTCTGAAATTCCAGTTTTGGGTGAAGACTGGCGGCTGCCGCTCTACGTTGCGGTGACACATGACAAAGCTAAGGACGCAAACTGCGCGCTGTTTTTAGACCATTTGAGATCGAGCACGTATTAGCGTGGCGGTTTAGAGTCAGCGCCATGAGATGCGCGGACACTCGTGTATCGTTTTCGCGGTAAAATACGGCCTATTTAAACAGCTTTGCCCGGCATATGTGATTTGCTTTGTTGCACCTGAAAATGTGTTTGGCAAAGCGAGGTGGGGATAATATGCGATTTAAAGATAAGGTGGTTGTCATTACTGGCGGCGCGCAGGGGCTTGGCGCTTATTATGCTGCACGTTTTGCTGATGCTGGCGCTGACGTGGCGGTGTGTGATGTGGCGAGCTGCGACGACACAGCCGCCGATGTGAGAAGCCGTGGCCGCGCGGCGCTGGGCCTTCAAACCGATGTCACCAAAGCAGCTGACTGTACCGCTTTTATCGCGGCGAGCGAGGCCGAATTGGGCGGCGTGGATATTCTGATCAATAATGCGGCGCTGTATGGTGGGCTAAGCTTTGGTGCATTTTCCACACTTGATGAGGATGAGTGGGATGCCTGCATGACCGTTAATGTCAAAGGCGTATGGCAAATGTGCAAGGCCGTCTTACCTGCTATGCAAAAGCGCAGCGGCGGCAGCATCGTGAACATTGCATCGCTAGCAGCGACCTATGGAATGCCCTATGGCGTGCATTATGCCGCGTCAAAAGGCGCGGTGATCAGTATGACACGGGCCATTGCGCGCGAGGTTGGCCGCTATGACATTCGCGTCAATGCAGTTGCCCCGTCACTGATTGATACACCAGGCACAAAACAGTTTTTGAAAGATCGCGAAGAAAAGATGACGGGCGCTGTCGTTGCCGGTCAGACCATCAGAAAACAAGTGGACGAAGCAGATGTCGCAGGCACAGTGATGTATTTGGCCAGTGACGATGCGAAACTGATTACCGGCCAAACCATTGCCGTCGATGGCGGTACGGTTATGCTGTAAGCACCGAAAGCGGCTAGCAAAACATCAATATCGTATTTCTTCACAATCGCACGCGCCAATAGCGCCTGCTAGGAACGCACGAACTGTAGCTTACTGCATTCGAAGTGACTGGACCCAAAAAAATAAAATTGTCTCCGACCGAGCATTGTCCTAGATACCGAGTTGCATTTGCAATTGGGTCTGGTCATTTACTGCGCTCCATTGATACCAAAATGCAACGCATGCCTGCCGATGTGACTGGATGGTAGTGAGCTTTAATGGGGCAGAAAACTGCAACTGCTAAGCAGCGCCGCGCGCCGCCTGAGCCGCTTCGGCCAGACCAGATGGCGCCCAAAGATACAGATCCGAAAATCAATTCAACCGTTACCGATACCTCCAATCAAGTACTGGTTAGCCGCTGGTATGTGGCACATTTCGAGGCGCTCAGCCGGCAAATCAACAGCGCGTTCGGCGCGGGCCCGCCCGACCCTGAGGATGTTGCCCAGCGCACCTTCGAAAAGCTGCTCGGGCGGGATAATTTATCCGCGATAGAGAATGTGAAGGCGTATTTGTGGCACATCGCACGCAATACGTTTTTAACCGAAGTGCGCGCGCTCACGCGGCGCCGCAAACTTGATTTTGCCATCGAAGAGATTTTTTTGCTGAAAAAACGGACAGTTTGACGCCAGAAAGAGTCTTATCAGCAAGAGAGCAATTGGCCCGTGTGCGTAGCGCCTTTGCATCGCTGCCAACCGAAGCAAAAGACGCATTTGTGCTGCACCGGCTAGAGGGCATGAGTTTAAGCGCGATTGCCCGCCGCATGGGCATTGGCCGCAAGCGCGCGACACAGCTGGTCAGCCAAGCGCTGCTGGCGATTGATGAGGCCTTGGACAGATGACATCGACACAGCCGCATCGGCCCAGCCGGGACCAGGACGAACGGCGAATTAAGTCCGCAGCGCATATGTGGCGCGTGAGCCTTGATGATGCGGCTTTAAGTGCAGCTGAGCAGCGGGAATTCGATGCATGGTATGCCGCTGACCCGCGCCATCGCTTGGCTTTTGACCGTGCTGAGGTGATTTGGGGCGCGGCATCGCATCTCACTGTTGCCCAGCTGGGCTATGAACCAGCAGACGTGCCTACGCCAATGGTCTGGAGCGCATTGTTTGCAAAACTGAGGCGGCCCATGGTGCCCATCGGTGCCGCAGCAGCGCTTGCTATGGTGAGCATGTTTGCACTCTGGCTCGGACCAACTGACCAACACAATAAAGCCGCTGCGGTGGCCCAAGCGCGGTATCAAACGGCCATTGGCGAAATTACACAGTATCAATTGGCGGATGGAAGCACCCTCACTTTAGGCGCTGCGTCAGAGGTCACGGTGGACTTTAGGCCGCTCCAGCGATCATTAATGTTGACGCGCGGGGAAGCATATTTCGAAGTTGCCAAAGACGAAGGCCGCCCCTTTATTGTCGCAGCGGGAGACTTACGGGCGCAAGCGCTTGGCACACAATTTGATGTGAAACGCACGCCGACAACCTTTTCGGTGTCTGTTGAAGAAGGTACCGTCGCCGTGTCATATCCGATGACCATAGATGGGACACAGCTGGGAACGCGCAGCACTGCGACGCTTGAGGCAGGCACTATGGTGATCAGTTCGCTTATGCAAGGCCTTCAAGCGCCGCGCAAAGTGGACCAGGTAGCGAGTTGGCGGCAAAAACGCCTTGTTTATAAATCCGCGCCTCTATCGACCGTGCTTGACGATATCACGCGTCTCAGTGGTCTTCAGATTGACATTGACGATACCAAAATTCTTGAGCTTAAACTCACTGCAGCGATCGACGGGACGGATATACGTCACGTCTTCTATACACTCGAGCGCACATTTCCACTTCAGGTCGATTTAGTCGAAAATACCAGCGCAACGCTGCGCTTTCGTGCGTCTGCCACACAATAATTTTTGTTCTTTAAAAAAACTGAAAAAATTTGGGACAGTTTGCCATTGGGCGGAGTCTTTTCAGTGATCAAGCGATTGATAAGCAATTGCAAAAACTGATGAAAAGAGCCCCCAATCCATGTCATACCCTTCAAATCGACCAAACCGTTCCATTTGGCTGGGTGCGGCCTGCGCCGCCGCCTTAACCGTTGCTGCGCCAGTAGCCTATGCGCAAGGCACGGCGCAAAGGCCGGTCACCATTCCCGCCGGATCGATTGCTTTGAGTAATGCGTATGGGATTGATGTTTCCGCGCGTGATGGTCTGATCGCTGGCAAACAAGCCGCAGCGGTTGACGGGAATTTGACGCCCCAACAGGCCTTGCGCCAGTTGCTTGCGGGAACTGGGCTTGAAGCCCAGGAGATGGCGGCTGGTACATTTGTTGTCGCGCAGAGGGCGCGCCTTTTCAGCCAGGAGAGCGGTCAATCTACGGACGCGATCAATGCTGAAGAGATTGTCATTGTCGGTAAATTTCAAGATTCGCTGATTGATAGGCTACCCATCACAGTTCAGGAGTTGCCCTTCACACTCAATACGGTGAGCCGCGAGGATATCGATCAGCGCAATTTCATTCGCCGGATTGATATTCTAGATACGCTGCCGAATGTACAAATTGGTGCGGACTTCGGCGGGCTAGGTAATCCGCAATTCAGCGTGCGCGGGTTTATTGCGCCGGTGTTGGTCAACAACCGTGTTCTGAATGCCTTTCGCGGGCCTGGCTATCGTGACGATTCCTTCATTGAACGCTATGAGGTCCTTAAAGGGCCGGCTTCAATTGCGCTGGGCCCGATTGCCGGCGGTGGGGTCATTAATACGGTTACCAAACAGCCAGGCGCTGAGAACTTCACTGATCTGCGCTTTACGACGGATCAGTTCGGAACCATCAACGCCGAATTTGATTTCAACGATGCGCAGCTGTTTGGGTCGGAAAATGTAGGGTTTCGTGTGAGCGGCGCGTACCGTGATTTCAGCTTTGAATTTGAAGACGGCTTCCGGCAGGAGTTCGCCATTCGGCCCGTCGTACAGGTCGATTTAGAGCGCACCTCAGCGCGGCTCAGCTTTGCCTTCAAAGATACTGATGCTTCCCCAAACAATGAGTTTTTCCTCAACGACGATGGATCCATCCCGGAGCAATTTGACCAAAGCGTATTTTTTGGGTTCCGAAATGGCTTTAACCGCGCCCAGGATATTTTTGTGGAAGGCCAAGTGGTTCACGATTTTCTCGACAACCTCAAACTCACCGTGCGCGGCAGCTATCAAGATAGCGATAATGATTACCAAGATAGGACGGGCGTTCAGTTTTTTTACGGCGGGCCGCTGCGCGTCAGCATCGAAGATGAGATTGAATCAACAAACTTATTCCTCGATGCGCAATTGCTTTACACAACAGAGTTAGGCGGGCTGGAGCAATCTATCGTTGTCGGAGTGAGTTATAATGAGGCGGACATCCTGCAGTCGCCGTCTTTTAATGATCCCGTTATTCTATTTGTACCCAGTTTGGACGATGTAGCCACGCCAGCGTTCACGAACCCGGGAACATTTTTAGACACACCCTCGCGGATTGACACAACGGATAATCGGCTGGCTTCGGTCTATGCAGAATTTGCGGTGCGGCCGATTGAAAAACTGTCGCTCATCGGTGGCATTCGTTATGACAATGTTGACCAGAATTTTGAAAGACTGGATGTTTTTACTTCTGAAACTGACAGAGGGGACGTCACTTTTCGGTTAGGTGCAAGTTACGAAATTACGTCAAACATCAATGCTTTCGTAAGCTTTGCTGAAGCGTTTGTACCGCAAGTAGGTGTGTTGGCTGATGGCGGGGAAGTGGGCCCAGAAAATTCCAAAAACTACGAGATTGGTGTTAAGGGAACTTTTTTAGATGGGCTTCTCAACTTTAATTTATCCGCCTTCTCAACAACCCGTTTCAACGTTGCGGTTGCTGATCCCAACAATACGGCGACGACGGCATTTTTCGTCGCTCCAATTGGTAAGCAACGCAACCAAGGAATTGAGCTAAGCACGCGGCTTCAAACCGAGTTTGGCCTGCTTGTTGACTTAAATTACGGTTACTTGGATCAAAAGCTGCTGGAGAATTTAGAAGGTGGGCAACCGCGTTTTGTCCCCGACCATCAGGTCTCGGTATTTGGCTCATATGAAGTTCAAAGCGGGCCGCTGGAGCGCTTAAATATTGGTGGTGGTTTTCGTTATTTCAGTACCCGACCGGTTGTTGGCACTGACATTGAATTCCCAAGCGTGACCGTCGGCGACGCGGTGGTATCTTATCCGATCGTGGAGAATACAACACTTTCGCTAAATGTTTTGAATATTACGGATAGCTTATACCTTGAGAATGGCTCAGGCGGCAGCTTAGCGTTCGGCCAAAATTTTGGCACGCCGCGTACCTTCGTGTTCTCATTTCGCACGCGGTTTTAGCGGAGCGCCTTCGCCACAATTAGGCCGCGAGCGCCAGCATGTTTTTGCGCGCGGGCGGTTTCCTAATATAGCAAATGCGGGCCTATCGTCTCGCGCCACTGCGCTTCATCCCGCGCGGCAAGCTGCTCTAAGTCGCCGGCAGAGGCTGCTGGGTCATCGACCCAAGTGCGCAACGCCGGGCCAGCGTTTATGGTGTCGATAGGCAGCTTATCAAAAGCGTATTCATAGGCAAAATCGCGCCATAAATCATAATCAGGATACAGCATTCGGATTGCCTTGAAGAGGCCTGCCATCAGCCGCCATGGCCGAAAGGCAGTGTGCTGATAACTGGCCATGTCGACATGGATTTGGATGCCATGGCACAGCGCGCCGACATGCTTATGGAAGGTTGGTTCAAACCAGCATTCGCGCAAGGTGCAGCCGGTTAGCCAATCAGGTGCGGTGGTCTCCAGCGCGCGGAGGATGGCGCGCGCATCAATGTCGGGTGCGCCAAAAACCTCCAGCGGACGTGTTGTGCCGCGCCCCTCTGATAAGGTGGTCCCTTCAAGCATTACCGTCCCGGCATAGGCGCGCGCCATCGATAGCGTCGGCGCATTTGGGCTTGGATTGACCCAGGCACGCTGCCCCAGGGGCCAGCCGTAGCCGGGCGCA
>JBCCLR010000069.1:0-16581 GCA_039026755.1 Pseudomonadota bacterium | reverse complement strand
CTTAAGGATCTGGAATGGCTGCGGCACACCCATCAGCGGCGTGACGTCCCGCACTGGGCGAATATCCACCTGACTGCCCGGCAAGAACGCAACCGCGCCCGCGAGATCCACAGTAAAACCGCCTTTCACACGGCCAAAAATAACGCCTTCAACACGGCCTTCATCTTCACCCAGTTTTTCTAACTTATCCCAGGCTTCTTCGCGCCGTGCTTTATCGCGGCTGAGGACCGCTTCACCTTTGGCGTTTTCAACGCGTTCGACAAAAACATCGACGCTGTCGCCAACCGCTGGGAGTTCTTCTGAGCCAGCGCGGCTAAATTCTTTAAACGCAATACGGCCCTCTGATTTGAGGCCAGTATCGATCACCACCATGTCGTTTTCGATCGCGGTTACAGTGCCGGTAACAACGCGGCCTTCAAAGCCGCCGTCTGCAGGTAGGGTTTCTTCTAAGAGAGCGGCGAAATCATCGCGGCTCGGCATATCAAGGTCTGCCAAAGGTGTGTGCTCCAAAATTGGGTCATGTTTTCATGCCATCTGGTGGTTTGGTTCCAGCGGTCTTGTCCGGCGGTTTTGCATGCGGACCGTTAAACATGGGTTTCACGTCAAAAACGCATAGGCCAACCACAACGCGCGATGCTCACACAAAAACAGAACAAACGCACCGCGAACCCGTCGATGTTTAATTGACAGGACCGTATACGTCTGTTCAGCATCAGATGCGCTGCAATCTCACTGCCTCTCCTATGCGCGAGGTACGTCTGGCTAAAGCCCGACGCTGCAGCAAGCCGCGCCCCAATAGTCTATCTCGGCCCAATCCGCAAGGTTTTCGCACTGCAGTTTCTTTTTAGCGCATGTGAATAAAATCACACGTTACAACGTTTCGTATCAAGCAGGGCTTTGCAATTGCATCCTAGGCGTGTATTCGCACGTTCGTTTTGATTATGCACATAAAGGAAAATTGTTTTGGAACAGTTCAAAATTAGTCTGCTTGCGTTGGTTATGTCAGCAATAATGGGCACAGCGCCAGCGCTTGCCCAAGGCGCTTATGTGGGTGCACAGATCGGCTATCATGATATTGACACCGGCCTTGATGAAGACGACCAAGCATTGGTCGGCGATGACTTTGGTATCAACGGCGTTTTATACGGGCTGTATGGAGGCTATGACTTTGAAATCAATGATGACTTCATTGCGGGTGTTGAAGTCAACTTTAATCTCGCGACCAGCGATCTTGATTCGGATTATGGCGTTGCTGCGCGCGTCGGTTACAAGGCAAGCGATTCAACGCTGCTCTTCGCGCGGGGCGGCTATCAAGAGGTAAACCTTGATGCGCTTAATGTGGCTGTCGAGGTCGCTGAAGCGATCAATGGCGGACCCATTTCAGATGCAGAGAGAGACGCGCTTGAAGCGGGCATCGATGATGTGGACGATTCAGACGGCGGCTTTCTCATCGGCATTGGCGGTGAGTTCATGCTACAGGACAATCTTGCGCTGCGAGTTGCGTTCGATACCATCGAGTTTGATTCAACGCGCCTAACCGCTGGTTTTGCCTTTAAATTCTAGTTTTTAGTCTGTTTCGCGCATCGGCAAATCGTGGTTTCTCGCCACTGCCGATGCGCGCTACAGCGGCTTATTCCCCGGGGCAGTTTGAACAATCGCTAAAGCAGTGCTGACTGCTGCTTCGACGCTCAATTCCGTCGTGTCGAGGACAGTTGCCCCCGTTGGGACAATCAACGGTGCTTGGCTGCGATTTTTATCCTGCGCATCACGCGCTTCTATTTCGCTTTGAATGGCGGCAAAGTCTGCGGTTTCGCCGCGCGCGGCAAGCTCAGCTGCCCGGCGACGCGCGCGCTCAGCACTGCTGGCCTCAACATAGAGTTTCACATCTGCATCTGGACAGATCACCGACCCGGTGTCCCGCCCATCTAAAATCGCTCCTTTCGCGCCGCCCGGCGGCGCTTTGGCAAAGCGCCGCTGTACATCCAGCAGCGCGGATCTGACGCCTTTGTAGCGCGATATCTGTGATGCCGCTTGCCCGGTGGCTTGATCGCGCAAAGCGCGGTCAGTTAGCAGCCCAAGATCCAGCTGCTCTGCGGCGGCAGCGGCCGCATCTTCATCACTTAGATCGACATCTTCGCGCAGCATATGCAGCGCCACCGCGCGGTACAGCCCGCCGGTATCAAGATGCGCAAACTCCAAACGCTGCGCCAGTGCCCGGGCCAAGGTACCCTTGCCAGACGCTGCTGGCCCATCAATAGTAATAATCATAACCGCCAGTGTTACTGGTCGAACCACCTGAAGTCCATTGGAGCCGATAAACATGACCAGCCATTTTCAGTCGACAAGTCCATCCGTGCTGCTCACGGTTAAAGGCGCCAGCGACGCCATTGAATATTATTGCGCGGTGTTTGGCTGCGCGGAGATGTTTCGCCTAACCGATCCGACGGATGGCAGAATTGGCAATGCGGAACTTCGCTTTGGCGATGGTGTACTGATGCTTGCCGATGAGTATCCAGAGGTTGGTGCCCTTGGGCCACACAGCGATGGCGGCCAGAAGGCAAGGCTGCATCTTTATGTGCCGGACGTTGACGCGGTGCTGGCAACGGCGTTAGCAAACGGCGCGCAGATCGTACGGCCACTGGAACAGCAGTTTTTTGGTGACCGTGTGGCGGTGATAGAAGACCCGTTTGGGCATGAATGGATGCTCGCCACCAAAACCGAAGCGATACGCCCCGAGGTTATGCAGCAGCGCTGGAACGACATGATGAAAAGCTAGCGCATGTTGTCCAAGCGCGTTAGGCGGCCTGCATATCCTCAACAAAGGCTTCAACAAGTGCGCTTAGCCGCTTGGCATCGCCATTTAGCTGGTCTGACGCAGAGCTGACCATCATGGCGATATCGCCGGTTTGAACGGCGCGTTCGCTTACGGTTTTGATATTTTCCGTTACATCGCGTGTGCCCGTGGCCACTTGCTGTACGCTGGAGGAGATTTCGGCAGTCACTGCGGATTGCTCTTCTGCTGCCGCGGCAACGGCGCTTGCGCTTTCATCAATGCGCGTCACGCTTTTGTTGATGCCATTGATGGCCTCAACGGCTTTGGCCGTTACCTCTTGCATCTTGTCGATTTGCTTGGCGATACTTTCGGTCGCCTTGCCGGTTTGCGCGGCGAGCGTCTTAACCTCGCTGGCCACAACGGTAAAGCCTTTGCCTGCATCGCCGGCACGTGCGGCCTCGATGGTGGCGTTGAGCGCCAATAAATTGGTCTGTTCGGCGATATCTTGGATCAATGTCGTCACTGAGCTGATTTCATCAGCCGCGCTGGTTAACCCATCAACAATTTCATGCGTGCGTTCAGCATCTTTGGACGCCTCGCGTGCCAAGTTAGACGCATCAAGCACGCGTTCGGTCACTTCACGCAGTGAAGCGGAGAGTTCTTCTGCGGCGGAGGCAACACTTGACACGTTTGCTGATGCTTGTTCAGCGGCGCTGGCCACGCCAGATGACTGTTGCTGCGTGGTATCAGCGATGTCACTCATCTGCGTTGATGACGTATTGAGCTCATTGGCTCCAGAGGCGACTTTCGAAATGATATCCGCAACGCCCTCAGTGAAGCTTTGCACGCGCTCGCTTACCCGGTTCTGCCGCTCTAATTCGGCTTGCATGGACTGCTCTTTCAAGCGCTGCGCTTCAGCGTCCTGCTCGGTCCGCGCGGCATCATCACGCGCTTTTTGTTGCCGCGCTGCTTCGGTTTCGTCGGCTAATTTGCGGGCTTGTTTGCCGGTGTCCTTAAAAACTTCAAGTGCTCGCGCCATCTCGCCAAGTTCGTTTTCTTTGTCTGCGCCTGGCACCTGTTTATCCAAATCACCTTCTGCCACGTCGGACATAATTTCAGACAGAGATATAATTTGACCGGAAATTTTTCGGCCAATTTTCATGGCCAAGAAAATCCCGAAGCCAATCGCTAGGATGCTGATAACCGGCACTAAAATAAGTGCAATCTGCGCGGTCTGTGCACTGCGCGGCCCGATGTAGTCCTGCGTTGCGACAGCAGCATCAAAAATTTCTTGATACTTGGCAGCCATTGCCGGGCCAAGGCGATCAAGCGTTCCGGTTTGTAAAGTATTGCGTTCAAAAATAACCTTTGCCACTTGATCCAGCGTCTCAAGATAGAGTGTCAAATCTTCGACTGTGGCTTCCGCAAGTGCATAGCGGCGCGGGTTCTGCAATTCGGACAGCAGTGTTTTGGATACGTCCAAAGCCGTGGCAAAGCGCTGCTTGGCTGTATCGAGATCCGCTTGTTTATTATCAAGCAAGAAGCGCTCTGAATAAAACCGTCCGAGCATCAGGCTTTCTTGTACCTTGCCTGCGTAATAGGCAGCAACCGGATCGCCATCTTGATAA
The DNA here is from genome assembly GCA_039026755.1 of Pseudomonadota bacterium. Classification (GTDB taxonomy): domain Bacteria; phylum Pseudomonadota; class Alphaproteobacteria; order Sphingomonadales; family CAKZYD01; genus CAKZYD01. Next base: position 12,180 of record JBCCLR010000069.1, on the reverse strand, counting down.
GCGGATTCCATAATCTCTGTCAGTTGCTTGCGTGCCTTGGGGCCGATGGTGGCAATGCGCGGGACGAGTGTTTCGCGCTTGCCTTGCAACGCTTTCATCGCAGCAAAAGCGTCTTGGTATTGGCTGATCGACTTTGTGACGTCTTCTAGCGCTGCTAAGGCTTTGGGATCGTCGGCAAACAATTCCAGCGCCCGGTCGCGGCCAGCAATAATCTCTTTCACGCCTTGATCAACAACAGCGGCTTTTTGATCTGACGCTGCAACACGGTAACTAAAGGCCGCAAGCCGGGCCTTCGCCAGGTCTTCAATCAACAGGGATGTCAGCTGCGTTTGCCGCGCAGCCGCGCGGTAGTCCGTAAATGCTGTCGCCAACCGTTCCGTTGCGCCAAAGCTTACAATTGCCAATACGGCAAGCAAGGCGATGACAGCGCCAACGCATGCGAAAATCTGTTTACTGATCCGCCAATCAGACATGAACTTACCCCAAGACAGTTGAATATATTGCATCCGGAGTACGCGAAAGGTCTTTAAAAGTTATTACAAAAATACTTTGCTTTATGAATACTCGCTAAGCGTTTGAAATTTCAGCTTTTACGGGTATTTTGCATGTTATCCTTTAGCGCTTTGTGATCACGGCGTTAGCCCAAAGCGTTAACGATGAAACACGCCCCCCAGCGACGTCATGACATCACTAAAATTTGGGAAGGATGTGGCGATGGCGCGGCTATCATCCACAGTAATCGGCAGTGTACTAGCCATACCTGCAATCAAAAAACTCATGGCGATACGGTGATCATAGTGGGTGACCACCGCATCACCGCCGCCGGGAATGCCGCTCGAACCGCAGCCATGGATGATCAAATCATCATTTTCAACCTGCGCCGTCACGCCAATTTGAGTGAGACCCGCATGGACTGCCGCCAGTCGGTCGCTTTCCTTGATTCGCAGCTCCGCAAGACCGCGCAAAACGGTCGTACCATCCGCGTGGGCGGCGGCGATGGCCAAGATAGGCACTTCATCGACCATGCGCGGAATCATCGTAGCAGGCAGCTCAGCGCCTTTTAAGTTAGCACTACGGACGGTCATGTCAGCGACCGGCTCGCCGCCGCAATCGTGCCGATTTGCTTCAGTAATCGTTGCGTTCATCAGGCGCAGCGCTTCAAACAAACCCGTGCGGGTTGGATTGACGCAAACATTTGGGATTGTCACGTGCGCGCCTGGAACAATTAAAGCAGCCACCATGGGAAATGCGGCCGAGGATGGATCGGCAGGCACATCGACATGTTGTGCGCGCAGGATGGGCCGGCCCGCGATTACAATGCGCGATGCGTCGTCGGCGCGCTCAACGCGAATGTCGGCGCCAAAGTACCGCAGCATGTTTTCGCTATGGTCACGCGTCTCAAACGGATCTTCAATAACGCTGGTTCCGGGCAAATTGAGCGCTGCGAGCAGCAGTGCGGATTTGACCTGCGCGGAGGCCACCGATAGGCGGTGCTTGAGATGATAGGCGCTGTTGGATCCACGCAATTGCAGCGGCAAGCGCCCCCCCGGCTGCGCATCAAAATGCGCGCCCGTGTCAGACAGTGGATCAAAAACCCGTCGCATGGGCCGGCTGCGCAGCGACGCATCACCAGTGATCTGCGCGCTTATCGGGTGTGTGGACAGGAGACCGATGAGCAGCCGCGCAGCGGTGCCTGAATTCCCCATATCGAGCGTGTTGCTTGGCTGTTTGAGCTGTCCTAAGCCGACCCCGTCGACGCTCCACTGACCGTCATTGTGCTTGGTAACCGTGCCACCAAGTGCGCGCATCGCTGCGGCTGTTGCCAAAACATCTTCACCTTCAAGCAACCCAGAAACGGTGCTGCGGCCGCGCGCCAGCAGTGAGAGCATCAGAGCCCGGTGTGAAATTGATTTGTCACCGGGCACCTGTGCTTCGCCCTGCAACGTATTGCTACGCCGAGCTGTGAGGGGTTGTTTACTCATGATGTCTCGCTATGACATGCATCTTGCGCGCGGTTATTTTCGCTTTCAAAGTGAAATGCAAGCTTTGACAACGGCGCAGCCCTATGGCACAGCGCCTGCCGACAGCAATATGTGCATCAGCAAATGCACTGCCGCATTAGCAACACACCAAAGCGGCCAGCCCAGTTTGGCAGTTTTTTGGCAAGAGGAGACGACGGTGGCGAAACCAGAATGGGGCACCAAACGCACGTGCCCGCAAACCGGCGAGCGTTTTTACGACCTTGGGAAAGACAATCCGGTGATCAGCCCAAATGGTCACGAATGGTATCCAGAACCAGTTCTGAAATCGAAACAGCCGGTGGCTACGCCCGCCCCTGAGGCCAAAGAAAAGCCAAGTGACGAGGATCCTGTCACGGATGAAGATGACGAAACATCAGGTCTCGATCTTGATGATGATGACATTGAGGTCGAAGGCGACGACGATGATGATGTGCTTGGTGACGTTAGCTTAGATGATGACGACGCGGATTTGTCAGACGTGGTCAAAGCACCGGGCGATGATGAAGACTAGGCCGCAGGCTCATAGATGGAGATGCCCGTCGTTTAGTCTTGTTGGCAAACGAGCGGACTGTTGTCGAAGCCATTTTTCCAGTCGTTGATTTTGGTTTCAGCATCTTCCAGATCTTCATCGCTCATATAAATTTCTAAGCCGCGCAGGTAGCTTTCCCCTGCGGGGTCGACGACAACCCAATTGCCTTTGGTCTTTTCCATGCCGACCCACGCCCAGTGATAGGCCGTCACCAGGTCATAAAATACGCCTTCACCCCAGCGATAGTGTTTGGACAGCGCCAGACGTGCGGCTTTGCTGCCGCGATTGGCGGCTTTGTAAAACCCGCGCGCGGATGTACAATAGAGTCTTTTGGAACACGCGATCTTGGCCAGCCGGGTGAGTGCAGGTAGATAGTCCATCTCTGCTGCGTCTTGGTAAAGCTGTTTGGCGCGCAAATCATCTTGGTTAAGGTGATAGCCATATTCATACATCAGCCCGAGGAAATAAAGGTGCTGTGCATTGGTGCGATCATACCCCACCAGCGACCAGCGCCGATATTGCGCGGCGGTGATAATCCCCGGGTTTGCTGGGTGCGCGTTAAAATTTATATCTGTTTTGAGCACACATAAAGGGTCAGGTGCTGGCCCGCCTGGAATTTCAATGTCCGGCGCATCCGGAACCTCAAATGGCACGTCCGGCACCTCAAACGCTTGCTCTTCGCTCAGTGCTGGCACCACAGCATCTGGCGCCTGCGCCGACGCATCGCTCGACAGCACCAAACCCAGCACAATGCACAGGCCGGATACTAATTTAGGCATCGTCAAGCCCATGCGCTCCAAGCAAAAATGCATATTCTTCAGATGTATCTTCTAAGGCACGGTAACGGCCTGATTTGCCCTGGTGGCCGGCGCTCATTTCCATTTTCATAACAATCGGCGCATCCCCCGTTGTAACGTCGCGCAACTTTGCGGTCCACTTCGCTGGCTCCCAGTAGGTCACACGTGGGTCACTTAATCCACCCGTAATAAGCAGCGGCGGGAAAGCCGCAGCTTTGGTGTTTTCATAAGGGGAATACGACTTTATCAAGGCGAAGGCGGCGGGGTCCTCAATCGGATTGCCCCACTCAGGCCACTCCATTGGTGTCAGCGGCAGACTTTCATCAAGCATCGTATTCAGCACATCAACAAACGGCACATGCGCAATCACCGCTTTCCAGCGATCCTGGCCGACATTGAGCGCGACACCCATAAGTGTGCCGCCAGCGCTGCCGCCGGAAATGCTGATGTCACCGCGTGTGGCATAGCCTGCCTCAATGAGAAAATCAGCGCAGTCGATAAAGTCGGAGAATGTATTCCAGCGCTTCATCAGTTTGCCATCGTGATACCAACCATAGCCCAATTCATCGCCGCCTCTGATATGCGCGATAGCAAATGCAAATCCGCGATCAAGCAAACTAAGCCGTGCGCTAGAAAAGCTTGGGCTCATGCCAAGTCCGTAGGCGCCGTAGCCATAAAGGTGCAGCGGTGCGCCGGCGTGTTTGTTAAAGTCGCGGTGGTAAACGATGGAAATCGGTACCAGTGTTCCGTCACGCGCCGGCGCCATCAGCCGTTCGGTTTTATACTGGGTCTTGTCGTAACCGGACGGGATAGGCAGGACCTTCAAAACCCGCAGCGCCTGGCCGGAAATGCTGTACTCAAACACCGTCGGCGGTGTGATCATCGAGGTATAGGATAGCCGTAAGGCTGCAACATCGTATTCGGGGTTCGAGGCGAGGCCGGCGCTGTAGCTATCCTCCGGGAAAGCAATTGTGTGTCCGGCGGGCGTGTCGTCATGCGCACGGATGTAGATCTGATCCAAACCGTCGCGCCGTTCAGACACCACCAGCCAATGCTTAAACGCCGAAACCCCGCGCAAATAGCGCCGCTCTGAAGGGCTTTCGATTTCCCTCCAATGCGCTGCATCCAGTGCATCGACCGTTGTTTGCACCAGCCGGAAATTACGGTGTGTATCATTGATCAGGATATACAAATATCCGCCGCCATGATCGATGCTGTAGTCAACGCCGGTACGCCGTTCAGCAATCAACGTGGGCTCAGATAAAGGGTCAGTCAGCTTAATCAGCCGCACTTCGCTGGTGCGATGATCACCAACAGATAGGATCAGGTAGGCCCGATCTTGGCTCATGCCGATGCCGACATAAAAGCCGGGGTCTTGTTCTGCAAAAATCAAGGGGTCATCGGCAACTGCCGTGCCGATACGGTGATAGCGCACTTGATAGGGCCGGTGATTTTCGTCCAAAACCACATAGAAAAAGCCTTGGGAGGCCGCATCCCAATAGACCTGTCCGCGTACACCGCTGATTGTGTCTTCGAGCGCGTCGCCTGTTGCCAGATTGGTCAGGCTTATTTGATACCGCTCAGAGCCGTTAAAGTCTTCGCCAATGGCCATGAGCTGGTCATCAAAGCTGATGCTAAGCCCGCCAAGACTGTAGTTCTCATGCCCCTCTGCGCGGGCCACTTCATCCACCAAGACGGCGGCTTGATCAGGCTTTCCCTCGGGCCAGCGCGTCCAATGGCGATAATCAGCGCCGGGTGCAAACGCCCACTGATACACAAACGCACCATCGCGCTGCGGCACGGAGCGATCTTCATCACTGATCCGGCCCTTCAGTTCGTCAAAGAGTGTTTTTTTCAGCCCGTCCAAAGGTTGCATGACAGCTTCAAAATAGCGGTTTTCCGCATTGAGATACGAAAGAATGGTCTCATCTTGAACATCTGGGTAGGCGTTGTCCTTGAGCCACGCATAGTCATCAATCAACGTTTCGCCATGCACCTGTTGCGTAGAGGGGTGCTTGGCGGCGCGCGGCGGTTGTTCGCTGAGGTTGAATGGCATAACAGGCTTTCTTCACGGGACAATTGGCCTCATATAAGGACTGAGAGCGAGATGCACCATGCTTAAATCGAGCGACACAAGAGCACGCATAGAAGCTTTGCGCGGTGCGATGCAGGATGCTGGTTTAGCCGGTTGGGCGGTACCGATCGCTGATGCGCATATGTCAGAATATGTCGGCGACGATGCCCAGCGACTGGCTTGGCTGACCGGTTTTACTGGCAGCGCCGGCAGCGCTGTGGTGCTGCACGATAAAGCAGCTCTATTCGTCGATGGTCGGTATACGCAGCAAGCCGTAGAGCAAGTTCCAGCTGATCTTTTTGAACATCTCGACACGCCGCGTCATAGCATGACCAGCTATTTGGCTGAGCATGTTTGTGGCGGCGATGTTATTGGCTATGACCCCTGGCTACATCCGCGCACTTGGGTGCGCGATACCGGCAAAGCGATTGCACAAATAGGTGCGCAGCTGCAGCCGCTAGAGCAGAACTTGATTGATACGCTATGGGTGGGGCGTCCAGCACGCCCACAGCATCCCGCTGTGCCTTATGCGCCGCACTATGCCGGCCAAAGCCGCGCCGACAAACTGCAAACAATGGCACAATCGCTGCGTCAGAGTGGCGCGGATATGGCCGTTATCGCATCGCTGGATGGGGTTGCCTGGAGCCTGAATATCCGCGGCCGCGATATTCCAAATTCACCGGTCAGCTTCGGTTTTTTTGTTTTAAAAGCAGATGCAAGTGCAACCGTTTTTTTAGGTGAGGATGCAGTCACCGCAGCGCTCAAAGATGACCTCGGCGCAGAGGTTGCACTTGCAGACTATGACGATTTCGCCGCCGCGCTCGCAGCCATGATTGATGCAGGCCGCCGCGTCTTGCTTGACCCGCAAACCGCAGTTGCGGCGATCTTCGAAATCGTTGCTGGCGCCGGTGGTCATATCCTTGAAGGGCGCGAGCCAAGCACACTTCCCAAGGCCTGCAAAAACCCGGTAGAGCAAGATGGAGCGCGCGCAGCGCATGTGCGCGATGGCGCGGCTATGTGCCGATTTTTATCCTGGTTTGACGGTGCTGCACCAGCTGGCGAATTAACGGAGCTGGCTGTCGCCGACCAGTTGGCGCGCGAGCGCATGCGTCTAGATTTATTCCAAGACCTCAGTTTCCGGACGATTTCCGCGGCAGCGCATCACGCTGCGCTGCCGCACTATTCGGTAACGCAACACAGTAACATTGCGGTACCACCTAATGGCCTATTTCTCATTGATTCAGGCGCGCAGTATCTTGACGGCACAACGGATATCACCCGGACGATCCAAGTGGGCGAGATTTCGCAGGAAGCAAAGCGGCGCTATACGCAGGTGCTCAAAGGCCATATCGCGGTTGCAACCGCGCGCTTTCCCGCCGGCACACCGGGCCGGGCAATCGATACCTTAGCGCGTATGGCGCTATGGGCAGATGGCACTGATTTTGATCATGGCACTGGCCATGGCGTCGGCAGCTACCTCCATGTGCACGAAGGGCCGCAAAAAATAGCCAAAGCCGCCTCCGACGAGCCGCTGCGCCCAGGCATGATCGTCTCAAACGAACCAGGCTATTATAAACCCGGCAGCTTTGGCATTCGTATTGAAAACCTGGTGATCGTGCAGCCAATGCCACATGCTGGCGATGAGCGTGAGATGTATGGCTTTGAAACAATCACCTTTGCGCCCATCGATCGGCGCCCGATCGTTAATGACTTGCTGACTGCTGATGAGGTCGCATGGCTCGATCAGTACCATGCACGGGTGTTTGAAAAGCTGCATACCGACCTTGATGAAGCCACTTTAAGCTGGCTAAAGCGCAATACGCGGCCACTTTTTTAAATAAAGTGCTGAACGCCCTGTTTTGCAGAAAAACCAGCAACAATTTTAACGGATTTAGCCTGGCTTATTAACGCCTTTTAGCCGCTACACAGCCATACTTCCTGGCATGCAGGTGGTACGGGGAAATAAGGTTCAGTGCGGGAGGGTTGCGGCAGTTACTGCAACACTCTGCGCGCAGCTGTGTGTTTATCCGGCTGCCGCGCAAGTGGCTGATCTCAAGTTTAAATTTGATGCCGCCGCACTTGGCCGTGCAAACCTCGCTGGGCAGGACGACAAGAACAACTTAAATGTCGTCACCGGACAAACCATCGCACCGGTTCTAGCTAGCCCGCAAGAGCCTCCCGTGCTGGTGCGAAAACGCCCAATGCGCGGCTGTAGCTTGATGACCTACAAGCAGGCCCTTACCTTTGTTTTAGGGACAAGAAGCAATTGTGTTGGCGGGAGCCTGACCAATTCTGAGCGGATCTTTTTAAGTTTTGAGCAAAACGCGCTGCGGCGCCGCGCTGTAGCAGAATATGCCTTGCTCGAAGATCCAAGACGTTTTGGCCGCGTACCGCGCAGTGCAACCGCGGGCCTGCGTATGCCGCTAATACCTGGCGCAAACATCGGCGTCCAATACACCTTTGGCGCACGTGGCGAAGCATCACCCTTTCATTTCAAACATACAGGCCTGCCCGACGATCAGGTTGTTGGGCACACTGCGACGCTGAGCATTGGCCTGGGCATGTAACCTGCTTCAGCTGGCCGCTATGCGCTGGCTGTCGCTTCTGCTACTTTCACAGCATGAAAAAGCTGCCGAAAATGTTCCGGTTGCGCAAACGCCGGGGAGTCGCAAAGCAGCCGAGCACCGCGAAAAACAGCCGCGTCTATGCGGTTGGGGATATTCATGGCCGGCTAGATCTGCTGCAGGATATGCTCAAGCAGGTCAAAAAAGATTTAAAGTCCCACACGGGAAAGAGCCAATTTGTGCTGCTTGGCGATTACATTGATCGCGGCCCGGCATCGGCAAAAATCCTCGACCTTCTCATCACCGGCGACTTGCCTTGTGATGAAGTGGTGTGCCTGCGCGGCAATCATGAGGACGCGATGCTGGGTTTTGCGCATGGCGACCAATCAGCAAAAAACTGGTTACAGTTTGGCGGCGTCGAAACGCTTGAAAGCTATGGACTTGCGGTAACCAAATATCTTTGCAGCGATGACGACCCGGCCCCAGACGTCAGGAAAGCTATGAAAAAGGTGGTCCCCAAAAAGCACTTTCAATTCTTGGAGGAATTACGATTTCATCACGTCAATGGTGATTATTTATTCGTTCATGCCGGCGTGCGCCCTGATATACCGCTGCCAGCGCAGCAGCTTGAAGATATGATGTGGATCCGCGAAGATTTTCTAAAACACAAGAAGCCGTTTGAACGCTTCATCGTGCACGGCCATACGATCTCTGCCGAGCCCGATATTCAGCCCAATAGGATCGGTATTGATACCGGCGCCTACAAAACCGGCACGCTGACGTGCCTGGTATTAGAAGGCAAAGAACAGAGGTTTTTAAGCGCGCGTTGCTAGAGATGGCCACTATCGCCTTCTTAATCCTCTGTTTATCGCTCCATCAAACGTGGCATGAGCTCAACGAAATTGCATGGTCTGTGCCGGCTATCGAGCTGGTCTTTTAAGATTTTATCCCAGCCGTCTTTGACTGCACCGCGCGAGCCAGGCAGGGCAAACATGTAGGTGCCGGAGGCTACGCCGCCAAGTGCGCGGCTTTGCACTGTAGAGGTGCCAATGGACTGGAAGCTGACCCAGCGGAAGAGTTCGCCAAAACCCTCGATTTCTTTGTCCAACACCTGCCGAAACGCCTCAGGCGTGACGTCACGGCCGGTCACCCCCGTGCCGCCGGTTGAAATGATTGCATCGATATTTATATCGGCCACCCAGCGTCTCAGCAGCGCGCTGATGAGCGATACATCATCTTTGATGATTTGCCGGTCAATAACCGTATGTCCTGCCATGCTGATGCGGCCAGTCAAGATATCGCCGGAGGTATCGGTTTCCAAGGTGCGTGTATCTGAAACGGTCAGCACGGCGATGTTAATCGGCTCAAACGGCAAGCTTTCATCAACGCCCATAGCTGTCGTCCGCGCGTTTAGACAGCAGTGTATTTGGCTGCGCCTGTTGCTCTTCATCTTCAAATTGCGGCCAATCGCCAGCGGCAAGCCGATCAAGCGTTCTGGTGTCTAGTCCCATTGCCATCCGATAAATCCAATAGTTTGCAGCAACATGCTCAATATAGCTGCGGGTCTCGCGCAGGGGAATATGCTCCATAAACCACAGTGGATCTTCTGTTTTAAGGGTGCGCCGCCATTTGTTGACGTTACCGGGGCCACCATTATAGGCGGCCAGCATGTAGATTAAATCGCCATCGGTAGACTTATGGTCCTTCAAATAATTCACATAGCGCTGCCCAAGCGACATGTTGAATTCCGGGTCAAATAACAGGTTTTGCCGGTCGCGGATGAGGCGGCGATCGCGGCCGATATAGCCTGCCGTGCGCGGCATCACCTGCATCAGCCCACGCGCACCTGAGCGGCTGCGTGCCCGGTTTGAAAACCGGCTCTCTTGACGGATCAGCGCAAACAGCATTGCAGGATCGGTTTGAAACCCATCGACCGGTTGCCAACTGGGAATAGGATAGAGGCTGAGTAGCGGAGCGGTTTCCCCAGGCGGTGCGCTTTCAGCAATGCGCACTTGAGATTGCGGTAAATCAAGCGCGTAGGCGAGCGCCAACATGGCCCGGTAATGCCCCGCTTTAGCCTTGTACCAAGCCTGCAAAAGTTCCCGGTCAGCCAGTTCACTTTGGCCCACTTGGCTCAGCGCAACCGCGCGGCGCACGCCTGCAGTATCTCGCAGCGTCTTCCACTTTGCCCGCGAGAACCGCGGCGGCGCCCAGTTGCGCGCCACTTCAATGCCCAATTGGCGCGCCGCGATAAGGCCGTAAAAACTATCGGGCGCACGGCTATAGGCAGTGCGCAAAAGGCGGCTCATGTCGGCCGGTTGGTCGCTGCGCAGGCTTGCGCGGGCGGCCCAAACGCCGCCCGCTGCAGCCAAATAGTCATATCGCTGATTTTCTGAAACCGCCGTGAAATGCGTTGCCGCCAGCGCATAATCTTCGAGCGCCCAGGCCGCAAGCCCCGCCGCCCAATCTGTCGTGGTGCGCACCGGCCGAACGAGCGATGCGGCTTTGGTGAGAATAGCCAGGCCTTTCTCTGGCGTGCCCCACTTCACCCACGCGCGGTTCAGCGATTCGGCGAGCTGCCCCAGATCGTCATGGCTCAAGCGCTTTTTCTCAAACTCTTTAAATAGCCGCTCGCCAGATTTGGTCAGGTAATTGGCGCGAATGCCGCGCGCGAGAGAGCGCCGTACGGATGCCCGGGAGCGCCAGGTCTTGAAGCTCTCAGCCTGCGCGGCCTCATTCTGACTGCCTTTGCGGGCAACGGCCTTTGGGCGCTTAGGATAGCCCGCTTTGCCGCGCCGTTTGAGCGCTAAGCGATATACGCGCTTGGCGCCGGGGTGGTCGTGATATTGCTTGAGCCAGCTGCGCAGCTCCTTATAGCGGGCGCGATACGCTGTTGGATGCATCAGGCGCTGATAGGTTACATGGCCCATCAAAATCCGGTTGTCGATTTGCTTGATGAGGCGGTCGGCCTCACGCCATTTACCGCTGGCTTGCAAGCCAAAAACATCGCGGTATAGCTGTGCATCGCGGGCTCCTAGAATACGCTCCACTTGCGCAGAGACGGGCGTGACGACAGGCTTTGCCAGCGGCGGTGCAAGCACTGTGGCGCCGCTGTCTTGCGCAAGCGCGAGAGTGCCCTGCAACGCGAACACAGACAATGCGAGCGTCAGCCTAAGGGCAGTAAGTTTGATCTGGCGCCGCACTAGTGTTTCAGCCTCTCTTGAAGCAACAACATGTCCTGCCAGACCAGGGCTTTGTGAGACGGCTGGCGCAGCAAGTAGGCCGGGTGAAAAGTGGGCAGTGCTTGGATTTTCGCGTCCGGCGCAAGGGTAACGTCATGCCAGCGCCCACGCAAACGGGTAATGCCTTGGCTGAGCCCAGTGAGCGCAGTTGTTGGTGTTCCGCCAAGCAGCAACAAAACCTGCGGCGCGGCAAGTGCAATATGGCGGAGCATGAACGGCATGCAGATTTGCGTCTCTAGCGGTGTTGGCTTGCGATTGCCCGGTGGGCGCCATGGCACCACGTTGGTGATATAGACCTCGCTGCGCTTAAGCCCGGTGGCAGCCAAAATCTTATCGAGGAGTTGCCCAGCCGCACCAACAAATGGAACACCTTTTTCATCTTCGTCGCGCCCGGGCGCTTCGCCAATAATCATCAGCTTGGCATCACCGCTGCCGTCAGCGAAAACAAGTTGTGTCGCGGTCTGTTTGAGCGCGCAGCCGTCAAAAGCCTCAAGCGCTTGGCGCAAAGAGGGTAGGTCTGTGCAGTCTGCCGCCAGGCGCTGCGCCGCAGCCACTTGGGCAAGGCCACTTGCAGGCTTTGCAGCCTCCAAAGGTCCAGTCGCTTTTTATTTAGCTGCGTCAAGCGACGTTTAAGATGGGGCGGTGTCGCGCGTTTTGATGACGCGGTTTTGCGGACGATCTTCCATGACAACATCGACGCCAGCCTGCGCAAGCCAAAGCAGCGCGGCGGCTGGATCGGCGACATCGTTATGAACAGGCGGCTGCATAAATAAAGCTTTCCTAAACCCTTGCGCGACATCTTGCAAATTAACCGTTAGGCCAACATCCACACATCCACTGTTACCAGTACAGCTATTGTGCCACGTCGAAGTAAACATTGAATAGCAGTTAAGCCTTGCGAAAGCGTATCAGCCCGGCGCGTTTTATGTAAAATTTTACAGATGTGTCATAAT
>JBCCLR010000068.1:0-16677 GCA_039026755.1 Pseudomonadota bacterium | reverse complement strand
ATGCGCAAGGGCGACACAACCATTAATGTGCGCATGCCGGAAAGTATGATGTGACAGTAGATCAGCTAGAACAAAGGAGCGCTGCGCCGGTTGTACCACCGGCCATGTCACCGGCTGACTACTATGATCAGCTTTTCGATGTACGCATTGCGCGCAGTGAAGAGGATCAGCGCCAGGCGTTTGCGCTGCGTTACCGGGTGTATTGCGAAGAAACGGATTTTTTGCCGGCCACTGCAAACCCCGGCGGAATAGAGCGAGATGCGCTGGATAGTCGGTCGGTTTCTATTCTGCTTGTGCACCGCGAGAGCCAGCTCTGCGCCGGTACCGTGCGTATTATCCTGCCGGATCAATCGGCACAATATGGCGGCCTGCCGGCGCGCATCTGCTCTCCAGATATGAAGGCGATACGTTCTGATACAATGCCAGTGGCAACCACTGGAGAGATTTCCCGCTTTACAATCGCACCTGAATTTCGGCGCCGCTCAGGCGATACACTGTATCAGCAAGTCTACAAAACCGACGCTGACTTTGGTGATATGCGGCGGGTGATACCCTATATGGCGCTTGGCTTGTTCGCAGGCATGTTTGAGGTCGTTGTAGAACATGGATTGACCCATCTCTGTGCGATCATAGACCCGGCGCTACTGCGCATGCTGCGCCGCCTTCATTTACAATTCGATGCCATAGGCGGCCTTGTGGATTTTCATGGTCCGCGTCAGCCAGTCATTACAGACTGCCACGATTTGCACGCCTGCCTGAAAAAAATGCCGCCGGAACATCTGCGGATCGTCAATCGAAATGGTACGCTCGATTACTAGGCCAATGCAATCTTGTGGGTGAAACTTATGGGCAGTGACATCACCTTTGATTACGGCACGGCATTTTCGCGCAATATTGGCTGGCTGTCACAGTGGGAGCAGCAGCGTTTGCGCCGAGCTAAGGTTGCCGTTGCCGGCGCAGGCGGCGTGGGTGGCATCCATTTGCAAACGCTCACGCGACTTGGCTTCGGTCGCTTCCATGTCGCTGATTTAGACAGCTTTGAACTTGCGAACTTCAACCGCCAAGCTGGTGCAACCTTGGCCACACTTGGCGCCGATAAAGCGGCGGTCGCGCGCAATCTGGTGCGCGACATTAACCCTGAAGCCCATGTCGATGTTTTCTCGAGCGGCGTGACGCTTGATAATTTAGACGCCTTTTTAAGCGGCGTTGACGTCTATATCGATGGGCTTGATTTCTTTGTGCTGGATATTCGCGCTGCGCTGTTTCGGCGCGCCAGAGAGAAAGGCATAACCTGTATCACCGCCGCGCCGATTGGGATGGGTGCCGGCTTTCTTATCTTCACGCCTGATTCGATGTCCTTTGACGCGTTCTTTCAGATTAAAAATGTCGGCGATGACGTGGATGATGCAGCTGCTTTCTTGCTTGGTTTAACACCTGCCATGCTGCAGCGCGGCTATCTTGTTGATGAGGCCCGCGTTGATTTGCGCGGCCAGCGTGGGCCCAGTACAGCAATTGCCTGCCAATTATGCGCCGGTGTAGCTGCCACTGAGGCTGTGAAAGCCGTGCTTGGCCGCGGCATTCGCCGGCCGGCGCCCTATTATCATCATTTTGATGCCTACCGAATGACGTTCGTATCGCGCAAGCTCATCGGCGGCGGTTCTCATCCACTACAACAGGTTAAGCGCAAGCTGATTAATCTCGCCGCCAACCGGCTATCAGCCAAGGCGCAGCCGCCCGAGCATGAACCATCACCCACAGATAAGGTTATAGACCGCGTGTTAGAAGCGGGGCGCTGGGCGCCCAGCCCCGGCAATGTCCAGCCCTGGCGTTTTCAAATCCATACAGACCTAGAGTTTGATATTCATATTGAGCTGGGCGGTGCGCCGAAAGATGCAGAGCATAATATCTATTTATCGGTGGGTATGATGCTCGAGTGCTTGCGGCTGCGTGCAGCGCATTTCGGCCATCTTTTAAGCTGGCGCGTTGTGCAAGATACGGGTGGTAACAACACGATACGCTGCGTTTTAGCTCCGTGCGCAACGGCCAGCGCAGAACCGGAGCTTGACCATATGATTGAGGTTAGGCGCACGGAACGGGCGGTAATGCGCGCGGCACGTCTGCATGAGCATCAAAAAAGTGCGCTCAGCCAGGCTCTTGGTCCTGACCTTATAGTGGTCTGGCATCAGGGCATGCGGCAACGTTTGCAGCATAGTCTGCTTAACGCGCGCGCACATGTCGCTGCCTTGCATACGCACCCGGCGCGGCCCTCACAGCTGCTCAAAACCGGGCGCTTTGGAGCGCGTTTCCCGCGCCAAGGTGTGCCGATGGTATCCTTGAACCTCAGCCTCGTCGGCGCATCCATGTTTCGCATGTTTGCAACATCATCCAGCGCCGTGCAGTCCGCGCTGCAGGCGTTGGGCGCTGCATATTATACTGCGCTAGAGACGGCCATTCTGCCCGGGCTGTTTTGCTCTGCGCATTTCAGCTTAACGTTACAACCGGGCCTTACAGACAGATCCATTGAAAGCATGCTTAGATACGGCCAATCGCTGCAGCGGTTCTGGCTCATGAGCGCGCAACTGCAGCTAGGCCTCGAGCCGCTTCAGGGTCCACTTGACATCTATCGCACGCGCCATGATCAGCGTGATGATCCAAGCGGCGCAATGAAAGAATACGAAGCGATTGAAAAGCAGTTTGACGCTCTTTATGCGCAGGACGCCAGTCGCGTTGTACTGCGCGGGCGTATCGGACCAGAGCGTGGCCGTGCAGGGCGCCCACGCGCGCTGCGTCTCCATTTAAAAGACCTGCTGGTGCGCAAGGTTTCTGCCGAGCATGCGGCCCAGCCAATCAGGCAGCGCGAACACAAACCTCAAGCCGCCGAGACCTTGGCCTAGTAGTTTGCCTCGTCTTCGACCGCGTGGCCCTCTTTTGGGATCAGAACGGAGCGGACGAATTCGCATACTTGCACGCCGTCTTGGTTTAACGCGCGCGATTTGACGGTCACGATCCCTTGCGTCGGGCGGGATTTGGATTCGCGTTTTTCAAGCACTTCACTTTCGCCATATAGCGTATCACCGCAGAACACCGGCGCGGTCATTTTGATGTCGGTCCAGCCCAAATTTGCGATTGCCTTTTGGCTGATATCCGACACCGACAATCCCAGCAGAATAGAGACCGTGAGTGAGCTAACAACGAGCGGTTTGCCAAATTCGGAGTGTTTTGCATATTCCGCATCAAAGTGCAGCGGATGTGTGTTCATGGTGAGCAGTGTAAACCAGGTATTGTCGGTCTCGCTGATGGTGCGCCCAGGCCGGTGCTCATAAATGTCGCCAACTTTAAAATCATCGAAATAGCGGCCAAACCTCTCGCGATAGCGGTTCTCGCCGACCTGTTTGATGGACCCTGACATGTGCAATCCTCGTTTACCCTTCGGACATGAGCGCTGATGTCGCTTCTTGCACCTGCGTTGTCAATGTGCAGGTGCAGCATTGACTTCAAATCATAGCCCGGTGTGATGTTTATACCGACGCTGCCTTAAGAATTCGGGAGGATTTGTTCCAAAGCGCCAAATCGGGGGCGGTAGTAGGCCACCTCATAGACATCCTGTTCACCGACGATCGTGTCGAACAAGAATGGCATATGATTAAAGTAAACCTCGGCAACGATGACGCCGTCGCCTGGTTCAAGTTCAATATTGGGTGGCAGCTGCGCGGCATTACCCTCAGAGCCCACTTTTGAATCGCCGTCATGTGTCAGCGAGGCCCGGCGTTGCCAATTAACAATAGGGTCTTCTGTGCCTGGGCGGATGACGGAAGAGAGGATGACATTGCCGTTTTGTACGAGGGATTCATCGCCCATAATGGCATTGCTGGCCAGGAATACGTTCATGATGTCCGCTTCGGTAATCTCGCGCGCTTGGGAGATGATGTCAGCCGTCGACATTGCAACCCGGCTCACCTTTTGCGCATTGAGCATGAACCGTGTGAGTTCAACACCGCCAAAAATCAAAGTCATCATGATGGGCAGCGTCAGTGCCAATTCGATGAACACAGAGCCACGCTCATCGCGCAGCAGCGAAGAAGCTTTACGTGAAAACATATTATAGGTCCTCAGGGTCTGGTTCCGGTTCTTCTAGATCACAATCGTCGACGTTGCCGCCGAATGAGCCATCGATGGCCGCTGGTTCATTACGCACTGTCGCGCTTGCTGAGATGGAAAAGCCGTTCTCAGACCCAATTTTTCGGGCAAACCAGCTTGAGAAGTTATCAAGTTCGTAGGACACCTCATACACGACGACCGCGCCAGCGTTGCCGAGACCGGCTGCGCCCAAATCAGCGTCATATTCCAGATTGCCATTAATATCGGTGAAGTCTTCGTTCGCGTCACGGATGCCGTTTTCATTGATGTCGGAAAACGGCTCGCCGTCGAGCTGATTAAAGTTGTCGTACACGGTTTGCGTGACGGTCCGCTTATCGGGATCGGAGAAGCTGCCCATTTCATTGTCAATGACCGCTGCAATATATTCCTCGCGGCTCATGTCACACGGCGCATAACCAGTTAGGCCGCGCCGTGATGCTTCACGCACCGCGCTTTCCAGCGTTGAATTGGCAAACAAGATCCAGCCAAATTCTACGGCACCAATAATTAGGAGCAAGATCACCGGCGCAGCAAAGGCAAACTCTATGGCTGCCATGCCGCGCTGATCACGCTTTAAAATTTCGAATCGTTTTAAACTTTGCATGTTCAAACTCTGCCAAACCTTGCCTAACGATTAATAAATTCATCCGAAATTTTGCAGGTCGCCGGTCCAATCAGCACCACAAAGAGCGTTGGCATGATGAACAAAATCAGCGGCACGGTCATAACCGCTGGCAAGCGCGCTGCCTTTTCTTCGGCTTTCATCATCCGTTCATTGCGGAATTCTGCAGACAGCACCCGCAAGGATGAGGCCAGCGGCGTCCCGTATTTTTCCGTCTGGATGAGCGTTGTCACAACCGAGCGGATGTTCGGCAGTTCGACACGTTTTGCTAAATTTTCCAGCGCAATACGGCGTTCGGTGAGAAACCCAAGCTCAATTGCAGTCAGCGTCAGTTCATCACAAAGCTCGGGATATGCTGTGCCAAGTTCGCGTGCGACACGGCTCAGGGACGCATCGAGCGTTAGGCCTGCTTCGGCACAGATCACCATCAAGTCCAAGCCATCAGGCAGACCAAGACGAATTGCATCCATCCTTTTGGTGATCACATTCTTAAGATAGATATCGGGCAGCATGAAGCCGGCAATAATCGTTCCGACGGTCGCGATAAATTTAATGCCGGGTTCAAGTTGAAACACATTCAGCCACGACACAAAAACCAGGCCAAACAAACCCAAACCCAAAGGCATCCCGAGTTTTGCAAAGGCAAATACCACCGGTGCGTCTTTGCCGCGCCAGCCCGCTTGGAGCATCTTTTCTTCAATTTTCTTTAGCTGCTCGGCTTGCAGCACGCTAAAGCGCTGGCCAATACGGCGCAGCATATCAACCTTGGTTTGCTTGCGCAGACGCGACTTATTGTTGGTCTTTAACAGGCCTGCACGCAGTTCATCGCGGCGCAGTTGTAGGGATTTGACTCGCCCGCGCATAGGGTCGCGGACCGTTAAAGTGTTCCAAAACGCAATGCACAATGCAAAGGCGGCAATCGCAGATGCGATCGTTGCAATATCAGTAGGCGTTAAGCCAAACGGAATTTCTGTCGGCATGATACAGCTCTAGATTTCGAAGTTGATCATTCGTGACATGATGAAGACGCCGATGCCCATCCAAATGAGGGCGCCAATAGACACTGCGATCGCGCGCGGATCGGTGTAAAGCACCGACGCATAGTCGTAATTCATGACGAGAATGACGCCGAACATCAAAAACGGCAGCGAGCCGACAATATATGCACTGGCCTTACCTTCTGAGGACATGGCCTTGATCTTGAGCTTGAGTTGCTGGCGCTTACGCAGAATATCAGACAGATTTCCGAGTGTTTCCGCGAGGTTGCCCCCCGTTTCTTTTTGAATGGCGAGCGTAATGACGAAGAATTTGAAATCAGCAGTTGGGATGCGCTCTGCGGCTTCCCAAAGGGCAGCTTCCAGCGTTTTACCGAACCGCACTTTATCGGCAATTTTGCCAAATTCATCGCCAACCGGCGCTTCAAACTCTGCGGCCACAGCATTGATCGATTGGCTCACCGGCAAACCAGAGCGCAGACCGCGGACCATCAAATCAATGGCGTCAGGAAACAGTTTAGTGAACAGCTTTAAGCGTTTGGCGATCATCCGGGAGATCACCATGTGCGGCAGACCGAGGCCGATGACGATGCCAAGTAAAATCGACATCAAGAATGGGAAGCCAAGCACGATCATTCCCGCTAGGGTGGTGATAAGCATGGCTGCGATGCAAAAGCCCGCATATTTGCCAATGCTAATGTCTGTACCTGTCGCGGCAAGGCGTTTGCGCAGTTCTGCTGGCCGCGGGATTAAGCCTTTGATGAACTGATCGAATGAGCTGCTGTCTTCGGTAATGCGCAGTCGGCGGACTTTCGCATCCAAAGAGCCGCTGGCTTCAGAAAACCGTTCTTTAATGCGCTGCAGCCGTTTTTTGCTATCACGGCTGGATGATCCGCCGGAGAAGGCAAGCGCGATGGTGCCGACGCTCAGCAGCACCAAACCAAACACAATCAACATGAGGGTATTTGCGGTCATCAGATTATCCCATCGCGTCCATCAGCGCGCGGCCGAGGCCAAAATATTCTGCGCGGTCATAAAAGGCCGGCCGGACCCCGGTGGATTTAAACTCCCCCGTTAAATTGCCGTCGGCATCTTCACCGGTAAAATTGTAGGTAAACAGGTCCTGCGTGGTGACGACGTCGCCTTCCATGCCCACAACTTCGGTGATGTAGCAGACGCGGCGTTTACCATCGCGCATCCGCGCCACCTGAATAATCATGTTGACTGCATCAGCGATCTGCGTGCGAATGGCTTTTTGCGGCAAGTTCATGCCGGCCATATTCACCATGTTTTCCATTCGGGTGAGCGCCTCACGCGGCCGGTTCGCGTGCACGGTGCCAAGCGAGCCGTCGTGGCCGGTGTTCATGGCCTGCAGCATGTCAATGGCTTCGCCGCCGCGGATCTCGCCCAGAATGATCCGGTCAGGACGCATCCGCAGCGCGTTTTTAACCAGATCGCGCATGGTGATTTCGCCTTGCCCTTCCAGGTTGGCAGGCCGGGTTTCAAGGCGTACCACATGCGGCTGCTGCAGCTGCAGTTCCGCCGCATCTTCAATGGTTACAACACGCTCGCCTTCATCAATCATCTGACTAACGGCGTTTAACATCGTGGTTTTACCTGAGCCTGTACCGCCTGAGATCAGAATATTCAGGCGGCAGCGCCCTGCAATTTTCAGCACTTGGCACATTTGCGGTGAAATGTTTGCAGTACCAACCATCTTGTCGAGGGTGATTTTTTGCTCGGAGAACTTCCGAATAGAGATCGACGCGCCATCAATCGCCAGCGGCGGAATGATGACATTCACCCGGCTTCCATCGGCAAGGCGCGCGTCACAAATCGGCTGGGTTTCATCGACCCGGCGGCCAACAGCGGTCACAATGCGGGTGGCAATGTTGAGCAGCTGCTGAGCATCTCGAAACCGCACATCTGTAAGCGTGAGTTTGCCTTTGCGCTCGACGTAAACTTGGTCCTTACCGTTGACCATGATGTCGGTGACTTCCGGATCAGCCAGCAATGGCTCGAGCGGCCCAAGCCCCAGCATGTCGTTGAGCAGCAGCGTAACCACATCGCGCTGCTCGGTAGAGTTGAGGTTGATTTTCGCTTCGCCTAAGAGTTCGCCAACCAGATCGGAGATTTCCAGCGCCAAGTCCGCACGCTCCATTTCCATCGCTGCGGACGGGTCAATGTGCTCAAAAAGTTGCGGCTGCACCGTTTCCTTGGCTTCCAAGACGGTGTTTTTACTTGTTGCCTGCAGGTTTTTCTTGGCCTGATCCTCCAGCGATAGAGGGTCGGGGTTTTCAGCAATGCCAACTTCTTCAATATACGCATTTAAGATTAGCGTGACGATATCGCGCCGCTCATCTTCGGGCACGGATAGGCCGCGCTCGACAGCCAGCTCTAGGATTTTTTCATCGATAAGGAAGGCAAGTTCGGCGCGGCTTTTGCCAAGCGTTTCCGCCTCCGGTATCAGCGAAGCAATATTTTCCTCAAGCTCATCGACAAACGCATCGAGATTGCTCTCTAGCTTCCCACGGGTCTTGGACGCAGACGATTGGCCAGCCGCTCCGGGCTTGCCAAAGCCGGAGACTGGCCGCAAGTGCGGCGGACGCGTTTTTCCGAAACTACTGCCTCTCATAACTCAACATCTTGGCGATTAAGCAGCTTTCGGCTTTTTCGATTTCATCATCTCGCCTAGACCAATTTTCGCCAGCAGGTTTTGCTTTTCTTGCTCAACGGCAGGCTCGCTAAGGCGCAGTGCCAATTTTTTAATGCCCGTCGAAAGCTTGCAGGTGCCCGATGCCTGCAAAATACTCTCGCCTTTTTTTGACGCTTCAATGGCGTGCTTATGATCAAGCGGCAAAACAATATCGATCTTCCGGTCAATAGACTGCTCGAAGTCGGCCTTGGTCATTTCAGCGGCGCTGTTGGTCACCTTATTGACCACCAAGTGCACTTTGGCCTTGGGCGCATTTTCCTTAAAATATTGCAAGAGGCGGATGGTATCACGCGCGCCGATGAGCGACAGGTCGGACACCAGCACGATGTCGGTATCCTGTGTCAGCAGGTGGCCGTAATCAGTCAGCATATTGCGCGGCATGTCCACACCGACAAAGTCAAAGCCTGTGGAGAGCTCGGTTTGCAAATGCGACAGTGCGGTCGCATCAACCGGCGTTTCGTTGCTGATGGGCGCTTCTGCGCCTAAAATTGACAACCGTTCGTTCTGCTTGATGGTGGCGCGCTCAATAAACAAACTGTCCACACGGCCCGGATTTTCTATGGCATCGCACAGCCCACGGCCGGGCTCTAGATCAAACGTCAATGCGGCTGCGCCAAAGTGAATATCAAGGTCCAAAAAGGCAGCATTGCGCCGATGTCCGGTGGATACATGATACGCAATCGAGGTGGCAACTGTGGTGGCGCCAACGCCGCCGCGTACACCAATGAAGGTGCAGAAGCGCTTGGGCATTGCCTCTGCTTCTTCTTCTTCATTTTCTTGTGTGAGGGTTGCCTCGGCATAGCTGAGTGCTTCGCCAATCATAGCGGCACTAAGCGGCTTTACCAAATAGTCCTGAATGCCCGAACCCAGTAAATCCCGATACAGGCCGACATCATTGACGGTGCCGATAGCAAGCACCGTGATGCCTGGCTCACATACTTCGGCCAGGGCTGACACTTCCAGACGTGGATCTTCGCTTTCCGACAAGTCGATGATCAGAAATTCCGGCGAATCTTCAACAGCAAGGCGCCGTGCGGCTTCTTGAACGCCGCCGTCTTCCAAGGACGCATTCTGCCAATTGGCATCCTTTAAAGCATCTTCAAAAAGCTGCTTTGTGTCCGCATCGCAAAAATACCCTCTGCAAATAAAATCAACGGGTTCGCTGGCGGGTTTAATCGATATCGATGGTGCGTTCATGGCCTGTCATCTCATCTTTTTATAGGTCAATAGTCTGGCGACTTAGCCGCCGACGGCATCGCCAGTTGAGTTTGCTTGCAAGCTTTGCGTGCCGGTGAGCGCGCGCGTGCGGAAGCTGTCAATGGCTCGTTCAGGCTCGCCCGGCACTGGTCCAGCCTGTTTGTTTCCTTCAACCAAATCAGACGGGTTGGCCACTTGCGCTGCTAAATTCGCGCGGACCGAACAGCTAAAGTTGCTGGATGATGCATTGGCGTAATTTGGGGAGTTGGGCTGCGAGAAATTTGGGCACTGTGGCGGCGCGGCGAGATGCCGAGTAATCACCAGCCGAACGACATCATCTTTCGGCAAATCACCGATGGCAATAAACTCCGCAGACGCACGCAGGCCGTATGGATAGAGCGCGCTATCAACAACGCCTTTGGCTTTTTCAACCTCGTCGCGTGCGCCTTTATCAAGCTGCACGCGGTCGCCGTAGCGCACGTCGACCCGGCGCAGAAACGCTTCCAGCCGGCGCTGCTCTGCTTCATCGACGCTGCCGTCTTGGGAAATGCGCATGTCATGCGCAAAACGGGTCAGCGATACTTGGGCACGGTGCAGGGGCGATAGGCCTTGATATTGGCCTTCCGCGGGTACGCAGGCCGCAAGAGTGGCGGACGCCGTCAGAACAGCGGCTGATTTGATAAAAAAGCGCATCATGGTGCCGTCCTCTTCTTAGTTGCCGATTGAAAAGCCAGCGGGGCCGACCATCATGGGCGCGCCATTGGCTACGGTTTGCTCGGGCGCGGCCATGGGCTGCGTCGCAAACGTTTCGCCGCGGAAGTAGCGCGCCATATCGCTTGGCGGACGCAGGCCATCACGCGGTGTCCGCAGGTTGCGCGGATCGGTTGGCTTCACCAGATACGGCGTGACGATAATCACCAGCTCGGTTTCTTGGTTGCGAAACCGGTCAGACCGGAACAGCGCACCAAGCACCGGCAAATCCCCAAGCCCAGGCAGCTTTTCTGCCGTTTGTGAAAGCGTTTGTTGAAGCAGGCCGGCGATGGCAAAACCTTGCCCACTGCCAAGCTCAACCGTGGTTTCCGCGCGCCGCGTTGTGAGGCCAGGCACGGCGATCCCGTTCACCTGAATGGCTGCTTCGGTCGATAGCTGGCTGACTTCCGGGCGCACGCGCATGGAAATGCGATCATTGGCCATTACGGTTGGCGTGAAAGACAAGCCTACGCCAAATTCTTTATATTCAATCACAATTCGGTTGTCATCCGGCACTGGAATTGGGAACTCACCACCGGCCAAGAACGTTGCAGTCTCACCGGTAAGCGCAATCAAGGTCGGCTCAGCGAGAATGTTGACGAACCCTTCTGTTTCCAGTGCCTCAATAACGGCACCAAGGCGCAGATTATCGCCAGTAAAACCGCCGGATATTGAGCTACCGCTAGACGGCCGGGTAAAGATTTGCCGCTCAAACACTTGCTGTAGTGGCAAGCCGCCGGCGGAAATGAGTGGGGCGCCTGTGGCTGGGTCCAGCAGGTCAAAAATGGTTTCTTCAATTTCAAACAGGTCTGAACCCGTGGTAAAGCCAAGTGCTCCGTTGTCACCGACGGACAGCAAAGTCTCCCAGTTGGAACCGAGCTGCTTCAGGACATCGCGGCTGATTTCCGCAATTTTAACCTGCAGGCTCACCTGCGTCGGCGTGGTCACTTTGATGCGATTGACGATCTTTTGGTTCTCGCCAACAAAGTCTTGTGCCAAACGCGAAATTTCTTCAGACACTTCCGGTCGCTCAACCACGCCGGACAGTACAACCATCCCATTGAGGATGCTTACGCTTATGGTCTCATCGGGCGCGATGGCTGAAATCAGCGTCTTGAGCTGGCCGAGATTTTGCGCGACTGCAACCGTCGCGGAATATAAAATTCGGTCGTCGCTGTCGACAGCATAGAGGCTGGTTTCGCCATCGCCGACGCCAAAGACGTAAATGAGCTGCGGTGACTTTACCTGGACATCGGCGACTTTAGGATCTGCGATAAAAACGTTTGACGCGGGCCTATCGAGCCTGATCAACGTGCCCTTAGAGACGTCAAGCGTAATCGTGCGTGTATTTGGGCGCACAATGCTCGCCGCTTGCGCCGCTGCTGTCGCCGCTGATAGGGGAGCCAAAATTGAGGCCGCGGCAACAAGCGCTTTTAGGGGGGATTTAAACGGTGTCATTACAGACCTCCGAGATCAACATTAGAGGTAGCAGCGCCGCGCACGACTGAGACTAAAGAGCCGTTGCCGCGCGCGCCGACTTCAGGCAACAGAGCGCTGATGTCAGACCCTTGCGTGAACGAGCGGGTGTTGGCGATGAAGTCTTCATTGATGGACGCTTCGGTGCCCGCTTCGGCCTGCTCAGAGAGTGAGCGCAGCGATAAAGAGAGGTTGCCCATTTGCATCACAAGCGCGACCATTTCGGCGATCTTCGGCTTGACTTCAAACGTCACCGTGCTGCCGGGGACCGGTTCATTAGTTTGGTTATCAGTGCGCTGGTCGATGGCCAAAACACGTAAGTTATACAGCACCGTCTCTGACACGCGCTGGGTCTGATCGCGATTGCTTTGCACTTGGTGCGTTAAAATCATGTCGACGCGGTCGCCGGGGAAGATGAAGCCGGCAAGGCCAGATGTCTGGTTGATTGGAACTGTAATAGCGCGAAAACCAGGTGTGAGAACCGCCGCGAGAAATCCACGTTCGCCAGGGCCGACAAGGCGCGCGGCTGTGACTGGCTCGCCTTCCAGCAGTGACGAGCGCACCACACGTCCATACACTGCATCTTCTAGCGGCGTCGCGTCAGCGCGCATATACCGCTCGTCCAAAGCGTCCTGTGGCCAGGCCTGTGTGCGCACGGATTCCTGATTAACGATTGTGCCGGTAGGCAGGTTTTGGGCAGCCACCAACACATTCACTGTATTGGCTTTTTGCACAACTTCCACCACTTTTGCTTCGGCGGGCTGCTCCTTCATAAAAGAGCGCGCAACAAAGGCTGCAATTGCTGAGATCGCTATAGCAACAACGATTAGAACCAAACTACGAGGGTTCATTTTTTCTACCTTTTCTCGACCTTTGCACCAAACTATTGGACCAAAGCGTTAACAATAAGTTGGCTGGATAGGTACAGCCCACCGACTGTGATTGCGGGTCCGTAAGGGATTGGATGTTGCTGAATGGGTAAAGTGTCCCGGCCTGACACAGATGTTTTTCTTCGGCGCAAAAAAAAGCTGCGCATAAGGCCAAAAATGGAAATCAGACCGCCACACACTGCGACAATAAAGAACGTTTGCGCGGCAAATTGAGGACCAGCCCAAATGGCAAGTACCGTCAACAGTTTAACATCTCCGCCGCCGAACACACCGCGCGCATTCAAAAATGCGGTTATGGCGAAGACAAGAACACCAAGGCCAACGCTCTGCAAGAAAAGCTGCCATTGACCCGTGAGCATGAACGTACCGGCCAGTGGTACGTACGCAATCAGTGCCGCAAGGCACGTTGCATTGGTGATGCGCATTGCCCGCAGATCAGTGTAAGCCGCATAAAGCACGCACAGCGCAAGCGCTGCGGCGCACAAAAGCATCAAACTCGTTGGTATATCCAAGTGCATAGCGGGTTTTCTCAACTCTGACATACACAATGCGGGCAAACTCTTTAGGCTCGCGTAAATAACAAGATAAACCTTCGCGATAGTTTCGATAAAATTTTAGCCAACTAACGTCTTTATTATCAGTTATTTGCGCATGAACGCAGGGTGGCTTTGCCCATATCATGGTCGGTGGTTTGAATAAGGATTCACAGATCATGAAGTACCTACTGAACTGTTGTACGCGTATTTCAAGTAAAGCATTGAGTTATGCAGCAGCGCTGCGTCACGACCAGCGCGGCATGTCGCTCGCGCTTTTTGCCGCGGCGGTGGTGCCTACATTTAGCGCCATCGGCACGGGCGTGGATGTCACCCGCATGATGATGCTGCGCAGCAAGCTTACCGCGGCTGTCGATGCGGCAGCGCTTGCTGGGGGCCGTGTCTATTTTTCCGAAGACCGACAGGATGACATTGAAAGCTACTTTAAGGCCAATTTGCCGGAAGGCTTTTTCGATGCTGATATTGATGGGCCCTATAGTGCTGAGGACAATACCAAGGGGACGCTTCGTGTATGGGCGTCAGCATCCATGCCAACCGGCTTCATGCGGTTGTTTGGCGTGGACGACCTGAGTGTCTCGACGGAATCAGTCATTACCCGGCAAACAGCGATGCTTGATGTGGTGCTGGCAATTGACTTGTCGGGATCTATGCTGAGCTCCGTCCCTGGAGAAGCAAAAAGCCGAATTGTGGCTGCCAAAGAAGCCTCAGAGCAGCTTATTGATATTATCTATGGCGATCCGCCATCATCGCTGGTTCGCGTCGGCGTTGTGCCATGGGCCGGCAAAGTCAATGTGTCTGACTATGGAACCACGCACGGCTATGATGCGCTTGGTAATGAATTGCCAGAACCGGTTGGCATGGGCTCAATCAATACCCGCTACCGTGCTGTGGATTTGGGGGCATCTTACAACAACCCATTTCAGGCGGAATACTATACCTATAGCTACATCCCCGGCGGTACAAATGCGCCGCTCAACGGTGTCGAAGATGATCCGTTTGTAGACGGTAGCTCGACTGCGAAAGAGCGCTTCCTGCTGCCTGATGGGCACGAAGATTGGACCTCTAAGGTCTATTACGCGCACAATTCATCGGTGCCGCTTCTGGCGCCACCGCCGAAAGACTGGAAGGGCTGCGTTTATGCGCGCTACGCATCCACCGCGCGGCCGTTTGCGCATGATGAGGCTGGCGAGTGGTATGACAAACAAGTCGATGACGATAACTCAGCGGACACCGAGGATGGCATTGTCACGGAGTGGGGCCCCAACCAGCTGAACTGGGTTGGCTGGATGCCCATGGGTGAAGAAGGCGAGCCTATAGACGGCAATGACAAATGCGATTTGTCGCGCTTGCATAACCTGTGGAGTGACTGCACGCCATGCATGGAAAGCGGCATCCATCGCCTCAATTACAGTAAGGATGCAGCGATCACGATGATCAAGGACTTAGAGGCGGTATCGTCTGGTTTTACCAACATTCCGCAGGGTTTGGTTTGGGCCAACCGCCTGCTCTCTAAGGCGGTTCCCTTCACCGAAGGAGACGAGGTTGATGTCGCCTTGGCCGGATATGCCCGTGACCGTGCGATCGTCTTATTGTCGGACGGTGCGAACACTGTCCGCGAAGGTGACGCCTATAACCGGGCGTTGAGATTTCAATCTGATCGTGATGAGCGCTTGCGCTACATTGCCGATAAGATCAAAGACCAAGAGACCAACATCTACGCTGTGCAGTTTGCCAATGGCGATTCTAATCTTGCGCAGTTGATGAAGGACGTTGCTTCAAAGCCGACGGCGCCGTTCTATTATTATGCGCCGTCGTCTTCAGAGCTGCAGAGCTCGTTCAAAGCGGTGGCAAACAACCTGTCGACGCTGCGGATTAGTAAATAGTCTAATCCTTTTGCGGCACGACGTGCGCTGCAAAAAAACCATTGGCCGCTTGCCACGGTGCTCTTAAATTGAGTGCCATGGCAGGCGGTTCTTCCTCTCACATTGCCCGGCGCACAACAATGCCCCATGGCGGCCACCTGTCTGCTGTAAGACTGTCGGATGGCACGCGCATACGCTTGGCAAGATGGCAGGCGCGCGGGCGCAGCTATCGCGGTGCCATTATGTTGCTCCAAGGCCGCGCGGAATTTATCGAAAAATATTACGAGACGGTGCATGATTTGCTCGACCGGGGCTATGCAATCGTCACCTTTGATTGGCGCGGGCAAGGGCTTTCGGACCGACTGAATGATGACCGCACGCTAGATCATATTGAAAGCCTCAATCAGCGGATCGAAGACTTGGAGTACATCCGCCAGCGACACTTTGATGGCAAGCTGAAAGAGCCACACTATGTGGTTGGTCACTCCATGGGCGCGCATATCATGCTGCGCCACATGTTGCGGCATCGCGGCACTTTTGAACGCTACGTCGCTTTATCGCCTATGCTTGGTATTGCGCCCGTTGGCATACCTGAAAGCCTGATCCAATGGACTGTGCGCACGGCGACCAGCTGGGGCCTGGGAATGCGCTACATGATCACCCAGAAACCGATGCGGTCGCGTGCTGAGCGTGCAGCGTTTGGGGCGCGTTTAACGCGAGATCAAGCGCGGCTTGAAGATACGCTGCGCGCGGTCGATGAAAACCCCGATTTACACCTTGGCGGTACCAGCATTGCCTGGATGCATGCTGCGTATCAGTCGTGTGCCGCGCTGATGCGCGAAGCGGAAGAGAATACGCAGGCCCTGCCGCTTATGATGCTGCTGGCCGGTGATGAAATGCTGGTGAACAATGCCAAGTCTCAGGCGTTTGCCAGGTCGCTGCCGGCGCAGTCTTGCGAGGTTATAGACGGTGCGCGGCACGAGCTCTTGAAAGAGATCGACGATGTCAGGCGCGAAGTCCTCGGCAAAATCATTCGCTTTTTTAGGTCAATTGAAGCGGCGCAGTAAGTCTGCGTGCACCTCAGGGTTCGCCGCGGCCAAAACCGTCGGCCCAATATCATCGCCGCCGGCGATATCGGTGATGATACCGCCCGCGCCGCGAATGATGGGGATGAGTGCGGCAATATCATAGGGCTGCAGCCCGCACTCGATCACCGCATCAAAGCCCCCGGTGGCGAGCAAGGCGTAGTGATACCAGTCGAGCCCATATCGCGTGATTGCAACGTGCCGCGATAAGTCCGTAAACGGCGCTTGAAACGGCGCATCAAGCAGATCCACCGCTGTGGTGGCGATGCGCAGCTCGCTTATCTTCGCCACGCTGCGGGTCTTGATCACTGTGTCGCCAAGCCAGCTCGTTGTGCCGTCGCTTACAAACATATCGCCGGTAATGGGCTGGCAGGCTGCGCCAATCGCATGGCT
>JBCCLR010000067.1:0-16760 GCA_039026755.1 Pseudomonadota bacterium | reverse complement strand
GGATAAAATACGCCATGCTGCCGAGCAATGGCGCCAATGCGATTGGCAGGACGGTCCATTTAGTCTGCCGCCAGGGGATGCAGAAGAATTCATCCCTTTGCCGGAAACGCTGGCCATTTAAAGCGTGAATTCACGGATACGCGCCTAGGGGCCGCCAAAGCGCTGCAGGAATGCCGCTGCTGCGCCCAGCAAGCCCGGCTCTTCTTCAAGCAGCCGGTAAACGGGGATGGCCTCTAACATACTCTGATAGCGCCCTTTTTCGGTAAAGCGCTGGGTAAACTCGGGGCCTGACAAGCCGGCCCCGATGCGCAGGCCCAATCCGCCTGCAATCACAACGGCTTGTGCACCGTGGGCCAACGCAAGGTCACCCGCCAAAGCACCCAGGCACAGACAAAACCGCTTGAGTGCAGCAACAGCATGTTCATCCTCGCCGGCAAGCGCACGCTGCCACAGCGTTACATCGTCCACATGCTCAGGCGTCACGCCCGCCCGCTGCGCCAGGACGCGGTATAGTGTTTGCAGCCCCACCCCAGAGACGACCCGTTCTGCAGAGACGCGCGCATGGGATTTTCGAAGGTCGCGCAAGATATCATCATCGACCGCATCAACCGGTCCGAAGTGCAGATGTGAGCCTTCGGTTTCAATCACGTGATAGGTATCTTCCGTGCGCAAGAGCTGCGCTACACCGCAGCCCGTGCCTGGGCCAAGGATAGAAATATTACCGGTATTTGGAAGCCCGGTATCTGGCCCGCACACATGCGCAAGACGATCCCGGCTTAGCTGTGCAATGGCATGGCCAATGGCGCCGAAATCATTGATCAAAGTATAGCGCTTAAACGCGAAAGCGCTGGCTAGGTCGCCTGGCTTAAAGCGCCAGGGAGAATTGGTGAATTCAATGGTCTCGCCGCCAACCGGTCCAGCCACCGCGAGACTTGCATCACGCGGGAGCGGCTGATCGATCATCTGGCGATACGCTGTAAGGGCCGCGTGCACGGTCCTATGGTCGCGCACGCTTAGCTTGTGCACATGCTGCAGCGCGCGAACCTGGCCACGCTGGGTTTCGGCCAAAGCAAAGCGCGCGTGCGTGCCGCCAATGTCCGCAACCAACAGCATAAATGGTCCGGCCATCAGCGCCATTGCCCGGCGCGCCCAATCGCATCAGCTGGCCAGCGGAGGTTATCCGCACCAAGTTTTTTTTGTGTATTAGACCTATTCAAAACGTGACCCCAACACGGCGCGCTTTCTTATATTTACTGAGCTTGATCGTTTCAACAGACAGGCGCCTGAGGCGCGCGCCAACAATGATTGCGCTTGACGAACCACTTCCTACCAGCATCTCTTAGCGGATAAAAGACAACGCAGGCAATGGCAGAAACCTTGGGCGATAGACCGTCAGATACTGATGTTGCAGAGCATCCCGCTGATCATGCCCGGCCCTTAGAGGACCGCGCTCAACAGGATCTGACACCAGAGGATCAGGCAATGTTTGCTGAGCAAACGCTGTCACCGCTGTATGCGAGTGCTGCGCGCTGGCTTAGCCGATCTGTGCGCGCCTGCTTTGGTGATGGGCCGCCTGATCCTGATGATGTGACACAGCTTGCTTTTCAAAAACTGCTCGAACGACCCAAGCTTTCAGATGTCAAAGATCTCAAAGCCTATTTGTGGATGACCGCACGCAACTTGGTCTTCAAAGAAAAGCGCGCGCTTGATGTGCGTGCACGGCATGATTTCGAGATTGAACACATTTATTTTCCGCTTCGAGGTGCTGATTCCACCCCTGAAGGGGTCTTCATGGCAAAGCAGCAGCTGGCGATCATCAACGCGGCGCTGCGCCAAATGCCGCCCAAGCGCCGCCGCGCGTTTGTGCTGAATAGGATCGATGGAATGACCCTCTCTGCGGTTGCCCGGAAGCTCAATATAAGCCGCAATGCGGCAGTGAAGCATGTCACGCGCGCAGTTGAAGATATTGACGCCGCGCTTGATGCTACGGTGCCGTCGGGAGCCGCCAACGTTTCCAATTTTGATATGCTGGATGGGCAAGAGTGATGGCCGTTTCAACGCCATTAAGCAGGAGTGCCGCAAAAGCGGCAATTCGCCGGGCGGCGCATGATTGGCGCGCGCGGCTTGATCGCGAGGACATAACGCCAGCACAGTTGCGCGCCTTCGAAGCCTGGCTGGCGGCAGATATAGCGCATCAGTTGGCCTATGACCGCGCTGTTACCCTATGGGCGTCAACGCGGGCGCTTACCCGGCAAGACCTCGATCACGATGTGCTTGCCCCGATGGCCAGCGAACGTCTGCGTGACGCATTTGCCTCTTTCAAAGCTGTTGTGGCTCGCCGCAGCGTGCAGGCCGTATGCGCTGGGGTGGCTATTGCGATGGCTGTTCCAGTACTCGGCCTGATCGATTTTAGTATACGACCACCCGCCTCTAGAGCACATAGTGCCGAATATGCCAGTCAAATCGGCGAGGTGCGCACATTTAAGCTGGCCGATGGGAGCGCTGTTACGCTAGGGGCATCCTCGCAGATCAAGGTGCAGATAAGTGCCGGTCGGCGCGATATTGAACTGGTTCAAGGCGCGGCACTGTTTGATGTCGCGCATGATGCGCAGCGGCCCTTTTCGGTTCGGGCGGGCGCCTTGACGGCAACCGCACTGGGCACTGTTTTTGATGTGCGGGCCAATGGCGACGTGGTCCGTGTTGGCGTGCGCGAAGGTCAGGTTGCCGTGGATTACCCGCTCATCATAGACGGCGTGCCCAGCGGTACAAAAACCCGGCGCAAACTCAACGCTGGCCGGCAGTTGGCTGCCTTTAAAGATCACGGAATAACCCCCATACGCACAGTTTCAGCAGCAAGCATCGGTGTTTGGCGCAATGGGCGGCTATTGTATGACGGTGCGTCTCTCGCAGAGCTGCTTGCCGACGCGCAGCGCTATGCTCAGATCAATATTGTGCTGGATGGAGACTTTTCTCATCTCGCGCAGGCTCGGGTGTCCGCAGCTTTTGATGCGTCTGATGTTGCGGGAATGCTGTCTGCACTGCCCGATATTTTGCCGATCGAGCTGATGCGTCGAACACCAAATGAGGTTGTGATCATGCCGCGCTAGCGCCGCATTGCCACGTAAATAAAAAAATTCCAAAAGCTGGGTGTGAAATCTGGATGCCTGGGGGTCTTCATAATGAGACTGCGACTGATAAGCAGTTGCCATGTAAAAACGGAGACCCCCGCCCATGGTTATACCTTCGCACCCGTTTTGCGCACATCTGTGGCGAATGGCATCCACAGCTTTGCTTATCACAAGTGTGCCAGCTGCGGCGGAAGCACAGGAAGGTGGCGCTCAGTACATAAACGAGGCGCCCGGGCCGCTTAAGCAGACGCTGCTGCGTGTTGCTGAGACGTACCAGGTGAACATTATTTTCTCAGATGCGTTGGTGGCTGATAAGACAGCGCGCGCCGTCACGGGCGCTTTAACAGCCGAGCAAGCGCTTGTTCAAGCGCTGGGCGGCACTGCGCTCAATATGAGCCGATCAAGCTCCGGCGCATTTGTGCTTTCCAATGCTGGCCCGAGCGCCGCGATTTCTCCCAACGCGGGGGGTCAGGCGGGCGATGATGAAGACCCTGAAGTCATTTTGGTGCGCGGCCAGCGTTTGCTGCGGACGGAATTTAAAACGGCGTCATCGGTCGATGTTTTTTCACGCCAAGATCTCACGCGCATTCCTGGTGCGGGCAATACCACCAATTTGCTAGAATTGACGCCCAACATAACCATCGGCGCCGGCAACCAAGCGCCAACAATCCGCGGTATCGACAGCAATGGCCCTTTAAGCGGGACGCCGGCGCTGACAGGCGGCGCGCGGCCACGCGCTACCACAGTCGTCGACGGCCGGGTGATCACGTTTAATGAATATGTTTTTGGGGCGACCAACCTATACGATATTGATCAAGTAGAGGTGTTTCGCGGTCCACAAACGTCAGTGCAAGGCGCGAACAATATTGCTGGCTCAATTTTCGTCTTTACCAAGGACCCGACGTTCGATTTTGAAGCAGGGGCAAGTGCTGAGGTTGGTAATTTTGAAGCATGGCGCGTGGCCGGATATGTCTCTGCGCCGCTTTTGGAGGACCAGCTGGCAGTGCGTATCACTGGCGATGTGCAGCGCGAAGAGGTGTTCGAGCTATTCGGCTCCGACACCTTGCCACCGGATTTAGATGAGGATGATTTCCGGCGTGATCCACGGCAGCGCGAATCGTGGAATGTGCGCGGCAAACTGCTTTGGAAGCCAGATCAACTGCCAGAATTTTCTGCTAAGCTGACCCTTTCCCACACCGAGAGTTTTCAACCAAGCCTGCGCCAGGTTGTGGCCGATGAAGCCAATGATATCGGGTTTGAAGATTTGGTGCCTCGGTCGCCAGGGATTGATGGCCGGTTCCGCATCAACACCCGCAGCACCTACGGTGTCTTAGATTTAGCTTATGAATTCAGTCCCGATCTAGAAGTCACCAACCAGACGACCTATTCCGACTTTGTAATCACGTTTAATGATGCGACGCGGCCGCCTGATTCGCTTGCCGGGTCCACAATCGATGGAAGCCAGTGGTCGAATGAGATGATTGTGCGCTATCAGCCAAACGGCGCGCGTCTCTCCGGCCTTGGCGGAATTTATTATTTTGAAAAAAACGAAGATAATTTGGCGCCTGCGCTTGGCAATGAGGGTGCGGATGACACCCAAACCAGCCTTGGCATTTATGCAGTAGGCGTTGCATCAATCACAGATCGGATTTCGCTGACTGCGGCGCTCAGATACCAACGCGATACGCAAGACCGCAGTTTTGCGTATCAAATTCCGTTCCCCAATTTTCCGCGCGTTGCGACGGACTTTGAGGGCACCTATAAGGCGTTTCTACCGCGCGTGGAACTTGCCTATGACATCACCGATGATCTGCGCATTGGCACTTTGATATCGCGTGGCACTAACCCGGGCGGCGTTGTCCCAAATCTGTTTCCCACTTCACCCACCAACCCACGCGGTGGAGAGACCACCGAATTTCAAGATGAAAGCGTTTGGAGCTATGAACTGTTCGCCAGAACAGAGCTTTTGGACGGTCGGCTGCGATTTGATGCAAACCTGTTTTATGCGGACTATTCTGATTTTCAGTTGTTTACAGTCGTTGACGATACCTTTGAGCAATTCGGCGTAGTCGCCGTCGATATTGACAATATCGACGGGGTTTACACCTACGGGCTGGAAGCTGAAGTGGTGTTTGAGATAACGGAAAAACTTAACGTTTTTGCCAACCTGGGACTGCTCAAATCGCGCGTTCAAGAAAGTGTGCTCAATACTGATACGGGCCAACTTGAGACTGCGGATCGTGAATTTGGCACCGCGCCGCCAGTAACAGGGTACTTTGGCGGGACCTATCAGCCGATTGAGCCCCTCTCGCTCACAGCGCAATTTCGCTATGTGGATGCATTTGCCAGCAACACGTTCGCTAATCCTCAGGAGGCCGTCGATGACGTGTTTATCACAAACATTAGCGCCGGGTATCGCCTTGGGCCCGCCAATGTTTATTTCTACGTCGAAAACCTGTTTGATGAATTCTTCGTCACCAACATTTCCTTCAACGGACAATTCGCTTTTCCAGGTGCGCCGCGCACATTTGGCGGCGGGGTTGTATTCGATTTTTAGCGGGGTCTAAAGCCAGCATGGCAGCATCGCAAGCCGGGCTGGCGGCCCTGTTCAGCATTAAATACAGGACGAGTATCGCCCTCTTGACGCCGCTCTTTTTAGCACGGCGATCGATAATCTGTTGCACTGTGCAGCGTCTCGGTCCAAGCCTTATGCGAATCGTTTGCAGATATCGGTTTAAGCCGACCGGCATGTGCCGCCGGTTTAACCGCGCAACCGAGTTGGCAGAATGGAGCGGCTTCCTTGGCGTCCGAGATGGAAAAGCTGGCGGCAAAAGACACTGGCAAAGAGACGCAGCGCGAAACGGCGTGGCTGCAACGTCTGTATGATTGTTTTGCTGCGCCACTGACCAATGGTCTGCGCCGCCACTTTGGTAATGGCCCGCCCGATCCTGAAGATATGATGCAGCAAGCATTCCAGAAGCTTATCGAGCGCAAAGATGGGCGAGAAATCAAGAATATTCGGGGTTTTTTATGGCGTACTGCACGCAACCTGACCCTAAATGAGTTGCGTGCGCGAGAGACCCGGTCAAAATATGATTATGAGCTAGAGCAGCTTTATTTCACCGGCGGCTGGGATGAATCCACACCTGAGCGTGTCTTAAGTATGCAGGAACAACTAAGGCAGATTGATGCCGTGCTGCGCACGCTGCCAACGCTGCAGCGGCGCTGTTTTATTTTGCATAAGGTCGAAGGATTGTCGGTAATGAACGTTTGCGAACGCACTGGGCTGTCCAAAACCTCGGTCTACCGACATATCGTCAATACCGGCATTGAAATTGACCTGAAACTGCAGCTCTCAGAGCGAGGCGCGCCATGACAGATCACCCGGCAGACTATTCTGCACACCTGCGGCAGGTCACCAGTGCGGCGCATGCATGGCGCGCCCGGCTCAATGCGCCCGGCGTATCGCAGGCCGATAAACTGGCTTTTGAAACGTGGCTGCGGGCAGATGTCCGCCATGAAGAAGCCTATGATCGTGCCATAACACTCTGGAGCGCTTATGATCATTTAAGCCAAGACAGCATCGCAGATGATCTGTGCAAGCCAAGCGTAAGAGAGCACTGGTATGGCTTTAAATCTGCAGCTGTTCGGGCGCTGCAACCTGCATATGTCCGCATCATCACCGCTTGCTGCGTGGCCGCTGCACTAGCCGTGCCGATTGGGCTTAAATTGACCACGCAGCGCGGGGCGCTGCAATATACTGTTGCCAGCCGCGAGCTAGAAACCAAGCGCGGTGAAACAAAAACCGTCGCACTGGCCGACGGCAGCCGCGTCACACTCGGCCCGCAAAGCAAAATGGCCACGCACTTTGATACGCGCAAGCGCATGGTCACGCTGATCTCCGGCGCTGCTTTGTTTGACGTGGCGAAAGATCCGTCCAAACCGTTTTCAGTGAAAACAGATGACCTTGTCGCGACCGCCCTTGGCACTGTTTTTGACGTCCGCAAAAGCGGTGATGTGTCTCGTATTGCGGTCTCAGAAGGCCAAGTACGCGTTGCTGCGCCGCTGTCTATGGATGGCCAGAAATTTTCGCTTGAGACAAAAATTGTCTTAACTGTCGGCCAGCAAGTGGCGGCAACACCGCGCAGCGGTCTGCGCATGGTACAGCAAATTGCCTCTGATAAAGTGGGCGCTTGGCGTGCTGGCCAGCTTATCTATGATGGCGCGACACTCACTGAAATCATTGCTGATGCCAACCGCTATAGCGATGCGCACATCATGTTGTCTGGCGATCCTGAAGACTTTGCACACTTGACGCTCACTGCATCATTTTCCGCGCATGATATTGAACGGATGCTTGATCTCGTGGCGCTTAGCGTCCCTATTGAGATTGACCGCAGACAGCCGGGCCAGATTGTGCTCACGCCCCGAGCGGCACAGTAAGCTGCGCACAACGCGGCACAAAAATTCAAAAAAAATTGGGAAAATCAACCAGGACAGGTGTCTCGATAATATAAGTGCGATTGATTGGCACTCGCATAAAAATATTTAAGGGCTTGTCCGTGTCGAAAAATTCCCCCGCAATTCTCTTTAAGACTATCCTGGCTGCGAGTGTATGTACCGCGACATTGGCGACTGCAGCGCCCGCCGCGCAGGCGCAGCAGACAAAATCTGCAACAAAACTTGTAAATTTGTCGCCGGGGCCACTCGGCCAGTCGCTGGTCAGCTTATCAGGTCTCTACGACGTTCCTGTTGTCGCGCCAAATCAGTTTGTCAGCGGCAAACGTGCGCCGCGTGTTTCTGGCACTTTCACACTTGAACAAGCGCTTAGCCAGGTGCTTATGGGGAGCGGGCTAAAAGCCACGGTTGCGGCCAATGGTGGGATTGTGATTGGGCAGCAGCTTGCACAACTCGGTGCAGCGCCGCTGGCGAGTGAAGACAGGAAATTTGGTTCCGGCTTGGTTCTTGCGACGGATGAAATTGTCGTCACCGCAACACGAACGCCGCAGTTGATTAATGAAATTGCCCGCTCCGTCGTGGTGGTGGACCTGCCGACCATAAAAACCGAGCTGGCAAAATCATCGAACCTGTTCAATCTTGTCGGTGCGCTTATTCCGGCACTCGGGCCGCCAACCCAAACGGATATCAACCGCGCGCAAAGCCTGCGCGGGCGCGATGCACAATATCTTATCGATGGCGTACCGCTTGGTTTTAACGGCGGGGCTGGTTCGGGCTTTGGCGAACTTGATAAGTTTGATCCTGAAATATTGGGGCGCATCGAAGTCCTATATGGGCCGAATGCTGTCTATGGTGCCGGCGCAACCGGCGGTGTCATACAGTTCTTTACGAAAGAGGCCTCTGAAGAGCTGATTGACGTGCGCGTGCGCCAACAGTTCTCTTTCTTTCCCGGTGCCGACAATATTTTTGGAAGTACATCTGCAAGCTATAAAACCAGCGTTGGCGCGAGCGGAACCGTTGGCAAATTCGACTATTTGATCAATCTATCTTTCGATTCGGAGAATGGGGTTTTTGACGGCGAGGACGATTTGCGCGCGCCGGTGTTTGCAAACTTCAGCGATGAACTGACATCCTTTATAAAGCTGGGGTTTAACATTACCGAAAACCAGCGCATCGAAGGCTTTTACAACTATATTGACCAAGCACCAGATGGCCGTGTCCTCGACATTTCTGTCGCTGAAGATGGCCGCGCTGTGTCCACCGTATCTGCCAATCAGACCCCTTTTACCTACGGCCCGGACAATGAGCCGTTTGATGAAAAACAAGCTTGGAACATCCGATATACGAATGACGACCTGTTGGGCGGTGCGCTTTTATTGCAATATTATGGGCGGCAGGAAGACGTCATAGAGCCACTTATTGACCTGCGTGCAAATAATTTCCCGCCGCCGTTTCCCGATAATTATCAACCGCTGTTCGAAGATACCGGCTGGGGCATCCGAAGCCAATATGCGCGCAGTTTTGCAGATCGCTTTAACGTTCTCTTTGGTGTTGATTACAACACGGAAGAGCGTCGGTCAGATGCGCTAGTGTTCGAGCTGGGGCCAAATTTTGACCAGGAACGCGATGTGACAATGCCAATTCGCGAAGATACATTTTTGTTCCCCTTTGAACTCGAAACATTGGGAATCTTTGCGCAACTTGATGTGTCAGTTACAGAAAAACTGCGCGTTACAGGCGGACTGCGCTGGGAGGATGTATCATTCGAGATCGGCAGCGGCACGCGGGTGTTTGAATTTGTCACCAACCCTGATGGGAGCCAAATCATGCGCCAAGGGGGCTCTGGTGAAAACAATGGTATAGCCTGGAACATTGGCGCGACATATCAGATTGCCGATTGGCTTTCTGGCTTTGCCAACTTCTCTCAGGGCTTTGAGATCCCAAGTTTGATCAATGTGTCGTTCTTGGTCCCGCCAGGCCAAGCTTTAACTGCTTCGGGCGCCGTTGATCCGCAGATTGTTGATAATTTCGAGATAGGGCTGCGCGGCAATGCTGGCATTTGGGATTATGGTTTCGCCGCCTATTACGCGACGTCAGATTTGGGCGCGACGTTCGTCCTTGCGCCAGGCTCCGTGGACGGGGAGTTTCTGCGCTCGCCGCAGCGTAACTATGGTTTTGAGATTACCGCTGGCGTTGAACCGATATCTGATTTGCGTATCACCTCGGCTTTCAGCTGGAACGAGGGGGAGTTTGACGCCGATGACGACGGCGATTTTGCACCCCTCAGCGGACTTGAAGTGGCACCGTGGAAATTCACGCTCGATGCCACTTACGACGTCACTCCGGGTTTAAATGTCAATGCCCGCTTGCTGACCGTTGGAGACCGCTCGCGCGCTTTTGATGAGGGTACAGACCCCGCGCCGGTCGAAGGCTATACGGTGATTGATGTTGGAACGTTTTATCGTGTTGGACCGGGCTCACTCAGTGTGCAGGTCACCAATCTGCTCAATAACACTTACATCCCGACCTCGTTACAAACATTTTCCGGAACTGGATTTGTGACGCGAGTTACAGGCGGTCCTGGCCGGCAGGTCATCCTGGCGTATGAGTTCACGCTATAAAACAGCCAGCGAACGCGGACGTTTTCTTTTAAACACGCGCGAACGCGGCGATGAACGTCGCTCAGTTCAATACGGCCAGCACGGTGCCGCCATAGATGATGAGGAGTGCGGCACCCTCCAGGCGGCTGACGCGCCGATCTGTAAGGATCATCGCGCACGCGATAAACGTAATCAATGAAGCGATCAGCGCGTGCGGAGCCCAGTTGCTAGCAAATAAGCTCTCGCCTGCTGGCATCAGCAGCATGCAGATGGGCATTACGACAAGGAGATTGAAGATGTTAGAGCCAAGCAAGCTGCCAACCGCCACATCGCCGCGCCCGCGATAGGTGCTATGAAAGGCTATGACAGCTTCTGGAATTGATGTGATCAGCGCCACCACCAACAAGCCGATAACGGTGCTGGAGATGCCCATGTCCGCCGCATAACCAACGCTGCCTTCAATCAGCTTGGCGCTGCCAAAGACGATGGCCGCAAGGCCGATCAGCATCAGCCCAGCGCCAAAGGCGAGTTTCGCTGGCCCGGTGCGCGCATAACCTGCCTTTTGCGCCATTACCCCGCCTTCGCCAAGCGCTGCCTCGCGGCGTAAGGTGATAGAGACATAAAGCGCAAATAAGAGAAGCCCAAATACTGGCCACAGCCAGCCTATTGGCTGAGCGATCGCGCTCGCAAAAAGATAAATCGATGCGCCAAGCGTTGCTGTTGCATCGCGGCTGAGCAATGTGCGGTCTGGCGATAAAGGTTTAATGACCGCACAGATGCCCAGGATGAGCGCCAAATTGACCACAGCGCTGCCCAGCAGCAAACC
Source organism: Pseudomonadota bacterium (assembly GCA_039026755.1). Taxonomy (GTDB): domain Bacteria; phylum Pseudomonadota; class Alphaproteobacteria; order Sphingomonadales; family CAKZYD01; genus CAKZYD01. The sequence continues at coordinate 5,748 of JBCCLR010000067.1, read as the reverse complement.
TAAGGCAAGTTCTTCAAAGCGCATGAGTGTGGCGCCGATGGAAATCGCAGTTTCTGGCAGTGACGTGCCAAAGCCAACAAGGAGCAACCCAGCAATAAAAGCGGGTAGATTAAAGTGCCGGCGCACGGCTTGGCTGCCGCGCAGGATCGCTTCAGCGCCGAGCACAGTGAAGACTACCCCAAGCAAAATCTTCAGCATCATGACGCATAACCCCCGCTTCACGCTGTATGTAAGCGTCGCCGCGCATCCCTGCAAGCATGCAAATGCTTGCTGAAGGTGTGTGCAATCGCTTATTGAGCGGCAACATAAACACATCAATCAAAAGAGTATTGCCCCATGCCGCGACGCCTACGCCCCCGCCGTTCAATTTTATACATGCCCGGATCAAATCCACGAGCACTGGAAAAAGCCGAGACGTTGCCCGCCGATGGCTATATTTTTGACCTTGAAGATGCTGTTGCGCCAGACGCAAAAGAACAGGCGCGTGATCAAGTGTGTGCAGCGGTTAAAGCGGGCGGATATGGCGCGCGTGAGCTGGTGATCCGGGTGAATGGCCTGGATACCGATTGGGCCGAAGCAGATATCGCCGCGGCAAGCGCGGCGGGTCCGGACGCGATTTTGCTACCGAAAGTTGAAAGCCCCGAGCAGGTGCATACCCTAGCGCGGCAGATGCAGGCCGCAGGCGCGCCTGAAGGTACCGAGATCTGGGTGATGATGGAAACCCCGCGGGCGATGTTTGCAACACTTGAAATCGCCAGCGCGCATGAGAAGCTGGCGTGCCTGGTCATGGGCACCTCGGATCTTGTGAAAGACTTGCACGCCCATCATACGCCCATGCGCATGCCCGTGATGACCAGCCTGTCGCTCTGCCTGCTTGCTGCCCGTGCGGAGGGGCTAGCGATTTTGGATGGGGTCTATGCCGACCTTAAGGATGAGACTGGTTTTGCTCAGTCCTGCCGCCAAGGCGTTGAAATGGGCTTTGATGGCAAAACCTTGGTGCACCCCAATCAAATTGGCCCAGCCAATGCCGCATTTGCGCCCGATGCCGATGAAGTCGATTTCTCCCGCCGCATTATCGCTGCGCATGCCGAGGCGACAGCCCAAGGCAAGGGCATTGTTGTTGTCGACAACAAAATGATTGAGGGCCTGCATGTGGATAATGCCAAGCGGCTGGTGGCGCTAGCTGATGCAATTGCGCAAGCGCAAGATTAAGGCGTTGGCCTAAACCGTTAAAACGGTTCGCAAAACGTCTCACCACTGTCGTCCATGGCGTCAGCGGGCGAAGATATGGCTGGCGCCATCCGGCTCGATCGGGCCGATGGGGTGGCCGAACGCCATACAAATGACTGCTGGTCGGCTGCTTCTTGCTTGCGTTTTCCTGCAGCCTTTTTTGCATCAGCTTCAGGCGATCTAACGCTTTGGGTGGACCGCGCGTCAACACGCTGCTGGCCCAGCACAGTCTCGCCAGCAAGTGCGCCGCCGACCAGAGAGAAACTGACAACGCATAGTACGGGCATTAAAAGGCTCGGGCGCGGCATATCGGTTCTCTTTTGGTTTGGTTGCTTCACGCTGTAATACATAATGCGATGCGAACTGCGATAAAGTCCTGCAGCAGGACACCCAATGCGCGAACGCTTTAGCGCCCTGCGTTTTCGCTTAAATGCGTGTCCACAAACTTGCCCATGGCGGTCATGAATCTGAAGCGTTCTTTGTTCACCACGATACTATGCCCACCGGTTTTCAGTGCCACGTACTCAACCGGTTTTTTCAGCTTTCTGAGCCGTTTATACATTTTCATTGAGTGCTTATAGTCAACGCGCTCATCGTCTTTCGAAGCGATGAGGAGGACCGGTATTTCGATCTCTTCAGCCCGGCCATAGGGCGAGATGTCCGCCAAGTCTTCGCGGTTGTCGCCGATCGACTTGCGCCATTCCTTGCCGCCGATAAACTTGCGGCCATCGCTGCTCCACAGCATGGGCAGATCGATAACACCGTTGATCGATACGGCGCAGGCAAACAGATCGGGCGTTTTTACAGCCCCCATCAACGCTGCATAGCCGCCATAGGACCAGCCCACAATGCAGGTGCGTTTTGCGTCGATCAGGCCTTCACCAGCGGCCCAGCGCGCGGTGTCCGTCACGTCATCTTGCATGCCGCGGCCCCAGGCTTTGTTGCGCAACTTTGCAAACGCGGACCCATAGCCGGTTGATCCGCGAAAGTTTGGCTGCAACACAACATAGCCGCGATTGGCAAAGAATTGTGCGAGATAATCATAGTCAGCTGTATCACGTGATTGCGGCCCGCCATGCGGCAACATGATTGCGGGCAGCGGCCCATCGCCACGCCCTAGCGGTGTTGTGATGTAGACTTCAATCTCCAGCCCGTCGCGCATTTTAATGCGCTGCGTTGTCACCGGCGCGACATGGACGTCTTCAATGCCATCATAGCGCCGCGCGAAAGGCGCCAGCGCGCCTCTGTCTAAATCAAGCACATAATAGGTTGGAACCTGGCGCGGCGCATCGGACCGGATGAGAAATTTACGGCCACTTTTATCAGAGCTGAGAATGCGGTTGGCTGCACCAGGTAAGATACCATTGACCGCTTCGATGATCTGTTTTTCGAGCCCGCCCACAACAACTTGGCGGCTAACCGTATCGATAAATTCAATTCCATAAATTTGGTGGGTGATATCGGATCGCTGAACATATTGGATGTCAAATTGGTCGCTGGAATAGACCCAGTTCATGAATGTTCCGTCTGCCAAGCTAAAGCGCGCCAGCGCCGAGCGTCCGGCTTCATTATTGCCCCAAAAATATGCCGACATACCATCTTCGTGCACTTCAAATGGCCGGTAGCCTTCTTCGAGCAGCGTATAGATGGCTTGTTCTGACCAAACTTCTTTTTTGGATTTGTCGATGCGCAGCGCCGGTTTCGCCTCAAGGGTACTGTACCCGATAAGCGGCACGCCTGCAGTGTCTGTCACCCAGTCATAGATACCGTTTCGGCCAAACTGAATGACGTCATATTTGCCCGTAGTGACATTGATTTTTCGCACATCCGTGTCGAAATCCATATCATCGTCTATGGCCAATAGAATGTGGTCTGGATCTTTTGGCAACATATGCAGGATCTCCGATTGGTTCAGTGCATAAGATGTTTCAGAATTTCGAAACTTTTGTTGCTGGTCACGAGAGGGCTTGACCACGTTGATGGCATTGCCGACTAAGTCTGTGGAAACAAGCCGCGTCTGTTTGTTGCGGTCGCCGCGGTACAGATCATTCGCACCATAAAAACTGTACGTAATCAAAATCCGCTCGTCATTGGCCCAACGAAATGTGTCGATGCTGAGGTTTTTTACATGTGGGACAATCAGCGTATTATCTTGCGTCATCCCTGAAAGCGGATGTGCCACAAGCGAGCGTCGGCCCGTCGCCAGCGCTGAAAGATAGGCAATGTATTCGCCATTTGGCGACAGTTTGGGTTGTTCAACGCGCGGCAAGGCGGCAAAGGCTTCAACGGAGTACACTGGCGGTTGGCCCTGCGCAGCGGCGTGACCCGGTGACAGATGCAAGGCCAAAGTGACGCTGATTATCGAAAGTGCAGTCTTATAAGCGTTGCGCGCTGCGCAGCGGCGCCGATGCACCCCTGTGCAATCCATCCCCAAGATCCGGCGCTGTAGATTTTGCCTCCTGCCCAACAAACCCAGCGCCCGCGCCCAAACCCTCATTTATCGCCCCTCGCTGACGCGTAAATGCTTATCCACAAAGTCGCCCATGGCCGTGAACCATTTAATCCGGCTCGCATCGACATCAATAGAGTGGCCACCCGTCTTCAGCTCGAGATACTCCACCGGCTTCTTTAGCTTTTTAAGCCTCCTATACATTTTTTTTGAGTGCTTGTAGTTGACGCGCCAATCATCTTTCGCTGCGATCAGCAACACCGGCTTGGTGATCTCTTTTGCGCGGTGATAAGGGGAAATATCTTTCAAATCTGCACGGTTTTCACCGAGCTTCTCGCGAAACCGTTTATAGAACAGAAAGTCTGTGTCGTCGCGCCACAACAGCGGCAGGTCGATAACGCCGTTTATTGAAACTGCACACTGAAATTGATCGGGCGTTTTTACCACTCCCATCATGGCAGCATATCCGCCATAGGAGCCGCCCACGATGCAAACGCGGTCCCGGTCGGCTAGACCTTGATCAACGGCCCAAGACAGGCTGTCGGTTAAATCGTCCTGCATGGCCTTGCCCCACTGGCCCTGGCCAAGGTCTTCAAAGGCGATGCCATAACCGTCTGACCCTCTGAAATTGGGTTGCAGCACGAGATAGCCGCGATTGGCGAAAAACTGTGCCCAGGCATCAAAGCGCGCACTGTCGCGGACCCAAGGTCCGCCATGCGGCATCATAATGGTCGGCAAGTTGCGATCGCCGCGCCCTATGGGTGTTGTGACATACACCTCAATCTCAAGGCCATCGCGCATCGCCACTGTATGCGCGGTTACGGGTGCAACATGCTCATCCTTTATAGATTCAAAGCCGTCAGCAAAGAACGACATGGATTTCGCCGACCAGTTTAAGCTGTAGAACAGACTTTTTGCGCCCGGCTTGGATGTTTTGATGAGCCATAGCTTGCGGCCGTGATCTGATCCGAAAAGAAGATTAGTTTGACCTGGCAAGGCGGCGTTCACTGACTTTTGGATCAGGCGCATATCCTTTGCGAAAAATACCTGTTGAAGCACGTTATCTTGATATGTTGCTCCGATGATCTTGCCAGTTGTACCTGAGCGTATCCAGCCGGCAATGTCGTAGCGCTTATTGGAATAGACCCACTCTACAAAGTCTCCACTTGTCAGGTCAAACCGGCCGAGTGCTTCACGCCCTGCTTCGTTGCCGACAACGAAAACAGCCGTCGTATTACCCTCATCGATCTGTATGGGTCTGATATCGTCAGACAGTAATTGGTAAATCGCTTTAAATGACCAACGATCGCGGTGTTTTTTCGGCAGGTAGAGATTTGGTTTATCATCATAGAGGGAATAGCCCAAGGCCACGTCGTGATCACTATCGGTTAGCCAATCATATATGTCTTGTTTGCCGTTCTGAACGATGCTGAAATCGCCTGTGTTCACATTGATTTTGCGCACATCCACTTGGCCTTCGATGTTGCTGTCGATAGCCAAAAGGATGTGATTGGGGTCATTGGGGAGCAGGTCTAGAATGTTGCCCTGCGATGCGGCATATGAAATTCTACTTCTGCTGGAGCGACCATAGCTATCAAATTTACGCCGCTGGTCGCGTGACGGTTTGACAATATTATAGATGCCCTTTTCCAAGTTTGCCGCGATAAGGCGTGACTGCTCAACCATCAAGCCGCGATAGTATGGATTAGGGGCATAAAGGGAATACACGGCCAGCAATGTATCGTTATTGGCCCAAAAAAAGTCAGCAATATCCGCCTTATCAATGTGCGGCATCACAAGGGTTTCGTCGGTCCTGACACCCGAGATCGGATGCGCGATTACGGCCTTGCGGCCAGTTGCGGCGGTGGTGATATAGGCGATAGACTTGCCGTCAGGCGACAATTTAGGCTGCATAACCATTGGCAGCTTGGCATAGGCCTCTACCGGATAAAGCGGCGGTATATCGGATGCACCGGCGACAGCGCAGCCTATCCACACGCAAACAATTACGCCAAACAGGCGTTGTACCCTTCCTAGCCCCATACCATTAGCCCCGCGTTAAATACCGT
>JBCCLR010000066.1:0-16791 GCA_039026755.1 Pseudomonadota bacterium | reverse complement strand
CGGTGCAAATTGAGCTTATAGAAGTGCATGGGGACGGGCCGAATTGTTACCGCGATATCTACAAGCCTGGCGAAGGCGGCTTTCATCACATGTGTGTATGGACACATGATATCGAAGCGGATCACGCGTATTACCAGGACAGTGGCTACGCTATAGCAACACAAGGCGAAACGCAAAGCGGCCTGCGTTTCGCCTATTACGACACTTTTCATGTTCTCGGCGGGATGATTGAAGTCATCCAAAAAACACCGGAATCGGAAGGCTTATTTGAACTTGTCAAAGCTGCCAGCATCGATTGGGATGGCAGCGACCCGGCCCGAACCTTAGGATAAAACATCATGACAGACCTGACCCCCGAGATGGCACTCGCCGTCACCCAGCTTTATGGCCAATACGCTGACGCAATTCATCGCCTTGATGCTGAAGCATGGGGCGACACCTGGTGCAGCGATGCCAAGTGGGAGCTGCCGCTTGATGGAATGCCGCCACTTGAGGGCCGGGATACGATCGTCGCAACATGGTCGTCGGTGATGCCCGGGTTCAAGGTCGTTCAGCACATGCCTTTCGCGCCGCTGTTAAAAGTGGACGACGGTGTATTGTGTGCGCGTTGGACGGTGCGCGAACAGCTCGTCAAGCAAGACGGGGAGGGCGAAGAGCTACTTGGCATCTATGATGACACGCACCGCGAAGAAGATGGAAAGCTGCGCTATCAAACGCGGCGCTTTAAAGTGCTCTATCGCCGGGTCCTAACGCCAGCTGACTTTGAAATTATGCCGCATCCCGGCCCGTTTTAGTTGAGCACAGTCGGCCAATTATCGTCGGCGAGTTCAATAAAGCCGCTGCGGTCACTATCCCATGTCTGCTGCACGTCGTCATTGTAATTTAGATAGAGCTTGCCGTCTTCGATCGCCCAGTTGTTAGGGTTGCCAGACGCGGTGTAGCCTTGGCTGACGGCCCATGCGCAATAGCCGCCATACTGCGGTGCATAGGCCGCTGGGTTGGCTTGAAATGCGTCTAGGTTCGCTTGGCTTGAAAAATACCATTTCGCTCCCCTATGCGAGAGCTGGTACTTTTTCGAACCTTTTAAGGGCTTTGATTGGGTAAAATAAGCGACCGGGTCATAGCCGCCGACAGCGACATTTGAAAAAAAGCTAGTGTAGACAGGATCAGCTGCGCTGGCCGGCATTGCTATAAAAGTGGCCGTAGAAAGTGCGAGCCCTGTGGCTACAAACGCAGTTCTCACTGTTTTCCGGTACGTCATGTCTCTCTCCATATTGGTGTTGAAGAGAGCCTTAGCGCAGCGCAAAAGGCCGCGCTAATCACGCGGCTTCACGATTTAGCGATACCCTTATACGCCTCTAGCTTCATATGTGCATCATCCATAGCGGCCGAAAACTTTTGGAGATAAGCGTTTACTTGCTGCTGCTGTGCTTCTGGCACTTGCGACGCTTGGATGCGCTGCAGCTTGTCCAATGCGGACGTCACCGCGATTGTTTCTTGCTTGATGTAATTGGCAACGCAGTTTTGCCATGCATTTCCGCGCTCCTGCAGTGCTGCGACTTCTGCGTCTGTTTCACTTCCAGTTGGCGCGGGCATCTCGCCGCAGTCAAAACGTGGAGCGTCTCGGTTTAAAAACGCCGTCACGTCGGGATGGGGTTCAGCCTCACCAACAATCTTTATCAGCTCCACGTCGAAGATCAGGTCTGCATTTGGCGGAATTGCACCAGGAGCGCCGCGGGCGCCGTAGCCAAGCTCTGAAGGGATGTAGAGTGTCGCCTGTCCGCCTTCACGCATAAGCTGCAGGCCTTCAGTCCAACCCCTGATCACGCCATTGAGCGGAAATGTCAGCGGCTCGCCCCGGTCCCGTGAGGAATCAAACTTAGTACCATCGGTCAGTTTTCCCGTGTAATGAACCATCACAGTGTCACTTGCAGTTGGGCTCGCGCCGCTGCCTTCTGTGATGACTTCATATTGCAGGCCACTTGGCGTCGTGACGACACCATCGCGTTTGGCATTTTCGGCAAGAAAATTATCGGTGTCTGACATGACAGCATCGCTTTCCGCTGGTTGCTCCGCACGATCGCAGGCGGCTGAACCGACGATGCAAACGATAGCGCATAAAAAAGCCGCCAAAGCTTGGCGGCTGGAATACTTCACAAAAGAAGGGGTATTGGTCGTCATTAACGCCCAACCAGGCCGTCGCGCTCCATACGTTTGCGCTCTAGCTTGCGCGCCCGGCGGACTGCGGCGGCTTGCTCGCGTGCTTTTTTCTCGGACGGCTTCTCATAGAAGCGACGCAACTTCATCTCCCGATAGACGCCCTCGCGCTGTAGTTTTTTCTTCAAAGCGCGCATGGCCTGGTCGACGTTATTGTCACGTACGAGAACTTGCATACTGAGAGCACTTCCTTCCAAAGAGTGATATGAACGAGCACTATTGGCGAGATACCATAGGCTCTCGCTGCGTTGCGCAAGCGTGTATCAAACCTTTATGCCCATGTATAGCCTAAACCGGCGTTAAATTCTGTGCGGTTACCATACGGTAAGAATTTCTGCCGTGTTGCGGCGCGGCGCCGCGGTGAACACCACGTGCCATCCTGCAGAAACCTGCTATACAAAAGCGTATGGGCAAGACGTAATGTGGAGAAGATCGTGGAAAAGCAACGCGAGGACTTAGCACGCGCGGCCATTGAGCATGTGCCGTTTGATGGCTGGACGGACGAGACGCTTAAATACGCCGCGCAAGACCTGGATATCGACCCACAAGTTGCGATGGTTTTGTTTCCAGACCCCGTTGGTGATTTAATCTCAGCCTTCATCCGGCTGTCTGATGATGAGATGAAGCAGCGCTTGCCCGATGATTTTGAAACTTTGCGCGTGCGCGAGAAGGTTACCCTTTGTGTGCGTACGCGGCTGGAAATTGCTGGCGAGCATGAAGAAGCAAGCCGCCGCGCGATCCGCGCCTTGGCCCAACCGCGATACGCGCGATTGGCCAGCGAAATCGCTTGGCAAACGGCCGATGTAATTTGGCTGCATTGCGGCGATACTGCAACCGACTATAACTACTACACCAAACGCGCCATTCTAAGCGGCGTTTATTCTTCAACACTGCTCTATTGGCTGCAGGATAAAAGCGATGATAAATCCGATACCTGGGCCTTTTTAGACCGGCGCATTGCAGGCATCATGCAATTTGAGAAGGTTAAAGCTACCGTGCTGAAGCGCACCGAATTTCTGCCAAATCCGATGCGCTTTTTTAATCGATTGCAGCGTCGGCCTGTGTAAATCCGGTCTTCGCTACGAAGCGGTTCCGCATGAATTTAGGATTTCGTCTGCGGCGTCACCCACGTCACATGCCCCATTTTGCGGCCAACCCGCGCCTCTGGCTTGCCATAATGATGCACATGTGCTTTTGCGCTCGCCAGAAGGTTTGGGATGCCATCAATCTCGTTTCCGATGAGATTTTGCATCCGCACCGCGCCAATTGCGTCTGTATTGCCCAGTGGCTGACCTGTAATAGCGCGAATATGATTTTCAAATTGACTGGTAACAGCGCCTTCAATTGTCCAATGGCCAGAGTTGTGGACACGCGGCGCGATTTCATTCGCGACCACATCGCCGACGGGCATGACGAAAAACTCCACACAAATAACCCCAATTGCATTGAGTGCTTCAGCAACGTTGAGCGCATTGCTAATCGCCCTGTCAGCGCAGTCTGGCGCTATATCTGGCGGCACCTGTGACACGTGCAAAATATGGTTGCTATGCTCATTCCAGATCGGCCCATAGGCATTTGCCGTACCATTTTGCCCGCGAGCGATGAGCACGGACACTTCTTTTTCAAAGGCAACGAAGCCTTCTAGAATAAGGCCGCCGGGCGCGCTTGCGAGCGCGGCCCACGCTTCTTTTACATCATCTTTGGTACGAATGAAGCTTTGGCCCTTACCGTCATAGCCAAACCGCCGTGTTTTCAGCACCGCAGGCATGCTAATTTTATCAATTGCCGCCTGGAGCTCCGCAAATGTGGAAACCGCCTGATAGGGCGCACACGGCACGCCAATGCCCGTCAAAAAGTCTTTTTCTAGCAGCCGGTCTTGCGCAATTTCCAGGCAATTGACGCCAGGGTAGATCGGTTTTAACCCAGCGATCACTTCAAGAGCTGACACCGGGATGTTTTCAAATTCGTAGGTAATAACATCGCACGCTTGCGCAAATGTCTGCAGGGCTATGTGGTCCTTAAAACTGGCTGCGGTATGACTGTTGGTAAGCTGCGCTGCAGGTGGCTGGTTTTCAGGCGCAAAGCTGTGCACCCGGTAGCCAAGTTGGGCTGCTGCCACAGCAAGCATGCGCCCCAGTTGACCCGCGCCCAGAATGCCGATGGTTTGGCCAGGTTTAAGCGGCTTTGGGCGCGCGTTCACGCACCAATCCCAGTATCGCGGGTCACTTCTACCGCGACGCTGTCGCTTTGAGCGCTCCTGTAGCCAACCAGTCGCTCTTCAAGCGCCGTATCGCTGAGGCTTAAAATGCTGCAGGCCAAAAGCGCTGCGTTTTTTGCACCAGCAGTCCCTATTGCAAGGGTGCCAACGGGAATGCCGCCTGGCATCTGCGCAATAGATAACAGGCTGTCCATTCCACTGAGTGCTTTGCTTTGCACAGGCACACCAAGCACGGGAAGGTGAGTTAAAGATGCGATCATACCGGGCAGGTGGGCTGCACCACCAGCGCCCGCGATGATGACTTTAAGACCTTTCGCATGTGCTGATTTTGCAAAATCATAGAGCCGATCAGGCGTCCGGTGCGCGGAGACAATTTGTACCAACGTCGCCACATGCAATGCATCAAGTGTGTCGCTGGCCACCTGCATCGTCGGCCAATCTGACTGGCTGCCCATGACAATTGCAACGCTTGGATTGTCTGCTTGTTGCTCAATTAACGGCATTTTGGCTCTTCTTTTAACAGCGAAATTCTGCGTTTTTGCGAACAAGCTATGAGGTTATGGCGAGGCCCATAAAAGAATGCAAGCACCATGCAACGCAGCATCCGAGCCAATCGTTTTCTGGTTTGTTGGTGCTGCGTTAACCATGGGTTTACTATGTTAACTCAAATTCTACATTCATGGGCACACCGTTAAGGTGTAATTGGGCAGAGGGCCGTCTAACGGCCATGGCACAAGGTTGAGTCAATGAGTGCAGCAACACGGCAGGCGCGATGAAAGTCGATAAGTCAAACCCGTTCGCGGGACCGCAAAAAGTCTTGCGCCCGACGAGCACGCAGCGCGCTCAAGGTGTAAGCTCCGTGGCTGGTGCTGCGAAACCCTCTTCGGTAGAGCCGATTGACACCCTCACTGAAGCGTTCATGGGTATTCCGGCTGACGAGATGACACCGAAGGTGCAGAAAGCAATTACGCTGCTCCTGCGCGAGGTTGAGGCGCTGCGCGATGAGGTGCGCTCAGCCCAATCCAAGCTTGCTGAAATGGAGCGGCTTGCCGATACCGACACACTGGCGCCAGTGCACAACCGGCGGGCCTTTGTGCGTGAACTCTCAAAGTCGATTTCCTATGCAAAGCGGCATAAAGTGCCAGCCAGTCTCCTTTATTTTGACGTGAACGATCTTAAAGTTGTGAATGATGAACTTGGCCATGGTGCAGGCGATAAAGTGCTCGGCCATGTGGCCAATACCCTGCTGATAAACCTGCGCGAATCTGATGTTGTGGGCCGTCTCGGCGGCGATGAATTCGCCGCACTGCTGATGCAAGCCAGTGAACAGCAAGCGCTCGATAAAGGCGCGCAGTTGGTCAGCCTGATTGCCGACACGCCCATAGATATCAATGGCAAGTCGGTTCACGTGAACGTGGCGTTCGGCGCCTATACGTTCGATGGTGTAGAAGATGCAAGTTCGGCCCTGGACCAGGCGGACAGACGCATGTACGCCCATAAGCAGGCCATGAAGGATAGCTCCGGCAAGCTCGCTAAGCGATAATATCGGGGATCAACAAGTCCTCCAGCCGGGTAATTTCATCACGCAGCTGCAATTTTTGCTTTTTCAGCCTTTGAACTTCGATCTGATTAAACGGCGGCGCTGCAGTGCGCTCAGCGATGGCAGCATCCAGCCCTTGGTGCTCACGCACCAAAACAGATAAGCGCTTCTCCAAGCTTTTCTGATCATATTCCATGCTTTTGCTGCGCCCTAGTCAACGGATAAAAGAACTGTGACGTACTCGCCTTAACCATACGTAAAACAGAACAATGCTTACACGCTATGCGCGCGTTATTCTCCGACCAACGCGGTTTAACGATAGCAAACATCCGATTTTAAGACTATAGTCTCATGCACTATTCATCAATTGGAGGTTTTCATGACAGTGTCGTCTCATGCCGAATCCTTGCAGCAAAAACATGCAGAATTGGATTTTAAGATCGACCGTGAAAACCAGCGACCTCTGCCTAACGATCTACTGCTTCAAACCTGGAAAAAGCAGAAGCTTAGATTAAAACAGGAAATCGATATCCTCGCCCGGCACTAACGTGTTTAATGGATTAGCTTTTATCGCTAGGAAATAAGTCCTCAGGTCGCAGAGTCTCGTCGCTAGAGCGATCTCCTGACAACAAGCTGCCGAGCTTTTCAGTCGCTGAAAATTCATTTTCCGCAGGTTGAGGCGGCGCCTCGGGCTGTTCATTTTTAATGACCAAATCCGGGCGTGCTTTTGCGGCTTTGGCAACCGCTGCATCGAGGTCAACTTGCGTGCACATGCCAAGACCAACTGGGTCCTGCGGGCGAATATTCGCCATATCCCAGTGCGTCTTAGAGCGCACAGATTCAATTGTCGGCTTCGTCGTACCAATGAGCCTGCCGATCTGGCCGTCGGACAACTCGGGATGATTGCGCACCAGCCAAGAGATCGCATCTGGCTTATTTTTACGCTTAGAAACAGGTGTATACCGCGGGCCTTTGGCGCGTTTTTGAGTTGGGACCGCATTATCCAGAAGCTCAAGATCGGCACTCTCGTCATCTTCGCACCGTTTGATTTCCTCAGCCGTCAACTGCGCGTTCTTTATCGGGTCATGCCCGACCATGCGGATGGCCACAGTACCATCGGCGATGCCTTGCACTTCAAGCGGATGAAGACCGCAAAATGTTGCGATTTGCCGAAATGTTAGCGTTGTGTTGTCGACAAGCCAAACGGCAGTCGCGGTCGGCATAAGAGGTTGCTTTGACATACAAAGTCCTTGTGCATTTTTGGCGTTATCATGCGCGCTACGCTGCATGGCCTGGATCTAACTTGTAAGAAAATGAGTGCAGCCCTAATTCGGCATGCATGACTTGTTCATAGGCGTGCTTCGAGGAAAGGTCAAACCGCAATTGTATCAAGCACAATCTTACCGATATGCGCGCTGCTATCCATTCGGGCATGCGCATCGGCGGCTTGAGCCAGAGGGAATGCACTGTCAATCACTGGCGCAAGTGTGCCATCAGCAAGCAGCGGCCAGACAAGCTCTTCAAGTTCTGATGCAACGGCGCCTTTAAAGGCCGGGGACCGGGCCCTCAGGGTGGAGCCCGTTAAAGTCAATCTTTTCAACATGATCGGCGCTAAGTTGATGTTCGTTTTGGGACCGCTTTGAAAGGCAATGGTGACGTGTCGACCGTTTTCCTTCATGCATTTGACATTGCGCATGAGGTAATCGCCGCCAATCATGTCTAGGATGATATCAACGCCGCTTCCGCCGGTGGCGCGCTTGATTTCGTCTTCAAAAACTTGCGCTTTATAATTGACTGCGAGGTCGGCACCTAAATCCACACAAAAGCTACATTTTTCCTCAGATCCTGCGGTGGTGTATACCGTAAGTCCAAAGGCTTTGCCCAGCATGATCGCCGTTGTGCCGATGCCACTCGTGCCACCGTGCACCAGTAGGCTATCGCCCGCATCCGCATAAGCGCGCTGAAACAGGTTTGACCAAACCGTAAAAAAGGTCTCTGGAAGCGCGGCAGCTTGATACGCTGACAAGGCATCCGGCCAGGGTAAAACCTGCTGATAAGGTGCGACGGCATATTGCGCATATCCGCCCCCGGTGAGCAGGGCCACGACCCTATCACCCACCCGCCATCGCTCGCAGTTGGTTCCGGTTTCCACAACTTCACCCGCGACTTCTAACCCTGGCAAAGGCGATGCGCCTGGCGGTGCGGGGTACAGCCCTTGACGTTGCATCACATCTGGCCTGTTAACACCTGCGGCATGGACTTTGATTAAAACATCGCCTGGCCCTGGCTGGGGTTTTTCAACCGTGGTTGGTGTTAACACCTCAGGTCCACCGGCGCCTGAAAAGCCAATCCCCTGCATGGTTTGGGCTGCCGCGTTTTGGGTAGAGCTCACGCGAGAATTCCTTGACTGAACGCGCGAGATTTAATCTATCCTATTGCTATTCAGCAAGGATTTACTTGGCCAAGGACGATGCCCAGTGTTTGACGAAGACTTACCACGCAAGACAACGTCAGCTTTAGCTGACGCTGTACGTGAAGATCTAGACCCTTTATCCCTTGATCAGCTGAAAGAACGTATCGCAGTGCTTGAAGCAGAAATTGTCCGCACCAAAGCTGATATTGAGAGAAAATCAGCACATATGAGCGCGGCCGAGGCGCTGTTCAAAAGGAATTAAGAAAAGTTGCAACGCACCGCCAAAGCAAAGCGCCTTGGCGGTGCAATTTTTCATTCAGTTAGGCAGCGGCTTCGATTGTTGGCGCTGCGCTCGCGCCGCTAATTTCTATACGCCGCTCTTTCTTGTGTTCGGGCACTTCGCGCACCAACTCCACATTTAGAAGGCCATTTTCAAAGTTGGCACCAACAATGCGTATGGTGTCTGCGAGCTGAAAGCGTCGCTCAAAAGCGCGCTTTGCAATGCCGCGATGAAGGAACGTACGATCACCGTCTTCCTCGTTGCTTTTCGCCCTGATGGTTAGGGTATTTTCCTTTACAACGATATCAAGGTCATCCTGGCTAAATCCAGCGACTGCCATGGTGATGCGGTAAGCGTCTTCACCGGTTTTTTCAATATTGTAGGGGGGATACGCCGAATCAGCTATATCCGGGCGCGTCGCAAAATCAACCAGCCTGTTCAGGTTTTCAAAACCAACACTGGAACGCAACAACGGTGTTAAGTCTAAACTACGCATGGGAATATCCTCCTTTGAAGCGATATGCGTTAACTACCTAACCCTCCACCGTGGACGGGTTATCTGCCATCGGCCCACTCTGCGGCACCGCGGCATACTAGAGGTGGGCATCCGTTTTCCTTTTTCAAGACCCAGGCGTAATGTTCTAAGGTGTTGATTTATTGTGAGTTTAAGATATTGTTTACCAGTCTTTTCGGGCCAAGGGCTGCCTCGAAAACGGCGAGTAGAAAGGGAATATAGTGGCGTTTGAGTTAATGAATACCGCAGCGATCAAACCGAGAGTGGTTGATCAGTTGCATCAAGAGGCAGTTGCGCTCGCAGAAGAGAGCCGTGCCTATTTTGCACGATGTTCAAAATCTGATCGGGCGACACTCCAGCCCATAGATCGGGTTGTCTACACGGCAGAGAGTTTGCGCATTTCCACGCGGCTGATGCACGTCATAAGCTGGGGATTGGTGCGTAAAGCCGTTGAAAATGGTGAAATGAGCGAGCGCGAAGGATTATCGCCGCAGCGCCAGATTGATGATCTTGATCTTTGCCACGGCTCTGACCCACGCTCACTACGCAAAATGCCGCGCAGTCTGATCGTGCTCACACATCAGTCTTTAAAGATATATAAGCGCGCTTTGCGTTTGCAGGACGAACTTTTAGGCGCGAATGAAAGCAAAGAGGCGCTTGAGAAACCGGACAATCCAGTGGCTGCCATGCTGCGAGATTTAGAAACCGCGATGTAGCGGACAGCCCTTAATGGCCTGAAAGTAGTTGTTTTCCCTTTGCGCAGATAACTGGCACTGCTAAAAGGCGGTGTCTTCGGTGATCGGGGCCCGTAGCTCAATTGGTCAGAGCAGTCCGCTCATAACGGATTGGTTGGGGGTTCAAGTCCCTCCGGGCCTACCACGTCCCTCAAGGCCTCATCAAACAAACAGCGATGCAAGGGTGTATGTGCTCCTTATAGTGCCTTAAAAAGGAAGTTAGGAGGCCGCATGACAGATGCACCAGCCGGGGTCGGCAACGAAGTTTTATTCGACGTTGGAGATGATTTTGCCGCGGTTGTTACACTCAACCGTCCGGAGAAATACAACGCCATCAATGGTATCATTGCCGAAGCCATGGATTGGATCGTTAAGGAAGTCGATCGCCGCAGTGATATACGTGTTGCGATCCTTACGTCGTCTAACCCAAAAGTATTCTGTGCTGGCGCCGACCTCGCTGAAATCTCCAAAGGTCGCGGTCATACACTTGCCACAAAAGATGGCGGCTTTGGCGGTTTGACCTTTGCTAAACGGGAAAAGCCCTGGATTGCGGCAGTCATTGGCTCAGCGCTGGCCGGCGGCTGCGAACTTGCCTTGTCCTGCGACATGATCGTGGCGTCTGATACGTCAAAATTTGGCCTACCAGAGCCAAAACGAGGCCTGCTCGCGGCAGCGGGGGGGGTTTATAGATTGGGCCGCGCTTTGCCGCGCCATATCGCACTGGAGCTGGTGGCAACGGGTGACTCGCTGGATGCGCAGCGCGCTTATGCGCTTGGCCTGGTTAACTATCTAGAGGATGCCGATGCAGTGCTCGACAAGGCACGCACTATTGCAACATCTATTGCTGCAAATGCGCCATTGGCGGTTTCTGAGAGCCTTAAAGTCGCACGCCTTGCTGGGGATCATGCTGAAGCGGAGCTGCAAGCCATTTCTGGCAAAGCCGCGAAGGTTGTGTTTACATCGGAAGATGCCAAAGAAGGGCCGCGCGCTTTTGTGGAGAAGCGCGCACCCGTTTGGCAAGGGCGCTGATCTAAACACTCTAGCCTGCGTATTTTTTACATGGCAAGAATGCGCAAGAAGCAAGATCTACCCACCAAGACCTGCAAAACATGCGGTTTGCCCTTCACGTGGCGCAAGAAGTGGGAGCGAGACTGGGAGGCAGTAAAATACTGCTCAAAACGCTGCAAATCTGCTGCGAAAACGCCTTAGACTTGTAGCCAATTAAGGGTTTCTGACAGTGCCGTTGCAACGCTGCTTGCCTGCCACCCCAAATCTCGCTTCGTTTTTGTTGGGTCAAATTCAGGATCAGCTGTAGCGACGCGCACGCCTTCGACCGTTGCAAGGCTTTCGCGGCCCTGCATGCGCACCAGCGGCTCCATAATGCCGGCAGCGATCCGAGCAAGTGCATACGGTATTTGCCGCGTGGGCATGGGTCGACCCGTCAGCTGCCCGAGGGTTTTCAAAAAAGCGCTCAGCATCCAGCGTTCACCGGAGACGACATAGCGGCGGGCTTGGTTTTCAGGCGAGGTATCAAGTTTTTCCGCTGCAAGTACATGCGCCTGCGCGACGTCTCGAACCGGGATAAAATTGAGCGCTGTTTCTAAAAACGCCGACGGTGGGTCCGTTAGGAAACGCTTTACCATCAGTGTGGGCGCTGTTAGTGCATCGTCGCCAGAGCCCAATGGTATCGTCGGATAGAGCCGCGTGATCGCCATAGCGCTAGGCGCGTCAAGCAGCACATCGGCCTGCCACTTTGAGCGCGCATAAGGGCCTGCAAGTTGATCTGGCGTATCTGGCCGCGTCCGCCCATCAATAACGCCTCTATAGCCGATCGGTGTTAAACCAACGGCGCTGAGGGTCACAATCAGATGCTGGACATCCGAGCTTTCCGCGATGCCGCGAACAACCTGCGTTCCCAGGCGATTGATTTGATCAAATAGAGCAGGGTCCTTTGCGAACAAATGTGCGCGCGCCGCTAGGTGAAAGACCGTGTCACACCCTGCCATCGCGTGTTTGAGGCTGTTCTCATCAAGGATGCTGCCCTTAACCCAATCGCATGCTGCGAAAGCCGGCGCCTGTGGCTTTGGCTTGACATCATATCCTGTAACCGACCAATCGCGCGCCAATAGCTGCTGGACAAGAGGCTTTCCAATGAACCCAGCGGCGCCAGTGATCAACGCTTTTTTACGCATCAGGCCGCTTACATTTGGCGAGACCCTGGGCAAATGCGCCGCCGATATAGAGGTGTTCGGCCATTTCCACGACGGTGGTTGCGCCCGAAAACTCCGTCACGGCGTATGTATTGATATCTTCATCAAATGCCGAAACAAGCGAAGGGCTGTAGTCGGATAGGCCCGCAATCATGAGAGAAAAGCGAAATAGGGAGGGTATGACAGCAACCCAATGTCGCTGGGCATATGCACTGGGTGAAATATTGTCCGGCCCGCCTGCAAACACCAACGCGGCGCCAGATTGCACGTGCGTTATCTGCTTTGCGCGGGTTTGCGCAACCCAGACGTCGCCGCCATCCACGGCGATGCCGTTCGGAAAAAACAGCCCATCAGCCAGGATTGATGCCGTGCCATCAACGCTCAGTTCAACAATTGCCCCATTTTCCCGGCCAAACACGTTATCAAGCAGCCTGCCAAACCAGCTGCAGGATTGGCGGTCATTTGTTGCAAGGATCCTGCCGCCTGGAGCCGCCGCAATATCGTTGAGATTGCAAGGGTAGGGCGCATCATCTGTCCAAATCTCTGGGCTCAGCGCGATGCGTTTTGAGCCTCCAGTCATATCATAGCGGATAATCCGCGCTTGCGCTTCACTGTGGTCGACGGCGTAAATGATGCTCGTCTCGACTTCTAGCGCAATGCCATGCGGCACAAGTGGATCTGCTTCCGGCGTGACGCGTGTTGCCTTCACCACTGCACCGTGCTGCGCGGTATCAAAGAGAAATAAACCCTTTGGCGAGACTGAGACATCTTTGCGGTTCTGCGCGGATAAAATAAGCTGCCGGGCGTCATATTGGGCAATGTCTTCGATACCCACCAGGCTTCTACCTGCAACGCGTACGTCGAGTGACGTACAGTCCAGTACAGGAAACTCTGCAGCGCCATCGCACCCAATAACCGCAAAGCCGGCGACAAGCGCAAGCATCCTTATGCAAACTGCTCCTCGCTTCTTTGCTTGGCTGCTATACATAGCGCTGCATGGCTTTCTATGAACGGTTTAGACCACTTGCTATCCATAGGCGGGGACGCAACCAAAGCAAGGCCAAACGCTTTTTTAAAGACTGGGTTTTAGCATTTTGAATGAGCGCATCGGCAGCATTTTGAAGCAGGTCACTATGTGGTGCTGCTGCCACCCCCGCAGCATCATAGCATTGTCGGCGCTGGTGTTTGCATTTAGCGCTTGGACGCTCGTTACGCGCATAGCAGTCGTCACCGACACCGATGCCATGATTGACGCGTCCTTGCCCTTTCGGACAGACTATGCGCAGTTTCAGGCCAATTATCCGCTGCTTGGCGACACTGTGGTCGTTATCATTGAAGCCGATGCCCCAGAAATCGCCCGCCGTACGGCACATCAACTCAGCGCAGCGCTAGAGCAGGATAAACGATATTTTTCGAGTGTGACGGCACCCGCGATCCTGCCGTTTTTTGAAGAAAACGGCCTCTTGCTACTCGATTATGAGACACTCACCGATCGGCTCGACCGCCTTATTGAAGCGCAGCCACTGCTGGGCCCACTGCTGCGCCAGCCAAGCCTTGCCAGGTTTATGAACAGCCTTGCGGAAATCGTGGAGAAACAAGACCCCGATACAAAAACAGAGCAGCTTGCGGGTATTCTCACTGCCATAGAGCAGACAGGCCAAGCCGTCCTCAATGTTCAGCCAGGTGTATTAAGCTTACAAAACGCAGTGCTCAACCAGCGCTCACAGGACATCATACTCCTTACCGCGCAGCCCGTGCTTGACCGGAGCCAAATTGAACCAGCTGCCGCGGCCCTTGCGGCGCTGCGTGCGCACGTAGACGCCGCTGAACGCAAGAGCGCGGCACCTGTGCGCATGTCCATCACAGGAAAAATTGCATTGAATGAGGAAGAGCTTGAAACTGTGTCCGCCGGCGCTGCAACCGCTGGGCTGCTATCAGGTTTTCTGGTTGCGGTAATCCTGGCCTATGGCGTGCGCTCTTGGCGCGGCGTCGCTGCAATGCTCATCAATCTTGTCTTCGGACTGGTTGCAACCGGCAGTGCAGCGCTTTGGCTCTTTGGCGCGCTCAACATCATCTCTGTGGCTTTCGCGGTTCTGTTTATCGGGCTGGGCATTGATTTTTCTATCCACATTCTGCTGCGCGCCCAAGAAGACAGTACGGCTGACGCCAACGAAACAATGCTGGCCCAGGCGCTCTCAAAGGCAGCTGGTACGTCCGGCATTGCATTGGCCATTTGCGCACCCACGACGGCACTAGCGTTCCTCAGTTTCACGCCAACGGGCTATGCAGGCCTCGCACAACTCGGGGCCATTGCCGCAATTGGTGTCTTTATTGCCATGATTTCTGCGGTAACGCTTCTGCCTGCGCTTCTCATTGTGCTACGCTTTCAATCAAACACACTCTCGCGCAAACCCTGGAAATTAAGCCTCCGTGCGCCGCGGATGCTTGTGTTCGTGCCCATGGGTATGGCTCTTCCGGCACTCTATCTCGCCGCACAAATTGGTTTTGAAGCAGACCCCATCGCGCTCAAGGACCCTGAGGCATCATCGGTGATAGCCTATAATCGGCTGGCCGCTCGCAAGGAGACGTCGCCCTATGCAATTCAGTTGGTGGCAGCTGGTCAGCAAAGCGCACAGGAGCTTTTGCAAGCAGCGCGGCAGCTACCCTCTGTTGGTCAAGTCGTATGGGCCGGCAGTTTTATGCCGCAAGAGCAAGCCGACAAGCTTGACCTGATCGCGGAGACCTACGATTTGTTGGCGCCCGACCTTGTGTCGGTGGATGCGCGAAAAGCATCTGACCAAAGCGCCGCTTTACAGGCCTTACAGCGCCTTCACGCCCTGACACCAAGCGATGTCTTGGCGGCATTTATACAGCAACCGCTGCTCATATCTGAGCTAGAGGAAAGGCTGTTAGAAACACTTCCTGATCTGCGCACGACGCTACGCCGACAGCTCAGGACAACGGGCGTCGAGCGCCTGCCTCCTGCACTGGAAGCGCTTTATCGGGGCCGAGATGGCAGCTATCGACTTGAACTTTTTCCAGCACAGCCCATCGCCGATGAAGCGTCTCTTGAAGCTTTCGTGGATGCCGTAAAAGCAGCCTTTCCATCGGCGACCGGCAGTCCAGTTCAAATTATTGAAGCAGGCCGCATCGTGCGCACATCAATGCTGCAAGCCACAGGCATAGCCTTTGTCTTGGTTGTGAGTTTTTTGTTGATTGTTCTGCGGTCGTTGAAACAGCTGTTTTTTGTCCTGGTGCCAGTTGTGTTGGCTGGGATTTTCACCCTCGCAACGTCTGTTCTAGCTGGGCTGTCTTTCAATTTCGCCAATGTCATCGTCCTGCCGTTATTGATTGGTCTGGGTGTTGATGCAGGCATCCACTATGTCAAACGCGCCTTTGAGCCTGGTGCGGAGCAAAATGTTGGAACAACAGGCCGGGCTGTCTTCTTATCATCAGCCACGACCATCGGCAGCTTTGGCACGCTGATGGTATCCAAACACGCTGGCACAGCCAGTATGGGCCTGTTGCTGACCATCTCGCTCTGCTGGCTGCTGTTCACGACGCTGGTCGTTCTGCCTGCTTTGCTAGAGGTGATGGACGCTAAAGGCGCGCCTTCTCAGACTTAAGTTTTGATTTTCGAATAAACCGCTATTCGGCAGCTTCGATGAGCTTTCCGGTGGCAGCGTCTTGCTGTTGGCGCCACATATCGGCATAGGTGCCATCTTGCCGGAGCAAGCTGTCGTGGCTGCCACGTTCGATGATCTGGCCTTTTTCAAGCACGATAATTTCATCCGCATCCACAACCGTTGAAAGTCGGTGCGCAATCATCAGCGTCGTGCGGCTTTCCGCAACGCGGTTGAGTGCGGACTGAATGTCTCTTTCTGTGCGCGTATCGAGCGCCGAAGTCGCTTCATCAAGGATCAGCAGTGGCGGGTTTTTTAAAATTGTGCGCGCGATGGCCACCCGCTGCTTCTCGCCGCCCGAGAGTTTAAGCCCGCGCTCGCCCACCACGGTGCTGTATCCATCGGGTAGGCCGGCAATAAAATCATGGATTTGCGCTTGCCGGGCAGCATTCTCAATGTCCGCTTGTGAGGCTCCCACGCGTCCATAACTGATGTTGTAAGCGATACTGTCATTAAACAGCACCGTATCTTGCGGCACGATACCAATTTGGCTGCGCAGAGAAGCTTGCGTCACGCTGCGGACGTCCTGACCATCAATCGTCACACTGCCGCTGGCGATATCGTAAAAGCGAAATAAAATGCGGCTGAGTGTGGATTTTCCAGCGCCCGAGTGGCCCACTACAGCAAGTGTCTTACCGCCCGGCACGTCAAAGCTAAGGCCGTGCAGGATTTGGCGGTTTTCCTCATAATGAAAGACCACATCGTCAAAGCGGATTGTGCCATTCTCAACATTGAGATCATGCGCATCTGGCGCGTCGCTGATTTCCAGCTCCTGATCAAGCAAGTTGAACATGAAGTCCATATCCACCAAGCCCTGCTTAATCTCACGGTACACCCAGCCCAGCAGATTGAGCGGCTGGAACATTTGCATGAGCATCGTGTTCACCAGAACGATATCACCCACCGTGTAGCCAGCCGAAAGCATGCGCCACGCCACCAGCGCCATGCATCCCGCAAGGCATAGGCTGGTGAGAAAGCCTTG
>JBCCLR010000065.1:0-17189 GCA_039026755.1 Pseudomonadota bacterium | reverse complement strand
GTCACCGTTTATGCCAAATGTGTTGCTCAACATGCCGGTGCCAAAGTCATGCTTACCGGCTTTCAGTGCCAGCCCCAAAACCACTGCGTCTCATCCCTCTACTAGATGTGTCCGAAGGCATTGACGATCGCATTGCGCTGACACTGAAAGCCGGTAAGCATGACTTTGGCACCGGCATGTTGAGCAACACATTTGGCATAAACGGTGACTATCTGGGTCCAGTTTTACGCGCCAAGGCGGGGCAAACGCTGCCCTTTGACGTGACAAACAAGATTGATGACATCTCCACCCTTCATTGGCACGGCCTGCACATTCCAGGACCTGTTGATGGCGGCCCGCATCAAGAAATTGAAGTTGGGCAAACCTGGTCGCCAAATTTGCCGATCACGCAGCATGCCTCAATGAATTGGTTCCATGCCCATACGCACGGCAAAACTGCAAAGCAAACCTATAAGGGACTTGCCGGGGTCCTACTGGTTGAAGATGACGCCAGCCTATCTGCAGATTTGCCGCAAACCTATGGCGTCGATGACTTCACCTTAGTGTTGCAAGACAAAGCCTTTGGCACTGACGGCGCAATAACTTATGGGCTCACGGGCGACGTGTTTGAAGATGGCTTTGAAGGCGACACCTTGGTCGTGAACGGAACCGTCGCGCCGGTCACGCAGCGCGTCCCAAAAGGCCTGGTGCGCCTGCGCATTCTCAACGCGTGCAACGCACGTTTTCTAAGGCTGTCCATGACAACGGGGCCGATCACAGTCATAGCGTCAGATGGCGGCTTTTTAGCTGCGCCAGTTGAGGCAGACAGCATCCTGATGTCGCCTGGGGAGCGCTATGAGCTCCTCGTGGATATGGCGACATTTGCCGCAAATGATCTGAACGTCGTTTTAGACGGCAATAACATCAACTTTCTCTCAAACCTATTTGGTCTTACGGCGCCAATACCAGCCCTGTCCCTGGTGCAGTCACAAGCGAAGGGCTTTTCCGGCGCAATGCCCAAGCAGCTTGCAACTCTAGCGCCGCCGAAAGCGCAAGACGCTGTACTAACCCGCTCTTTTAAGCTGACTATGGAGACGGACGCGGACCTGGATGCCCTGGCCCAAGCGTGGGGCAACATCTGCGGCGACGTTGGCAGCATGGCGATTAACGGCCAGCCCATGCGCATGCGCCGCATTGATGAACAGGTGCGCAAGGGGGACACGGAAATTTGGCGGATCCGGGTTGATGATATGCTGCATCCTTTTCATATCCATGGCTGCTCGTTTCGTATCTTGAAGCAAAATGGAGCCACGCCGCCCGCCTACGCACAAGGCTGGAAAGACATGGTGCATGTGGAAAACGGCTGGTCTGAAGTGCTGGTGAAATTCGACCATACCGCGCCTGAAGATGCGCCGTATATGTATCATTGTCATATCCTCGAACACGAAGACTGCGGCATGATGGGGCAGTTTACAGTCAGCTAAGGTTGTCCCTCGCTCTGTCTTAGAAACTGCTGCAGCGCGGCCTCGTCAAGGCTGTCTTGTTCAGCTTTCTGGCGGGTCTTATCAACCTCTGAAAGCGCCCGATCCAGTGCCACTTGCGCGGTCTTCAGCGCTTCATAAGCAGCGCGGATCTGAAAGGATTTGGCATCGATTTTCTCATCAAGCCCTTGACGCTGCTCATCTAGATCATGTTGCCACGCATAGACCGAGTTTGAATAGGCGCCATAGGTCGATATGCCTTCCAGGCGCGTCAAGTAAACCTGTTCGCTGACGATTTGCGCATTGAGCTCCACTTTTTTGCCCTCAACCGCTTCAACTTGGCGATTAAGCTCCGCCACTTCGCGGCGGATTGCATCAAGCTCCATCTCGCGCAGGCGCACCAGCATTTTCAATGCCTGCGTCACCCGGCGAGAATGCCTTCAAGCAGCAAAAATCCGTCTTCAAGTGACGTCTGGTCAGACTTTTGTTGTGATAGGAACGCTTCGAGCGCCGGGTTTAGTGCGATGGCTTTGTCCACATCGGGATTGGTGCCGCGGCGATAGGCGCCAAGCCGGATCATATCTTCCATATCGCCATAGGACGACAATAAGCTGCGGGCGGCTTTAACGGTCGCTTGCTCTGCCTCGCTATGGCAGTCTGGCATTGTCCGCGATACAGATTTCAGGACATTTATGGCGGGAAAGCGCCCACGTTCGGCAATGCTGCGTTCCATCACGATATGGCCGTCTAAAATGCCGCGTACGGCGTCCGCCACCGGCTCATTATGGTCATCGCCTTCAACCAAGACCGTGAACAGCCCAGTGATTGCGCCATCGTTGGCGCCCGGGCCGGCGCGCTCCAATAACTTGGGGAGTTCGCTAAACACTGTCGGCGTATAGCCTCGTGTGGTTGGCGGCTCGCCGCCGGCGAGGCCAATCTCGCGCTGCGCCATGGCAAAGCGGGTGACGCTGTCCATAAGGCATAAGACATGCTGATTTTGCGACCGAAAAAATTCTGATAAGGCAAGCGTCATATGCGCTGCTTGCCGGCGCATGAGTGCGCTTTCATCAGAAGTGGCGACCACGACGATCGAGCGGGCCAAACCCTCCTCACCCAAATCATCTTCGATAAATTCCTGCACTTCGCGGCCGCGCTCACCAACAAGGCCAATGACGGCGACATCGCTTTGGGTGTAACGTGCCAGCATCGACAGCAGCACAGACTTGCCAACACCGGAACCGGCGAAGATGCCCATGCGTTGACCTTTACAGCAGGTCACAAAACTATTCAGCGCACGCACGCCAAGGTCAACGCGCGCGCCGACCCGCGCGCGCAAGTGGGCGGGCATCGGATTGGCACGCACTTTGTGGCGCCGCGCGCCTTGGGGCAACGGGCCTTTTCCGTCGATCGGTTCACCAAGTGCGTTAACAACGCGGCCAAGCCACGCATTGGTTGGTGCGATCATTGGTTCTGCAGTGCTGAGATGGGCTTTACAGCCTACGCCGATGCCATCGAGACCACTAAACGACATGGCTAGCGCGTCATCGCCCTTAAACCCAACGACTTCACATAGACGCAGCGGTCCGGTTCTTGGCTCTATTTCAAGTCTTGATCCGACTGCTAAAGAGCGCTGAGCGCCACAAATTTGGACAAGCAAGCCTTGCACCGCTGAAACGCGGCCATAGCGCCGATCTGTCGGGACATCTTCTATGGCGCGGGTGAGAACGTCAAAATCCATGCTGATGCGCTTTTTCGTTTTGGGCGATGCGTGTCAGCAGTTTTACGCAAATGGCTTTAACGGGGTGTAAACCACGTCACTTAATTTCAAAGCAATGAAATTGAGTCAATTCAGCAACACTCTTTAACAAACAGACACTATTTGTTAACCAAAAGGGTGCAAGCTGCGTTTACTTTGGTTAACGCAGTCGCTCGGATGGCTCGTTATCTAGACCGATTTTAACCGTGAGTGGTACACTCGCACGTGACTAAATAATAAAAGGGGCACCCAATGCGCGTTCTTTTGATCGAAGATGATATGTCGACTTCCAAGAGCATTGAGCTGATGCTCGGCTCTGATGGATTTAATGTTTATACAACCGACCTGGGTGAAGAAGGCTTAGATCTCGGTAAGCTGTATGACTATGATATCATCCTGCTCGATCTGAACTTGCCCGACATGCATGGCTATGACGTGCTGAAAAAACTGCGCCTTGCAAAAATCGGCACCCCAATTTTGATCCTGTCTGGCGATACCGAGCTTGATAACAAAGTCCGCGGCCTAGGCTTTGGCGCAGATGACTATATGACGAAGCCATTTCATAAAGAAGAACTTGTCGCGCGCATCCATGCCATTGTGCGCCGCTCAAAAGGCCATGCACAATCTATCATCCGGACGGGCAAACTGGCGGTCAACCTAGATGCCAAAACCGTTGAAGTCGATGGCCAGCGAGTACATCTGACAGGCAAAGAATATGCGATGTTGGAGCTGCTATCCCTGCGCAAGGGTACAACGCTGACCAAGGAAATGTTTCTAAACCACTTGTATGGCGGCATGGACGAGCCAGAACTTAAAATCATTGACGTATTTATCTGTAAGCTCCGCAAGAAGCTGAAGGCGGCAACCGCGGGCGAAGAATACATCGAAACGGTATGGGGCCGCGGCTATGTATTGCGCGATCCTGAGGACATGCCAAACGTCGATAAAGCGGTCGCATAGGACCGCGTGACCAGAACACAAAAAAGCCCGCGTCAGACCATGTCTGAAGCGGGCTTTTTTTGGTGTTTTGAGTGATCAGCCAGCAGCAGCGTAGTTTAAACTTGCCTCATTGGCATATTCCGTCGTCACATAAAGGCCGCGCAGGCCTTTAACGCCGCGCAGTTGTTCGGTCACGCCAATCACAGTCTCCGCTGCACCGAGGAACAGCGAACCATCTTTTTGCATTGCATTGCGCACCTTTTCAAACACCGCCGACTTCGTCTGCGCATCAAAATAAATCAGCACATTGCGCATGAAAACGACATCGAACTTGCCAAGTGCGCTAAAGCTGTCGAGCAGATTGAAAGGCTCGAACCGCACGCGGCGCTTGATCTCGTCTTTGAGCAGCCAGCGCTCCCCTTCCTGGGTGAAGTATTTCAGCATATAGTCCACAGGCAGGCCGCGCTGCACTTCGAACTGACTATAATTTGCCTCATGCGCGCGCTTTAGCGCTTCGCGGCTAATATCAGTACCGAGGATCTCAATGTTCCAGCCCGCCCAGCGCGCCGCCTGTTCTGCAAACATCATGGCAATCGAATATGGCTCTTGCCCTGTTGACGCCGCGCCGCACCAGATGCGCAGCTTCTTAACGTCCGAGCGGCTTTCATGCAGATTTGGCAAAACCTGGTTTTGCAAGATATCAAACGGCGTCTTATCGCGGAAAAAGAAGCTCTCATTGGTGGTCATGGCTTCAACGACCTGCTCAATCAGCGCCGCTGGCTTTTTAAAGCGAACTTCATCGGCTAGCGCATCAAACCCTCCGAGGCCATTTCGCAGCGCCACCGGGGTCAGCCGCGTTTCGAGCAAATATTGTTTATCAGGACCAATGGATAGGCCTGAACTTGCCTTTAAAAGGTTGGCAAAGAGGTCAAAATCTTGATCACGCATAACTAAGCCCTTCCGCAGCTGCGCAGCACCGCATCAGCCATTTGATCGAGGGGTAGAATTTTATCGGCAAGCCCCGCTTTGGCAATTGCGCCAGGCATTCCCCAAACCGTGCTTGTTGCTTCATCTTGCACAAACACTTGGCCACCGGCGTCGCGGATATCTTGCGCGCCTTTGCAGCCATCAGCGCCCATGCCGGTGAAGACCAGCGCCAGTGCGCGGCCACCAAAAGTGCGCGCCACAGCGCGGTACAACGGGTCAACTGCAGGACGGCAAAAGTTTTCCTCTGGCTCATCGTTCAGCTCGATCGTGGCATTGCCGGGCCTGCCCGCCACCACCATGTGCTTACCGCCTGGCGCCACATAGACATGCCCTGAACGCAGCAATTCGCCATGCTTTGCTTCTTTGCATTTGCCGCCGCACAGCTTTGCCAGGTGCGACGCTAAAATAGCGGTGAAGGTCTCAGGCATGTGCTGCGTGATTAAGACCGGCAAGTTTAGCTTTCCCTCGAGGCCTTCAAAAAACTTAAACAAGGCCTGCGGCCCACCGGTGGACGACCCAATCGCCAGCACTTGCGGCGATAGCCCAGGCGTTCGGCGCGGCGCTGCGGATACCACCTTTGCAGGTTTATCCGCCGGTTTAGCGGTCACGTCCCCCATCACACGCTCGGTGATTTCTCCCGCCCGGCCTTCTCCTGACGGCAGTGGCTGGCCATCACGCTGGCGCTTTGCGGTGCCAAGTGCAATGACCTTGGCCACAACCGCATTTTTGAACGTCTCACCGCCGGAAAGCTCCGTGCGGCTTTCTGGCTTTGGAATATAATCTGATGCACCAAGCCGCATTGCTTGTAAGCTAATGTCGGCGTTGCGTGTGGTGAGCGTCGACGCCATCACCACATGAGATTTGGGCAAGGCTTTTTTTAGCAGCGGCAGTGCGGTGAGGCCATCCATCACCGGCATTTCAATGTCGAGCAAAATCACATCAGGTCGTAGCCGCTTTGCTTCACGAACGGCAACTTCGCCATTGGCAGCGCTGCCGACCACGCTGATGGATGGATCGGTTTCGAGCCAGCGGCGGATCATACCGCGGATCACCGCGCTATCGTCGACAATTAACACTTCAAAGGGTCTTCCAGCAGACTTCGCGCTGGACAACGGAGCAACACTGGCCATCAACACAGCCCCGCTTGTTCAAATTTTGAGGCTAAGATCTCACGATCAAATGGCTTCATGATGTAGTCGTCTGCGCCTGCGTCTAGGGCGTCGCGAATGTGTTCTAGTTTGTTGTTGCACGTGCAAAAGATTACAAGCGGTTGGCGGCCGCCGCGCTGGCGCAGGCTCTTTAAAAACTGCATGCCGTCCATCTTCGGCATATTCCAATCGAGCAGCACCACATCGGGCTCTGCTTCGCCGACGACGTCCAGCGCCTCTACGCCATCGCAGGCTTCTGTCGCCTCAAATTCCATTTCTGTAAGGATGCGCCGCGCAACGCGCCTGATGATCCTTGAATCATCGACAACCAAGCAAGTAGGACCAGACATACTCATACTCTCAACTTTTACTTACGCCGCAGCGGCAAAGTCGGTGAACGACAGCAAACGATCCACATCAAGAATAACCAGAAGTTCTTTCTCAAGCCGGTAGACACCTGCTGAAACGTCTGCCCATGTGCTTTCCAAAGTAATCGGATTACGCTCATATGCATCGATTGAGAGCTTAAGCACGTCACCGACCCTATCAATCAGCAAGCTATAGGGCTCACCATCCTGCTCGACGACGACACTCATGCCGGTGCTCTCATCTTCATCAGTGGCCGCTGGCAAACCAAGCCGGGCACGCAGATCGATGCAGGTGACAATCCGGCCACGCAGGTTAATCAGCCCCGCAATGAAATGCGGTGCAACCGGCACGGGAGTCATGTTCTGCGCTTTGAGCACATCATGGACCTGCAACACGGGTATGCCGAGTAATTGGCCTTCCAAACGCAGGGTCACAAACTCCTGGGTTGCGGATATCTCTTGCGTCATCACCACGTACCTCCGTTAAGCCGCACTGCGCTTGGCAGAGCTCTCTAATTGGTATTCCATCGTCTCCAGCAATGCATCGCGATCTAACTTTACAACATAATCGTTAAACCCAGACTTGCGGCCGCGTTCAAAGTCCTTGGCTGTGCTGAGCGATGAAAGAGCGATCATCGGCGTCGACTTCCAGCGGCCACCATCCCGAACATCTTGCGCGAACTCAAAGCCAGATTGTCCTGGCATCTCGATATCAGAAATAATGAGATCAAAGTCTTTGCTGCGCTCGCGTAGCGCCAAGGCTTCCTCGGCATCTTTGGCGATGGTTACAGAGTAGCCAGCCGCCGCAAGCAGTGGGCGCAACATGTTGCGGAAAAATGCGCTATCCTCAACGACCAGCACTTTCGCCGGCCCCTTCTTATTCTCCAAGCCGACCTTGCGCTTGTTGTCTGCGCCTTCGAACCAATCTTTAAACGCGAGTTTAGAGAAGTAGGATACATCTATGATCTCAGTTACTTTTTCTGCAATCACAGCACTGCCCACAACACCTTCACGCTGGGTCGAAATATCAACGTCGAGCACAGTTTCGACAATGTCGAGAATTTCTTCACACGCGATACCCATGGAGCGATCATCATCAGTGAAGACCAAGATTGGCTGCTGACCTTCACTGAGAAGTGGGGTGCTGCCCACCATCTCCAAAACCGGCATGAGCGTGCCGCGGTATTGCACCATCGGCCGCACGTCGCGGTTTTCAATGCGCGTTGCATCAATCTCTTCAAGCCGGGCAATCAGCGATAACGGCACAGCCTTTGGCGTCTCGCCGCCAGCACGGAACACCAGCATTGTCTCGCGTTCTTGGCTCGCAGCATCCGCATCCATATCCATCTCCACAGACTGCTCATTTTCCGTTGCGGTCGTCGTGGAAACCTGTGAGGCAACACCATTGGGATCGAGGATCATAATCACTGAGCCATCCCCTAAAATGGTATTTCCGGAATAAACCGAAAGATTACTCAGTGCAGGTGAAACCGGCTTGACGACAATCTCTTCGGTGTCAAACACTTGATCGACAACAATTCCGAACACGAATGAGCCGACTTGCGTGACAACAATGAAGGCGTCACTGCTGTCCTGCTTGCGCTCAAAGCCGAGAATATCACGCAGATAAACCAGCGGTAATAGGCGGTTACGCAGGCGAAAGACCGGTGTGTTATTAATCATCTCGATTGCGGTATCGCCGCGGTTATCCGCATGCACCAGTTCAAGCACGGCAATTTGTGGCACGGCAAAACGCTCTTCATTGCACTCAACAACGAGGGCCGACACGATGGCGAGCGTAAGCGGTATTTTAATGTAAAAAATTGTGCCGCGACCAAAGGTCGATGTCATGTCGACGGTACCGCCGATTTTTTCTATGTTTGTACGCACAACGTCCATGCCAACGCCGCGCCCTGACACACTGGTGACTTCCTGCGCGGTCGATAAGCCGGCGTGAAAAATGAATTTCTGAATTTGGCTTTCGCTCATGCCGTCCAGTTCTGCTTCAGACGCTAACCCATTTTCGAGCGCTTTTTGCTTGAGCTTCTCGGCATTGATGCCAGCGCCATCGTCTGCAATGGTGATCACGATATGGCCACCTTCGTGATACGCATTGAGCTTCACGGTCCCATGCGCGGGCTTGCCTGCACGCTCGCGTATATCAGGCATCTCAATGCCGTGGTCGGCGCTGTTGCGGACCATGTGTGTAAGCGGGTCCTTGATCAGTTCAAGCACTTGGCGATCGAGTTCTGTCTCGGCACCGTGCATCTCAAGCTCAATTGATTTGTTAAGTTCTAGACTTAAATCTCTGATAATACGGGGTAGTTTTGACCAAGCATTTCCAATTGGCTGCATCCGCGTTTTCATCACGCCTTCTTGCAGCTCTGTCGTGCACTGCGACAGCCGCTGCAGCGGCACGGCAAACTCGCTGTCTTCAAGGCGGCGCACCATTTGATTGAGTTGGTTGCGTGTCAGCACAAGCTCGCTGACCAAATTCATCAGGTCTTCAAGTAGATCTACACCCACCCGAACAGTTTGATTGCTGCCGGCTTTTTGTGTGACTTTGTCATCCGACTTGTTGTTGCTCGATTGTGCAGCAGGAACGATCAGATGCGCATTTTTCTCAAGCGCATTTTGAATTTCGTTCAAGCCTTCCGCTGGCGCATCAAAAGAAGCGAGCTCAGAGCGTAGGCCAGATGACACGCTGGCGACCAGCGGCGTCGTCCAATTCAGCGCGCGCTGAATGCTGGTTCCTAACGAACCAAGCTTGGCAGTGTCTTTTATAAATGCAGCAAGCAGAAACGACGCGAGATCTTCCGCCAACGCAATTAATTTGACGCTATCGTTAAGCGCGGGATATTTACCGCTTAGGCCAATTTGTTCGAGCACAGATTCAAACGCGCCTGCAACACCGGCATGGCCGCCGAAATCAGCCAGCGCGTCATCATCGGTTACGGGCAGCGCGCTTTCATCTGATGACACAGCGTCGCCATCGTCAGACACCTCATCGGGCCCAGGCGCACTGGCAAATGCAGCTTCAAGTTCGTCTAAAGACACTTCCCCGGGCTTTAAAGCGCGGCCAAGGCCAGCGTCAAAGGAGTCTTCGCCGCTTGCTTGGGGAACACTCTCCGCCGCGACAGCAGGCTCGGCCTTTGGCATCGCCGGTTCACTTGCCTCAGGTTCGGGGGTGGCCAGCGCTTCTGGCTCACGCGGCGCCGGCGCGCCAGATGAAACGGTGCCGGTTTCCGCCCAAGCATCAAGCTGGCCAATCAACTCACTGTCATCGCCATCTGGCTCGGCCTCCGTCTGCTCAAGACCGGCCATAATCTCTTTAATGCGATCGAGAGACGCCAGGATCAAAGTTACAGCATCATTGGTGACTTCTAGCTCTCCGTCGCGAAATTTTCCGAGCACGTTTTCAGCGGAATGGGCCACACCTTCAAGCCGCGGCAATCCTAAAAAGCCGCACGTTCCTTTGATCGTATGGACGAGCCGAAAGATGTTATCGAGAACCTCTTTGTCATTTGGGTTCTGCTCGAGCCTGACGAGTTCAACGTCAACAACGTCGATACTTTCGTTGGTCTCGGTAAGAAATTCGCTTAATAAATCATCCATAGCCGACTCTTTGCCCTGGTTGCGATCGTCGCACTGCAGCAGCCGACTTGATGCGGCTGTTCTGCGATCCACGCATAATGTTGGCTTAGAAGGGTTAAGAAGCGGCTAAGTTCGCCCTAAGTTTCCAACGGCCCCGCACGGGCTTTAGAGCGGTGTAAGCGTGAGCACAAATTCCGTCGGGCTGTGCTCGAAGGCATGGGTCACCGCAGCCATTGGCAATAGCGATAAAAATAGCACCAGCGGCGCATAACGACTGACTTGATGTTGCGGGCCTATTTGGCTCGCAAGCAGTGCCGCTACCTCCTCATCAACAATTACTTTTTCGCCGGTTGCGGCAACTTTATACCCCGTCGTCGCATCGCCCGTGACCACCAAATTACCGCCGCGTACAAGTGCGTCAGCCGCCGTGAGAAGACCAATAAAAAGCAACTTGGCGTGGCTTTTTGGCATTGCTGAGCCAATTATCTGCCAGTCCAATTGCGCTTTGCCAGCGTCGATGAAGTCTTCAGCAATACCTTTTAAGTCCCGCGTTGCGACATCTGCGTCAAATCCGCCGGTAACGCCAAAAGCGGTGCGATAGAACCGCAATTTAGCTGATGTCACGCGGGCGCTTTGCGTCAACATCTCAATGACCTGGCCCTGCATTTCCGGGTCTGTCTCATCCGCAAGAATTTCCAGACCGTTCGAAAGCGCACCCACAGGGCTAATGAGATCATGACACAGGCGCGAACACATTTGCGCCGCAAATTCAATGTGCTGCTGACTAAGATGATCGGTCATAGATTGCTCCATACACTATGCGCGCGCTATCGCCATTATAGATGCCTTAATCTTGTTTAACGTTAGGTAAACCTAGAATGTCGAGACATTCGGCGTCACAAAACGCCGAGCCGCTCAAAAGATGTGTGCGCCTTATCGTACACAGAGCACGCAAAAAATGTGTTTTACCAAGCGTTAACGCCTACAGCGCACACTCCGTTTACGTCGAAAGAGGTTTATTGCTGAGGTGGTGGGTTAACAGTCGAGGGACGGTGCGAAGGAGTGCACAATGACAGCGACACACAAATATGATGACCTGTGGCAACGCGGGTATCGCCCGATCAGCGCAAAGATCTACTTCGCGAGCGAAGGCGGCCTGAGCGATATTGCGCCCGTCAAATTGCAAGAAATGGACCTTGCGCCGGATTTTCCCGTGCTACGTGCGATCTTGCGAAACTGGATGGCAAACGGCAACACACCGATCGATCATGTGGAGGTGACGCCGCGTGAAGACATTGACCGCGAGGCTTTGCAGGCCAATTCCATTAGCTGCCTTTTGCACTAAGCCGTCTTCATACTCTCTTGAAAGCGCATCGGCGCGCCAATCGCTGACCCGATCAAAGCGCCGTCCCACATGACCGTTTGGCCACGGATAATCGTACCGATGGGTTTGCCAGTGATGTGCATGCCTTCAAACGGGCTCCACCCACATTTGCTATCAAGCCAGTCTGCCTCGATGGTCCACTGCTTTTTCAGATCGACGATGGTGACATCAGCATCATAGCCCAGCGCCATGCGGCCCTTGCCACGCAGATTAAACAGCCGCAGCGCACCATGGGACGTCAAGTCCACCAGATGCGCTAAGCTCAAACGCCCAGCGGCATGGTGATTGAGCAGTAGCGGCAAGATCGTCTGCACCCCTGGCATGCCCGATGGGGACTGCGGATAGGGCTTATCCTTCTCTTCTTTCAGATGCGGCGCATGGTCAGAGCCAATAACATCCACTACCCCCTGCGCCAGCCAGGACCAGAGCCCCTCGCGGTGCGCTTCAGAGCGTATTGGCGGGTTCATCTGTGCGTAGGTG
This sequence comes from Pseudomonadota bacterium, assembly GCA_039026755.1. GTDB lineage: Bacteria > Pseudomonadota > Alphaproteobacteria > Sphingomonadales > CAKZYD01 > CAKZYD01. The sequence continues at coordinate 5,073 of JBCCLR010000065.1, read as the reverse complement.
CCAAGCCGGTCATAACAGTCGGGCGCGCCAAGTGTAAGATGCTGCGGCGTACATTCAACGCTGGCCACGTCTTTGTTCTGAGCCAGATATTCAAGCTCCTGCGGGGTTGTAATGTGCAGTATATGGACACGCCGGCCGGTTTTGCGGGCCAGCGTGACAGCCCGCTTCGTGGCCTTGATAGCGCTTTCATCATCGCGCCAAACCGGATGGGAGTGCGGCCGGCCCTCCTCGCGCAAGTGCGCGCGTTCATCCATGCGCATATTGTCTTCGGCATGAATGGCAATTCGCCGCCGGCCACTTTTCATGACGCGTTCTAGTGTCGGGTCATCAGGAACAAGCAAATCGCCCGTAGACGCGCCCATGAAGACTTTGATGCCGCAGCACCCCGGCGTGTTTTCAATTTCACCCAGATGGTCGGCATTATCGGGCGTTGCGCCCATATAAAACGCATGCTCACACCACATACGGCCCTTGGCGCGATCAAGTTTATCTTGAATAGATGCCGGGGTGGTGGTGAGTGGGCTGGTATTGGGCATTTCAAACACCCCAACAACGCCGCCTTTCACCGCTTGGCGCGAGCCGCTTTCTAGGTCTTCTTTATGCTCCATGCCGGGTTCGCGAAAGTGCACTTGGGTATCAATCACTCCAGGCAGGACATGCAGGCCCGTGGCATCAATCACCTCACCAGCGCTGGCCTGGCCTAGGTCGCCAAGCGCGGCAAAGCGGCCCTCTGAAATGCCAACATCGGACTGGCCTTCGCCCATGTGATTGACAACCGTGCCGCCTTTGATGATCACATCAAATTGCGCCATTTCACTCTCCTGCTTTAAAAATCCCCCGCCTTAGAATAAGGCTAATGAGCAGCTATACAGAGCCGCGCTACGCGATGGAAGCGAAGAGGTAAAAACGATGACATCCCATTCGGCAAAGCTATCAGATCGGGCCGTGATCCGGCTGTCTGGGCCAGACTGGAAAGCCATGTTGCAAGGCCTGATCACCAACACCGTCGACAAGATCGCACCCGATAGCTGGCTGTACGCGGGTCTGCTGTCACCCCAGGGCAAATACCTGTTTGATTTTTTTATCACGCGCGACGGCGAAGATGCCGTGATGGACGTAGCGGCCGAGCAGCGCGATACGCTGGTGCGCAAGCTCATGATGTACCGTCTGCGTTCAAAAGTAGACATCACACCAACCGATGACGCCATCTACGCCCACTGGGGCGAGACCTTTGACACCCATTTAGATCCGCGCCTGCCCGCCATGGGCCAACGCCGCTTACAGGGCGAAGATACGGCCAGCGCGCAAGACTATAAAGCGCATCGCATACGGCTTGGTATTCCCGACGGGCCGCTCGACTTCATCGCTGATAAAACCTTATGGCTGGAGACCAACGCTGACCTTCTGAATGGCGTAGACTTTCAAAAAGGCTGCTATGTTGGCCAGGAAAACACAGCACGCATGCGCTACCGCGGCAAAGTTCGCCGGCGCCTCATCCCCATCCAAAGCGATGCGCCGATACCCGAACACACACCGATCATGTTAGGCCGCAAACAGGCTGGCGATACGCGCAGCAGTAGTGGCACGCACGCGCTTGCAAACCTGCGCGTTGAAGACCTGAACAAAGAACCGTTCATGGTTGGCGACACCGAAATTAAAGCCTGGATCCCTGAATGGCTGAAAGAGACAGTTGAAGCGGCGCGCGAGCCCGCTTAACATTCGTCCATGGCAAAACGTAAAACAAGCGGTGATAAACGTATGCTGGTGACCTTTGGGGTCGCTGGGCTGCTTATCGTGGCTGCCCTAATCTTCGTCAGCTAAGCGGATATCGATCGCATTGAGCGCGCTTTGCAGCTGCTGAAATGGCGCCTCACCGTCCGCATGTAATGCGCTTCGCACGGCCGCAAGCCCGCGGCGTCCGAACTCTTCTTGCACGGTTTGGATTTGATGGTGTTTTAGCTGCTTGCGCCGCGCCTCCGGCCCGGTCTTTTGCAGCACCTGCTCAACTGTCTCAATCGCTTGATCAATCCCCTGCCCGGTTTTAGCCGACAGCAGCAATACTGGCGCTTCAGATTTACCGGTTACGTTAAGCGATAACGCGCCGCGCATATCCGCATACGCCCGACGTGCCGCGCCGCCCAGGTCTGCCTTCGTGACAAATACAACATCCGGGATTTCGGCAATGCCCGATTTCATAAACTGCAAGCTGTCCCCGCTGGCTGGCTGGATGCACAGCGCGGCTTTGTCGGCCACCGCGGCTATTTCCGTTTCTGATTGGCCAACACCAACAGTTTCAATCAACACCCGGTCGTAAACGGCCCGTAGCAGCACCATTGCGGGGAAAACCGCATCCGATAATCCACCCAAACGTTGGCCAGCCGCCATGGAACGCGTAAACACTTGGCTTCCCAAATGCAGAAAATTCATGCGCGTGCGATCCCCCAGCAGAGAGCCGCCTGAGCGCTTTGACGATGGATCGATCGCCAGCACGGCGACACGCAGCCCGCGCGCGGCCCAGCTTTCAACCAGGGCTTGCGTCAACGTACTTTTGCCAACACCGGGCGGGCCTGTCAGGCCAAGGCTAAAACCCTTTTGCGTCGCCCATGCAGCATCGAGCATGGCTAAGGTTTCAGGTGCATCTGGCGCGCTTTCTGCGCGGGTTATGGCTGCTGCGATATCGGCTTTCGCAGCGCTGTTCGGCTCAATTGACATCAGCTCTGGTCAAGCCGCAGCTCAATGCGGCGGTTTGCTCGGTAGGCCTCTCGCGTTGGCCGGCGATCACGCGGTTGATAGGGACCAAAACCAGCGGCGGCAAGACGCCTTGGCGGCACTCCTTGGCTGATCAAATACTTTACCACCGATAGCGCGCGCGCCTGGGACAGTTCCCAATTGCTGGGGTATTGCACGGTTTTAATGGGCACAACATCGGTATGGCCATCGACCCGCAGCACCCATTTCACATCATCAGGAATGGTCGCTGCAATCGTCAGAAGCGTCTCAGCAATGGTCCCCAACTGCCGCTTACCCGCATCACCCAGCGTTGATGACCCAGATGCAAATAGCAGCTCCGACTGGAATACAAAGCGGTCCCCTTCAACCGTAATATCAGGCCGGCTGCCGAGCAGTGCTTTGAGCCTGCCGAAAAATTCAGAGCGATAATCTGAAAGCTCGGCCACCTTTCCTGCCAGCGCGGCGTTGAGCCTTGTGCCCAGGCTCTTAATCACGGCTTGCTGGCGTTTATCTTTTTGTTCTGACGCATCAAGCTGCTGCGATAGTGTAGAAATTTGCTGGCGCAATGCGGCCAGGTTTTGATTAAGCAGAGCAATTTCCTCACGTGCGGCAGCCGTGCGCGCTTCTTCGGCCTCTAGCGCATCAGCGCTGCGCCTTAGGTCTGCGCCCAGCGCTTTTAATTGCGACTGGGCAATTGCTTGGTCAGCCGCTGCGTCCTGCAGGTCTCGCTGGGCGGCGCTCAGCTGCTCTGAGAGGCCAGACACCTCGGTACGCAGCGCCTCATTGTCCTGCTGCGCGGAGGATAGCGTTGCCGCGAGCATGGATATTTCGCCCCGCAACGAGGATGACGTATCACGCTCCATGGCAAGCTGGCGGGCAAGGTCGTTTAAATCTGCGCGCAAGGCCGCAAGCGCTTCATCCCGCCCCGAAAGCGCAATTGAAAGGAAGGTCTGCGATAAAAAGAATATCAAGAGGACGAAAATCACCACCAGCAGCAGGCTGGACAGCGCATCGACAAAACCGGGCCAGCTTAGATCCGCACCACTGGATGGGCCGCGCCGGGACAGCCGCGCTGCCATTAGTCGCTCTCGCCTTTGTCATCAAGCATAGCTGCAATCGTGCGGCCAATGCGTGTTGCAGCGCTTTGAATGTCGTCTGAGATCTGCGCTTTGCTCGCCGATTGCGCTTCGATGAGGCCAGCAACGCTGGTTTGTAGCGCGCGCAACGCTTCAACACTGCGGTCGTCAGTTTTGCTAGCCACCTTGTCGAGCCCACTGGCCAGCTGCAGTAAGGCATCGGACTGCCGCTCACTCCGGGTTTCTAGATTGCTGAGTGTCGCTTGCAGCGCGCCGAGAGTTTGCAAGAGCTTATCGCGCTCCTGATCAGACTTGGCGAGGCGCTGCTGCATGGCTTCCAAACTGTCTGCTGATTGTGCCATTAGCGTTCGCATATACGCAGACGGGCCCGCACTTGCTGCTGGCCCTTCCACGGCATCGGGCTCAATGGCGATCACGTGCGTTGAAAGCCAGTCTTCAAGCTCATTGTAGAACCGGCCCTGGGCCTGGCCCAATTGTAGATCCAAGAAACCCAAAATGAGTGAGCCACCAAGGCCGAACAGCGAGGATGAAAATGCTGTGCCCATACCAGTCAGCGGTGCTTCCAGACCGGATTTCAAACCTTCGAACATCGCCGTGACGTCGCTGGTCTCAACATTTAGGCCATTGATGGTCTTACCGATGGCGAGAATGGTGCCCAGCAGCCCCCAAAATGTGCCAAGCAGCCCAAGAAATACCAGAAGAGCAACCAAATACCGCGACAACTCGCGCCGTTCATCAAGCCGCGATGCAATGCCGTCCGCCAGCGAGCGTAGCGACAGCGGGCTGAGCGCCAATTGCCCCGATCGGGCCACCCCGACCAAGGGAGACAAAAGCGGAGGCGAGACCTGCGGCTCGGCGCTTTTATCATCAAAGCCTTCAATCCAGTCGATATCAGGCTTCAGCCGGGCCACTTGCCGTAGGATGTAGATGCAGCCCAGCAGCAGCACAAACGCAATAATGCCGTTGATCACCAAATTGCTGGTAAAGGCCGCTTCAAGCTGCATGCGCAGTGCCGCGACACTGGCGCAAATGAGCACCAGAAAAATTGCCATGGGAATTAAAAAACGCGCCGGCCGGGTCATGACTGTGTTTTAAAGCGATAACAGCGGCAACGATAAGCCTTTTTTTGGGCGACTAACCGGTTTCCTGCCGCAACTGTTGCTTTGCAGCACGAATGCCTTGAGCTACCAGCTTATGCAGCGGCGCATGCATCGCTAAATTGGCGGCGACGATACCGCCAGTTTCC
>JBCCLR010000064.1:0-17253 GCA_039026755.1 Pseudomonadota bacterium | reverse complement strand
GCGGCGTGAAGGTCTGGTGCCTGCTTATAAAACTGCCGATAGGCGTCAAATAACGGCGCGATGTCCTGCACGTCTGCGACTCCCGCTTGGCTGATGCGGACTGCCATTCTTTAAATGCCGCCCTTCATATGCATGATCGTCTCATCTGCACGCATAGTGCACGCAGCGATGCGCCGAGCGCACGGGTCAAAGCAAAATAGTCGCTCAATTCCATTACCCATTCAAGGCCGCTTCGGTTTTATCGAGTGCAGTGCGAATGAGGCTAAACATTTCGGCGATCTCATCTTCCGTGATCACCAACGCCGGCGATAAAAACATTGTATCGCCTACCGCACGCATGATCACTCCGGTGGAAAAACAATTGTCGCGGCACGTGGTGCCAGCGTGCCCGTCCGGGCTGAAGCGTGCGCAGGTTTGTTTGTCTTGCACCAACTCAATAGCGCCGAGCATGCCAATACCGCGCGTTTGGCCGACCAACGGGTGGTCGCCAAGCGCCGCCAGATGCGCTTGGAAGCAGGCTGCAGTTTGCGCGCCTTTTTCGCCAACAAGGCCTTTTTCTTCAATCAGCTGAATGTTGCGCAATGCGATGGCGGAGGCCACGGGATGGCCTGAGTAGGTAAATCCATGCGCCATCTCATCATCCGACTCTACCAGCGTAGTGGCGATTTCAGTGTTGAGCGCGATTGCAGACATGGGGACATAGCCAGAAGAAATTCCCTTCGCCATCGTGATAATATCCGGCGTAAAGCCAAGTGTTTGGCAGCCGAACCAATTACCCGTGCGCCCAAAGCCGCAAATCACTTCATCAGACCACAGCAAAACGCCATATTTCCGGCAAATCGCCTCGACCTTTGGCCAATAGCCATCCGGCGGGATCATCAGGCCACCCGCCCCCATGACCGGCTCACCAATAAAGGCGGCAACATTTTCAGGTCCAATTTCGAGAATTTTGTTTTCGACCGCCTGAGCACAACGCTCGGTAAAATCAGCTTCGCTTTCACCTTCATGGGCGTACGCAAAATAATGCGGCGTCGGGCCAACATGCTGGACCTGTTCAATCGGCAGGTCAAAAATGTGATGCATAAACGGCAGACCGGTGAGGCTTGCTGACCCAATTGTGGTGCCATGATAAGCGCGTTCGCGCGCAATGATGGTTTTGCGCTGCGGCTGGCCTTTCAGGTTCCAATAATACCAAATCAGCTTGATCGCGGTATCATTGGCTTCAGAGCCTGAGCTTGCGTAGAAAATCTGATCTAAACCGGGCGGTGTTTTCTCAGCAATCAACGCACTGAGCTCAGCCGCTGCAGGTGTCGTCGTTTGAAAGAAGGTGTTGTAATAGCTCAGGTTCTTAATCGCATCAGCCGCCACGTCGGCCAGCTCTTCAACGCCATAGCCGAGCTGCGTACACCATAGGCCTGCCATTCCATCAATAATGCGATTGCCGTCGGAGTCCCACAGTTCAACACCTTTGCCGCGGGTGATGACACGTGGATTTTTAGCGCGCAGCTCATGATGCACGGAAAACGGGTGGAGATGATGCGCATTATCGAGCGCTTGATAATAGGCCGTGTCCTTGCCCGTCTGCGTGTTGTGACCGCTATCGGGATCAAACGATGGTACGGCTGACATTTCCGTCATCAGACTGTGCCTCCTACACTGGTTTCACATTTTTGCGCTGCGGTGTTGTTTACGCAGTGCACGACAATAGCGGTCAAACTTGTGATCACAATCTAGAGCAGCCACCCCGTGCCGACAACACAATTTGCAAACCAAATGCATCAGCCGCGCGTATCTGCTGTTTGAGCTACAGACTCATGCCGGCGCTTGCGCTATATTAGAAACGTTCAAGCGTAGTTCCCACACCAGCCCCAATAAAAGAGACATTGAATGGCAGCGATTACATCCCTTGATGGCAGCGGCACCGCTTTGGCCGAGTTAAAGCCACAAGACGCCGGTCAAGTCGTGCACGAACAGGTTTATAATACGCTGCGAGATGCTTTGATGTCGGGTCAACTGGCGCCAGGGCGCGCCCTGTCTGTGCGGCGCCTGGCTGCGGAATTTGACATTAGCGCGATGCCAGCGCGTGAAGCGATACGCCGGCTGGTTGCCGTTGGCGCGCTTGAAATGACGCCGACGCGGCGCGTAATGATAGCGTCAATGACAGCAGACAAACTGGCACAAATCAGGCAAGCACGGCTTGCTCTAGAGCCAGATTTGGGCACGGCGGTGCTGGCTGCAATTGGCGACAGGCCGCGTCAACTCGCAAAACTTGCACGCACACTGGAAAGCATTGATGCTGATCTTGATGACGCGATTCGCCAAGGCGATGTGCGGTCGTACTCGCTGAAAAACAGCGCCTTTCATTTTGCGCTGTACCGGGCGTCAAAAGCCGACGTGATTGTGTCACTGGTGGAAAGCTTATGGCTACAATATGGCCCACATATGCGCCAAATCATCGGCCGCCTCGGCACCCACTGCCTTGCCGATGACCAGCACAAGGAAATCGTTGCATCCTTAGAAGCGCGCGATGCTGCAGGTCTGTGTGCTGCTATTGCAGCGGACATCCGCACCGGCATGAATACCATTGCAGCGGCTGAAACAGACGCCATCCCGGCCACCTGATATCAGGTTTAATTGTGATCACAATTTTAGGGGGAGGTGATTGCTTTTCCGCAGACACGTGCGTAGCATTGGTGCGTCATTGACCTGTGCGAAAGGCTGCCCCCAATGTCTGAAACATCTTCTCAGCGATCGCGCGTTGATGCTGCTTTAAATTCCGTATCCCTTCAGACCCAGGCCTTTGTGAACGGAAAGTTTGTGCATGCCGCATCGGGCAAGACAATGCCCGCGCACACGCCCATTAATGGCACCAAGCTTGCCGACATCGCGGCCTGCAACGGATTGGATGTTGACCACGCTGTCGCGGCTGCGCGCGCTGTTTTCGAACGGGGCGCCTGGCGCCAGGCAAGCCCAAACGAGCGCCGGCAGACCATGCTCAAGCTTGCCGATTTAATACAACAAAATGCCGAAGAGCTCGCCCTTCTAGAAACGCTGGATCTTGGCAAGCCGATCCACAATACCCGCGGTGTCGACATTCCACTGACGATCGAGACGGTGCGCTATTACGCAGAAGCGATCAACAAGATTTATGATGAAATTGGCCCTGCTCCAGCAGATGCCGTGTCGATGATTGTGCGCGAGCCACTTGGCGTCATTGGCGCAATCACGCCGTGGAATTTCCCGCTTCTGATGGCTGCGTGGAAATTTGCGCCGGCTCTGGCAACGGGCAATTCCATTGTGATGAAACCAGCGGAACAGACCAGCCTTTCGCTGCTGCGGCTTGCTGAACTCATGGCTGAGGCAGGCATACCTGAAGGCGTGTTTAATGTGCTGCCCGGCGGTGGGCCAGATGTGGGCAAACCCCTGGCGCTCCATAATGATGTCGACGCGGTGGTGTTCACCGGCTCAACCGCGACCGGCAAACTCATTATGGGTTATGCGGCGCAGTCCAATTTGAAGCGCGTTGGCCTAGAATGCGGCGGCAAAAGCCCACAAATCATCATGGATGACTGCGATGATCTCGATGCCGCTGCCGATGCCGCCGCCTGGGGCGTCTTTTATGACCAAGGCCAAGTCTGCACCGCTGGCACGCGGCTGCTGGTGCAGCGCGGCATCAAAGAAGAGTTTTTAGCCAAGGTTGCCGCCATTGCCAAAGACCTAGCGCCCGGCGACCCACTCGACCCTAACACCCGCTTTGGCTCGATGGTTGATAGCACCCAGATGAACACCGTGCTCGGTTATATTGAGCGCGGCAAAGCAGAGGGTGCCTCCCTCATGGCCGGCGGCGCGCAAGCGCTCAGCGAGACCGGCGGCTATTATGTCGAACCAACCATATTTGATGGCGTTAAAAACGATATGACAATCGCCCAAGAGGAAATCTTTGGCCCCGTTATTTCAGCGATCACCTTCGATACACTTGATGAGGCCATGAGCATTGCCAATGACAGCGTCTATGGCCTTGCTGCCGGCATTTGGACCAGTAATGTAAACACTGCGCATCTCGCCGGCCGGCGGCTGCGGGCCGGCAATGTGTGGATCAATTGCTGGGATGGCAGCGACATCACAACGCCCTTTGGCGGCTTTAAACAGTCAGGCTTTGGCCGCGATCGCTCCTTGCATGCGCTCGATAAATACACCGAACTGAAAACCATCTGGCTGCAACTCAATGCAAAAGTCTAAAGCATGACAAGCGAGCTGCGCGTAGCCGTTTTGCAGACCGGGCGGGCTATCCCTGAGGCGCTCGCCGAGCACGGCGACTACGACATGATGTGTAAGCGCGTGATCGGCTATGGGCCCGATGAGGCGGACACATTTGCGGTACTCGACGGCCACTTTCCTGAGAGCTTTGAGGACTATGATGTCTTGGTCATCACTGGCTCAAAACACGGCGTCTACGAAGGTCACCCATGGATCGCGCCGCTGGAAAATACTATTCGCAGCGCCATGGACGCCGGCAAGCGCATGATTGGCATCTGCTTTGGCCACCAAATCATGGCGCAAGCGCTTGGCGGCAAGGCCGTAAAATCAGACAAAGGGTTAGGCGTCGGCCTGATGGACTACCGATTTGTAAACGCAGACCGCAGCGAAACGCCCATGCGACTTTACGCCTGGCATAGCGATCAAGTGGTTGAAGCACCGCCGGGCGCGCAAGTGATCGCCTCCTCAGACTTTTGCCCCATCGCTGGCCTGCGCTATGGCGATCAAGCGATCACCGTGCAGCCGCACCCGGAGTTTACCAAAGGCTATATGGAGGCTTTGATAAGCACCCGGCGCGGCACAGCGGTGCTGGCTGAGGACCTGGCCGTCAAAGCGCAGGCGTCGCTGGCGCAGCCGGCGCATACGGCTGAAGCTGAGCAGATGCTGCAGGATTTCATATCTCAACCTACCCTTCAGGCCATTAGCGCATGACAAAAACACCGCAAGACCCGCACGCAGACGACGCGCTTGGCATGGACCAGTCGATTTCGCGCCGGGATTTTATGAGCGGCACGGCGCTCGGCGTTGCCGCGGCATCAAGCCCGCTCAGCAGCGCTTTAGGCGCTGAACCAGCGGGCACTACGCAGCCAGCCTATCCGCCGTTACGAAGCGGCATGCGCGGCGCCCATCCGGGCTCTTATGAGGCGGCGCATGGCTTTGTGACCGGAGACCGCTGGGAGGCACAGCAGCTCAGCGAGACCTACGATCTCATCGTTGTGGGCGGCGGCATAAGCGGGCTTTCGGCAGCCTACATCTATCGGCGCGACGTGAACCCCGAGGCCCGGATCCTCATCCTCGACAATCATGATGACTTCGGCGGCCATGCCAAACGCAATGAATTTGAGCTGGATGGCGAGACGTATATTGGCTTTGGCGGCACCATGCTGATGGAAGAACCATCGGGCTATCCAGCGGTCGTGAAGCAGGTGATTAACGAGCTTGGCATCCCCTATCAAAACACCGCCGATTATTATGATGACGGTTTCTTTGCCCGCAACGGGCTTGGTCAAGGCACGTTTTATGACGCGGCAAGCTTTGGCAGGGACCATCTGGCGCTCGGCGATAAATTTGACGCTGCTGTGTTAGACGGCGCGCCGCTTTCACCAGCGGCCAAAGTGCAGCTGCGCAAGCTTTTCGAAGATAAAACCGACTATCTTGCCAGCCTGCCGGACGACGTGCAGCGCAGCACGCTCTCAAGCCTGAGTTACCGCGACTATTTAGCGACCTATGCCAAGCTGGGCGATGAAGCGCTGCGCTATGTTCAGAAACGCTCGCACGGCGTCTGGGCGATTGGCGCAGATGCCCTGCCGGCGCAGCTTGCCCTCCTCGACGGCTATCCCGGCTTTGGCCGCGGCAAGGCGCCTGAGGATGATGAGGCCAGCGCGCAGGCGCCGGACTATTTTTTCTTCCCCGATGGCAACGCCTCCATAGCGCGCCATCTCGTCAAAGCCCTTATCCCCGGCAGTGCCAAATCAAATCAGTTGACGGAGTTGGTGAGCGAGCGGCTCGATTATACCGCGCTTGATGGCGCAACAAACGCCGTGCGGCTGCGGCTGTACTCGATGGTTATTGACCTGCGGCACCAGCAAAATGAAAGCGGCGCGGTCGATGTGAGCTACGTGCGTGATGGCAAGGCCTATAAAGTGACGGGCAGCGCCGCCATTTGGGCGGGCTATCATGCCATGCTGCCGCATATCTGCCCTGATCTGCCCGCCAGCCAAGCCGAAGCCTTAGCCACGTCAGAGCGCGCGCCGCTCACCTACACGACCGTGCTGCTACGCAATTGGCAGGCCCTCAAGGCGCTGGGCTGTTATGATTTTTACTGCCCTGGCAGTTTCTTCCAAACCATCCGCATGACCTTTCCGCTCAAAATGGGCGCGTATCACTCCACTCAAAGCCCCGATCAGCCGGTGGTGCTGCATATGCAGCATATTCCCACCATGCCCGGCGAACCGGCGGCACAGCAATTCCGTCAAGGCCGCGGCCAGTTGCTCGCAACACCATTTGAAACCTTTGAACGCAATTTGCGCCGGCAGCTTACCGCCATGCTAGCGCCCGGCGGGTTTGACGCTGCACGCGACATTGCCGCCATCACCGTCAATCGCTGGCCACACGGCTATGCCTACAGCACCCACCTGCAAACTGGGGCCGTCGCCTTCATGCCGGATGCATGGCCAGCCGGCCAGCGCCCCTGGGAAGCCGCCCGGCAACGCATCGGCAACATCGCCATCGCCGGCTCAGATGCCGCCTCCAACGCCATGACAGAAGCGGCCATAGAAGAAGCGCACCGGGCCGTGCAGAGCTTTTTGACGGGGTGATTGAGGGCTGGTTTCTTGGGACGTTGGTGCCCCCCATCCCTGCAGCCACCCCTGTAATTCGCGCAGGGATTCGTTTCTGAGACCGTCAAATCATCGTGCGTGGTTTCGGTTATTTGTTTTGGTACCAGCTGGCTCTGTTCCGTATTTCCGCACCTTCAAAGGGGATTGAGGCAAGAAGGAACCGGCCAATGTCAAAAATTGCGCCTTTGTGTGGTGACGACTCTTCCATCACAAAATAGCTTTCATCGATGCGATATTCCACGATCCATGCCGCGCCGTCTATGCTCTTTACGCGGCCTTTTCTTTGGACTGCAGGTAATTGTCCGATTAATTTCTTGAGCTTGTAAGTTTCGATTTCTTGCAGGATGAGTGTGTTGGACACAACCAAAGCACCTGTTTCAAAGCCCCCACGCCCATCGGTTTGTTTGAAGATCAATCGCGCTGATTTAGCATCTAAAAATTCTACCCGAATTATTGTTGGCCGACTAAAGGGCCTCAACCATGTGAAGCGCAGGCATTTACGCCGGCTGCAATCTCCCATGAACAAAGACTTTTCATCCATTGCTCGGAGGTGAATTGTAGCCTGAGTTCTTAAAGGTGCCCCGCTTACCACTCTTTGATCAAAAATGTCATCAAACGCACCATCTGGGAAGAAAGACTCGAGGTTGATGTCTGGTGTTCCAACTAAGCCCATGGCGGCGATGAAAACTGATGAAAACCATTTGATCATTACTTCATACTACCATCTCGTACGGCAAACGTCTCCCTCAGGCTCTTACTGGCCTACATCTTCATCACCCGGCTTGCCCGGGTGATCCATTTAACCTCAAATCAAGCTTTACGATAAGATGTGGATTACCCGATCAAGTCAGGCAATGAAGGAATAGGGGGAAAGTCAAGATTGGGATCCGTTGCCTGACTTTAGCGCCCAGTACAAACGACAACGGCTAAAATGGCAGCCGCACATAGAGTTTGGCTAAGTTCGGCGCGTATCGCTCAATGACTTGCGTATTTCACGTATTGGAACAAGCTTTCCGGAGATATCGCCATCGCCGGCTCAGACGCCGCCTCCAACGCCATGACCGAAGCGGCCATAGAAGAAGCGCACCGGGCCGTGCAGAGCTTTTTGTCGGGGTGATTGAGGGGCTGCTTTTGGGGCAGAGCGGGCATTTGCTACGATTGCAAATACAGGCGAAGAGTGCGTGAGACAGCGCTCAACGGCCATAACCTGGCAAAAATGCACAAGAAAATGAGATCTTGGTGACGGACAAACGCAAATCTTTCACCCGCAAATGCTTGACGTGTCACATGCGCATGCCAACACTCGTTCACCCGTCGTGAACTGGAGTCGATCTTGATGCGCATCTTGTTGTCAGCTTTTATCATCCTGAAATGCTTTAACAGCGCCGCTCTTGCGCAAGACCTATCCCGATTTTCGAATGCCTGCAGCCCTGATAAACCGTACGCCTGCATAGAGCTCGGCGATGAAGAGATGGCTCGGAACAGATTTAGTAAGCCACCGGGACCAGATTATTTCCTCGCACTCGCTTATTTCGAAGTTGCGTGTGACGCTGATAGTGCAAAAGCTTGCAAAACCGCCGCGGATATTTCCAGCCGCAAACTGCCTAAGAAAACGCCGACCCGCGATCTGGAACCCGCCTTTACGCTGTATAAGAAAGCGTGCGCCCTGGGTGCGGCGGAGAGCTGCTTGATCGCTGGCAGTTTCGCCACCAACCAATTGAACCAAAGCTATATCCCAGATCCTGCAGCAGCCGCCAAGCTATTGGATCGTGGCTGCACACTTGGCGAAATGCAGGCCTGCCGCAAAGCCTTTATGCTCTACAGCCGAGATCAAATCAGCCGCAAAGACCCCAGCAAGAGCGTCGGAAAAGACGAGGCAAAAGCGCTGGAATATCGGATCAAGGCCTGTGATCTCGGTGATCGAAAAAGTTGCCGGTATTTGAAATAGGGCGGAAGCTTGCACCGAAAGCGAATTTCCTTTTCAACGACAATACCGCGCTAATTTACAATCTCGCTGGAGATGCGAAGAAGCAGCAAAAGCCTGGGATCAGCACGTGTCCGCTCTGGGCTCTTTACACCCAAGGCAAAAGCCAAGTGCAAACGACTATTTCTAGAACGGCACCCATAGAGGAGCCTTCGCCTCACCGCTTCCCACGTTTGAAAAACCAGGACCTTATAACATACGTGGCCGCCATCGCGGCGGCGAGCACGGCAATTGTGACCTTATCGCGGTGCGGGGTTTCAGGGACCCAGGTGCCGGACGCTTCCAGCCAATAAAGACCATACATGGCGCCGAGCAGCGGGGCGGCGGCGATGAGCCAGATGAGAAGTTTTGAAAAGGCGTTTTGCAAAGCGGGCCGCCGCGATATATGGTTTTAAAATGTGATCACAAATTAGCGTAGGTGGCGGCAAAGGCCTAGCCCTTTTCGCAAGGGGCTTGCCGCAAGGCTATCATAAGGCCACATCAGAGAGGGCCATCTTAGGGACGGATGCGATGCAGTCTTTCGGTCGTAGAAATGCTAAAACAAGAGCGTTGGTGGGAGTGCGGGTTTGAAATCGCTTCTTAGACATAAGGCGGTCAATGGGTGGCCGCTGTTTTGGCTGATCTCGCTGCCTATGACCGGCTTTATTGTCGCGGATATGCTCGCGACGGACCTTAGCACCGGCGAAGGCCTGTCGCATATGATTGGCTATGCCGTGCGCTGGGCGGTGCCATTTATTTATTTGGTTGTCGCTGCATCATCGGTGCAGATTTTGTTTCCAAGCCCGCTTGGCCAGTGGTGGCTGCGCAACCGCAAAATTCTGGGCCTTTGCTTTGCCGTTGGCATGTTCTGGCAGGGGCTGTTTATCTTCATGGTCTCGACCTTCCACCGGGACTATTATTTTGACGATATTTATGCTTTTCGCGATGAGCTGGAAGGCACCATCGGCTATATTTTCTTAGCTGCCATGGTGGCCACATCCTTCCAGATTGGCCGCAAATATGTATCCTCCCAGCAATGGAAGCTCATTCAAAAGAGCGGCGTTTATTTTCTCTGGGCCTACCCGTTTAGCGTCTATTGGTGGAACCTGTTTTATTATCCGCAGCTTGAAGGCTACACCGACCCGCGCGTGCTCGATTACATCTTTTATGCACTTGGTTTTGCCGCTTTTGCAGCGAGAATTGCGGCCTGGGGCAAGCAGCGTTTGAAGAAAATCGAGCTCCCGCCTGCGCTGTGGCAACGCGCGAGCGCCGGCGTTTGTATTGCGCTTGGCCTGGTTGGCGCGGTGACGGGGCATCTGTGGTATGATAGCGCCTATGCTATTCTCTACGGTCCAAAGGCCTCTGCGGATATGGCGCCGTGGCTACCATTTTGGCCGCTTGAGCCGTTTATTCCGCTGCTGCTGCTGGGCCTTGGGGCGTCAATTTTCACCCTGCAAGGGGCGCGCCGGCCTATAAAGCAGGCGGCGGTCTAGGCCTAAAAGGCTCTAGGCCGAAACCTTTCTGTTCTTCTTGCGCTGGGAAGCGATCCGCTCGACGAGCGCAGGGTGCCGCATTGCCTCAGGCGGCGCATAAAGCGTGATGGTGACTGGGTCGCCAACGCGCGCATCGCCTGCCACGTCGACCACGCCAACGACGCCGCGGCTGCGTTTGGCAGCGCGTAGGAAATCGCCCGCTTTTAAAGGCTTGCCATCCGCGCGCGCATATCGCGCGGCAAGGCGCTCGCCCATCTCCTGGCACGGCGGGTTATATTCTTCGACCACCAGCGTCCCACCGTCTTCAAGCGCGAGAAGGCTACCTTTGGTAAGACAGGAGAAATGCGGCACGCCGCTGATTTCCAGATTAGCGCCCACATCTGCGGCGGTTAGCCGCTCGGTCAGCCTCATGTCTTGGGATATCTGCTCCAACTCTTCGCTCGACACGGCAGACCATTGCCGCTCGTTACGGCGGATGATGCCAGGGGGCTGTTTATCACCTTTGTCCCAAGTGTCGCGGGTAAAACCCGCATGTCGGTCCGCTTCAATACCATCGGTAACAAACATGAGCGCCGCAACAGCCTCTTTGCCAAGTGTCCCTTCCTGGCCAATACAAAGCGCTTCAATTCGTCCGGTAAATGTGATCACATATATGTCCTAATTCGCGCTTCAACACTGTTCTAGGGCTCAGCAACAATGTCAAGCACAGCACCGTCCATGGCGCCTGCGCCGAGCTTCGACAGCTGGCAGTCCCTGACGGCTGGCGTGTATCTCGCCATTGTGGGATATACGGTGACCGTCGGTATTCCCGTCATCAGCACGGCGTGGGTGTCTTTGCTTGGGTTTTCAGAAGCGCAAGTTGGCCGGGTTGCTGGCGCGGATTTAGGCGGGCTGTCCATCGGCTCGGTGATCGCAGCCATGCTGGCAGCCCGCATGAACCGGCAGCTGCTGATTTATAGCGCGCTTGGCATTGCTGCCGGAGCGAACGTTTTTTGCTTATACTACACGGACTATAGCACAGTGCTTGCCCTGCGGCTGCTGGCGGGTATTGGGAGCGGACTTTATACAGGCATGGCCATCGCCACGCTTGGCGCCTCATCAAAGCCTGCAAAAGCGCTCAATCTTCTGCTGTTTGTTTTCGCCTTTTCGCAAGCCGCAGAGGTCTATTTTCTGCCCAAGATGCCCATGAACGGCATCTACGGCGTGTTTATCATCACCAATCTTATCGGATTTTTGGTGGTGAGATGGGTGCCGCCGCGCCCTGTGATGGTCAGCTCCACAGAACCAGCAACAGCCGCGCCGCAGCCCATGCTGGCAAATGGCCTTCTCGAAGGTGTGCCGCGGCTTGCGCCGTGGCTGGTCTTGGCCGCTGTTGCCTTATCTTACCTCAACATCGGCGCCTATTGGACCTATATCGAACTCGCCGCCGCAGCCTCGCCCACCGCAGACCCGGACTGGGTCGGCAACAGTTTGGTGATTGCCTCGTTCTGCTCCATTCTTGGCTGTTTGGTGGCAACCGTGCTCAGTGATCGATTTGGCTTGGCGCGGCCACTCATTGTATCCATGTTTTGCCATGCGCTGGTGGTGATCATGCTGGCAGCAGGCATTAACAATGTGAATATCTTCATCAGCCTGTTTAGCTTTAATTTCCTGTGGGTCTTCATCGATGTGTATCAGTCCGCGACCATTGCCAATGTGGATAAGTCCGGCCGCTATGTCGCGCTGGTGCCGGCGGCGCAGGGGCTAGGGCAAATCTTAGGGCCCAACATCGCCGCGAGCATTCTGGCCTATAATTTAGGCTATGCTCCGGTGTTTATCATGGCCGGCGCAGCGTCCTTCACCGGCATGCTGATTTATGGCTACATGTATCTTCGGTTGCGCCGTGCCATTCCAATTTTGGCAGACGCGTCTTAAACCAGGGCTATGACCGCGCGTGAGACCTTATTTGCAACCGTAAAACCGTTTCGCTGGCGCCTTGCGTTTACCTACGCCATCCTCCTCATGGAGACCGGTTTTGAAGTGTTTTATCCCTTTACGCTGGGCCTCGCCATTAATGGGTTGCTGACCGGAGACGGCCTCGTTTCTGTGTTGCCTTTTGCCGCGACATGGCTTGCCCACATCCTCAGCGCGACTTTCCGGCAGATGTACGACACCCGCCTGTTTGCTCGCATCTATGGTCTCATCGCGGGCAATCTTATCTTGCGGCAAAAGCAGGCCGGCGCGGAAGAAAGCGCCATTGCCGCGCGCTCTGCCATGGCGCGCGAGGCCATTGATTTCTTTGAATTTGAAATCCCTGAAGTTGTCCACGCCATCGTTGGCTTACTGGGCGGGATCGCGCTGCTTTATGTGTATGACGTGATCGCTGGCCTGGTGATGACCTTTATTCTGGGGCCTATTTATTTGCTCTACCGGCTTTATGGCGGGCGTTCGCTGCTGCTCAGCCGGCGGCTGAACAATCGGCTGGAGCGCGAAGTCACGGTGATCCGTGATGGCCGCGCGCAGCGTGTGCGCAGCCACTTTAAATCTCTAGCGCGCTGGCGCATCATGCTGTCCGACCTTCAGGCCTGGGTCTGGGCGCTGGCGGATATGTTTATCTTCGTCGCGGTTTTGCTGATTCTCTATCGCTTAACGCTCACTGAAGGCGTCACCGCGGGCGCGGTGTTTGCGGGCTTATCTTATGCGCTTAATGTGTCAGAAGCGCTCGACCGCGGCCCTGTCCTCATCGAACAAATCTCGCGCCTTGTGGATATCCGCCGCCGCGTTGATAGCGAACTCTAGCACATGCAACAGCTGATCAACCGCTACCTTGAGGCCTGGCGCAGCGGCGATGTTCCGGCCATCTTAGCCCTCTACGGGCCAGGATTTTGCTATCACGACCTCACCGAAGGCATCGTGGTCTCAGAAGCGGAGATCGAGCGCTTCTTGCGCGAGACTTTCGCTTTAGAGGGCAAGAGCCCGATTGAATTTCATGATATTGTCATGCCCAATAGCAGCACGGTTTTTATTCACTGGACACAGCTGCTCAAAACACCTGGTCGGCGCAGCCGCGTGCGCACCAGCGGGGTTGAGCTGCTGATCATCGATGCTGAAAAAATCGTCAGCGTGCATGAATTTTATGATTCCCAGCCGGCAGATACGGAAGGCGCGCAGCTTACCGATCAAAACGAGCAGCTTAAAAAGCTGGGTCTTACACCGGCGGACGCCGCTGCGATTGCCACGCAGGCCCAAGCCTACTTAAAACACAGCCAAGCCTATCTTGACCCTGACATTAATTTGAACAGCGTTTCGAGCGCGATCGGCGTCACCCGAAATCAACTCTCACACGTCCTAAACGCTTCGCTAAACACAAGTTTTTATGACTGGATCAATGCCCAGCGCATTGCCCATGTAACAGCCTATCTCGATACCCAGCCCAAAACGTTTTCAGCCGTTGCCGCCGCGATGGATGCTGGTTTTAATTCGGTTTCTGGCTTTTATGCGGCCTTTAAAAAGCACAAAGGCACCACGCCAAATTCCTATCGCAAGGCGCAAAGCGCGGCAGAAAATTAAGCGATATGCCGACATAGGCCCCAGCACACTCGTGTCGGGCATCGCTAAAAAAACACTCCTTTCGGACCCGCATGGTCGACAGCCCCCCATCACCGCCCTAAATGTGATCACGTTTTAAGGGGAATAAAATATATGGCAGGCAAAAACCCTATGGGGGGCGCGCGGTGAGCACGGCTGATGCGATCGTTATTGGCGCGGGGCACAATGGCCTGGTTTGCGCAACCCTTCTAGCCAAAGCTGGCAAAACCGTAACTTTGCTTGAAGCGAACGCGTCGGCGGGGGGGCTAGCCGCACCGCGTCGTCTACAGGGCGGTTTTACCATTCCCATGGCCCATAGCACGCCGGCGCTTTCACAAACCATTATTGATGATCTTAGCTTGACCAGTCATGGGCTCAGCATCGGTCCCGCGCTTGAGACTGTCGGTCTCGGCGAAGATGGCCAGCATGTGCATGTGCTCGGTGACCAGGTGACCGGCGCAACCGCGAGCGACGCCGCCGCTTACCCGGCTTTCCGCCAGCGCTTGCTGCGCTTTGCCAAGCCGCTGCGCAAAATCTGTGAAGCCACGCTGCCGCGCATCGGTTCAAGCAGCTTAAAAGACGCGCTGATTTACGCGCAAGGGGCGCTTAACCTGCGCCGGCTTGGCAAAGAGGATATGGAAGAGTTCCTGCGCATTGCCACCTTGCCCATGCGCGATTTGGTAGATGAGCATTTTGAAGACCCCAAATTTCAAGCGCTGCTGTGCTGGGATGGTCTCATTGGTTCTAAGATGGCGCCGCGTTCGCCCAACCATGCTGTTCTGCCGCTCCTGTTTAAAATGGGCGGCGTCCACGGCGGCCAGCACTGCGTGCCTCAAGGGGGTGCTGCCGGGCTGACCGCAGCACTGGTTTCCGCTGCTCAAGCAGCGGGCGTTGAAATTCGCTTAGAAACGCCGGTTCAAAACATCCTGGTTGCAGGAGATGATGTCGGCGAACGTGCTGTCGGCGTGGCGCTTGCGGATGGCGAAGAGCTGCGCGCCCCCATGGTGGTTTCATCCGCCGATCCGAAGACGACGTTCTTCTCTCTCGTTGGCGCGACGCATTTCGACGTGCAATTTACCGCACGCATCAAACGCTACCGCGATCAAGGCTATGTGGCGCGCTACCATGCGGCGCTGGATGCGCTGCCAAGCATTCCGGGCCTCGATGATCTATCAGGCCGGCTACTCATTGCGCCGACCTTTGATGCCATCGAATTTGCCTATGACGATGCGAAATATGGCGACCCGGCGCAGCACCCGGTGATGGAAATCACCTTCCCAAGCGTGCACGATGCATCTCTGGCGCCGGAGGGCAAGCATATCCTGTCGGCAAATGTGATGTATGCACCGTGTGATGAACGCACCGGCTGGAGCGCCGAAACTCGCGCGCGCTTTGAAAAGGCAGTGACTGAGACACTTGAGCGCTATATGCCGGGCCTTGCGGACCTAACGACGGCATCAGAGCTGATCACACCCAAAGACATCGCCGAGGCCTATCATGTCTCCGGCGGGCATTGGCATCATGGCGAAATGGCGCTCGATCAGATGCTGATGATGCGGCCCACCTATCCGGCCGCGCAATACAAGACTCAAATGCCGGGGCTTTATCTATGCGGCGCTGGCGCTCACCCAGGCGGCGGGCTGACCGGCCTGCCAGGACGAAACGCAGCAAGGGAAATCTTAAAATGACCCATCATGACGCGATTATCATTGGTGCCGGCCATAACGGGCTCACCAACGCGGCCTATCTCGCCAAGGCCGGCCTGGATGTGCTGGTGGTGGAGAAGAATGACTATATTGGCGGCGCCGCCGTGTCGCGCGAGATGACCAATGGATATTGGTATTCCAGCTGTTCGTATGTGTGCTCAATGATGCGCCAGGTCATCCATCGTGACCTCAACCTGACCAAGCATGGCCTGATGCTGGTGCCGTATCTGGGTACGGCAGCCTTTGGCAAACAAGGTGAGACAGTCCTGTCTTACACCGCGGAAGGCCCCGCCTATAACGAGATTAAGCGCATTTCCCCACACGATGCCGACGCGATGATGCGGCTGATGGCGGATTTGGAGCGCTATTCGACGCTGATCCGCAAAACGCTGCTGCGCACGCCGCCGGACCCAACATCGTTTAAGCCGCGCGACCTTATGGAGCTGTTATGGCTGGCCAAAACGTTTTGGGAAATGGGCGAAGAGGAGCTGTATGAATACATCCGCTTTTTCACCATGAGTGCGGCGGAGTTTCTCGAAGACTATTTTGAGAATGACTTCATCAAAGCCATGATGGCGACGCCTGGCATCATCGGCACGGCGCTGGGCATTTATTCGCCAGGCTCAGCTTATATTCTGCTGCATCATGTCATGGGCGATGTGGATGGCAATATCGGCGCTTGGGGCCTGGCGCGCGGCGGCATGGGCGCCATTTCCAATGCGCTGGCTGGCGCGCTGCAGGAACATGGCGGCAAAATCCGCACCGAGGCAGGTGTCGACCAAATCACGGTCAAAAATGGCAAAGTCAAAGGTGTTGTGCTGGAAAATGGCGATGAGCTGACCAGCGACATCGTCGTTTCGAATTTAGACGCCAAGCGTACCTTTACCAAGGTCATGAACAAGGACGACTTGCCGCCAGGCATTCACAAAAAAGCCAAGAATTTTAAAATCCGCGGGTCGTCGGGCAAGGTCAATATCGCGCTTTCCGGTATTCCTAAATTCACCGGTGTACCCGACAACAGATACGTCAATCGCGGCGGGCAGGCCTTTATTGGCGGGCTGGAAACGCTGGAGCGCGCCTATGACCACTGGAAGCGCGGTGAATGGTCAGCCGATCCTTTCATTGAATCGGTCATCCCCTCGGCGTGGGACCCGACAGTCGCACCTGCAGGCAATCACTGGATGAGTAACTTCATCCAATATTGCCCGCCAAAACTGGCTGATGGCGAATGGACACCTGAGAAACGCGATGCCTTTGGCAAAACCGTAATCGATAAAATCGAGCGTTACGCGCCGGGTTTTTCTAACCTGATCGTGCATATGGAAATTCGCACGCCGCACGAGATTGAAAACGAAGTGGGCCTGACCGAAGGCAATATTTTCCAAGGCGAATTAACCATCGACCAGCTGCTGTTCAACCGGCCCTTCCCAGGCTATGCGCAGTACCGGATGCCGGTGAAGAACATGTACATGTGTGGCTCGTCCACCCATCCAGGCGGCGGTGTCTCGTCAGCCTGCGGCGCCAACGCCGCGCGCGAAATTTTGATTGATTTAAAACGCCCGAACACCGTTCCGGAGGATGATTGCTATGACGACTAAACCCTCCATGAAAGCATTTTCCGACCGCATCACCGAGCTGCCGCCGGGCCT
>JBCCLR010000063.1:0-17305 GCA_039026755.1 Pseudomonadota bacterium | reverse complement strand
TTCCTGAGCAATTGGCTATGCATCTGAGCATGCTCCAAACGAATGAAAATGAGCTGAAGCGTATCAACGCAG
Source organism: Pseudomonadota bacterium (assembly GCA_039026755.1). Taxonomy (GTDB): domain Bacteria; phylum Pseudomonadota; class Alphaproteobacteria; order Sphingomonadales; family CAKZYD01; genus CAKZYD01. Next base: position 17,233 of record JBCCLR010000063.1, on the reverse strand, counting down.
ACAAAAAAGCGACCGAAGAAAATCTTCGCTTCTTGCAAATTGAACTGACCGGAACAAAGTCTGGCATTGGTTCTTCAGGACCAAAATCGTCAGCGCAGAGTCCAGCACAACAGCTGGCAGCAGCACGCTCCCGACTTGTTGCGTTACAGGCGCGGTATCTGGATGATTGGCCAGACATCATCGCGGTTAAGGAGGAAATTGCGGGCCTTGAAAAAAGTCTAGCTAATCCCGCGCCGCTTGATGACTTGCAGACACAGCTGGCTGCCGCGAAAGCGCGCTCGTCCGCTCTGTTGACGAGCTATTCAGAAGACAATGCTGAAGTGAAAGCCGCTGAGGCAGAGGTTAGCCGGATTGAAGCGCAGATAGCTCAGCTTTCGAACGAAGAAAGTGGCGAATTTGACAGCAAAAGCCAGTTTGACCTCACCACTGCACGCCTCAATGGTCAGATTGCTGCCGCGAACGCCCGCATTGAGGTGTTCGATAAACTGCGCGGCGAAGTCAAAACTAAGATTGCTGACTTGCAAGCGCGTATTTTGCAAACGCCTGAAGTTGAGCGTGGGTTGGCTGCATTGACCCGGGACTATGACAACTCTCTCGCCAAATATGAGGAGATTAAGTCAAAGCAGCTTGAGGCGCAATTGGCACAAAATCTCGAGGAAGGTCGTAAAGCGGAGCGGTTTTCACTGCTCGAACCGCCGGTGCTTCCAGAAACGCCGACGAAACCTAATCGCAACAAGATTATAGTGGTCGGTTTGTTTGCTGCGCTGGCAGTTGCCGCTGGCGTTGTGGCGATCACAGAGACCCTGTTTGGTGGCATTACGAGCCCTGGCGCCATCGCACAAATTCTGCGTCAACCGCCTCTTGGGGTCGTACCACAAATCCTTACCAAAGCAGAGGAGCTAAAACGCAAACGGCAGATATACTTTGCTGCTGCCGCCGCACCAACGGTAACGATTGTCGGCTTAATTGCGATCCATTTCCTCTACATGCCGCTAGATATTATTGCTTACAAAGCAATGGCACGCTTCTAAATTTAAACCTGGTCGTTCTCGGCCTCTGTAAAAAAGGACTTTAAAGTGGAACGGATTAAGGAAGCACTTGATAAGGCTAGAGCGGTTCGTAACGCTGACGAGGCAAGCGCTGCCGCTCAGCAACAGCCTAAGCCGCCGCGGACGTCACTCAGCCCGTCTTCGTCACTGAGTGAATTGACCTACGAAAAGACGCGGGTATTTACGCCAGACGAAGCACTGCTTGAACGCAACCGCATTGTGGCGCACACCAAAAGTGACAAGCGCAGCGGGTATTTCGATATTTTGCGTACGCAAGTTTTGCAGAAAATGCGGGCGAGCAATGCAAAAACCCTCGCTGTGACTTCACCGTCGCCAAAGTGTGGTAAGACGCTGATTGCGATCAACTTGGCTTATAGTATTGCACAGAATACGACGGACTCTGTGTTGTTGGTCGACTTTGACCTGCGCCGTCCATCGATTGGCAAATACCTTGGTGTTGAAGAAGAGCCTTCTCTTTTTGACTACCTCCAAGGCTCCGCGCAGTTCGAAGATATTCTGGTGAACCCGAATACCCCGCGCCTCGTTATTGCACACAATAACCGGCCGATTACCAACGCGTCAGAAACGTTGGCGTCGCAACAGGTTGCCGCATTTATCAAAGAAGTGGGTGAACGCTATCCCGAGCGGGTCGTTATCTTTGATTTACCGCCGCTTTTAAATGTTGATGACACGCTCGTCGTTCTACCGCATGTGGACTCAACGCTGCTCGTTGTGACCGCCGGCCAGAGTAAACCGAGTGAAGTACGCGAGTGCCAACGTCTGTTAAGCGATGCCAACATGATCGGTACCGTTGTTAACAAGTCTGAAGCACGGGCTGTCGATTACTATTAATTGATTTGAGTGGCCGGGCCGCAGGGTGCGGGCTTGTTCAGTATTTGAAAATAGCGCCGGTTTTTCCGGCGCTATTTTTTTTGCTTGGCGTCCCGCTGCTCTTGTATTGGAAAAGCACTGGACGTGATTGTCAGCGCGGGCCACCCTAAATCCTCAAGACCCGAGTTTACCGACGCGCTCATCCACACCGCCGGTAATCTCCGTCAGGTAAATTTTAAGTGTACCGCGATTGCTTGCCGCTTTGACGCGTACGGGGATGCGTAAGCTCTGGTCTAGGGTTCTTGCGAACCAAATGAGTGTTTCAAAATCGCGGCCGTCGACATCGTCTGCGACGTCATTAGTGTCATCGAGCACGACATCGCCTGCAATAACGTCTCCTGTAACATTGCAGCGCTGGGCTTGCCCATGAAATATGCTGCGCCGGGTTTTACTCAGGGCCTCGGTCTCAAGATTACATTGAAGGCGGGTTTCAACAACTTGCACGCCGTCAAAAGAGCGCGTCCCTGGGACAGTGCCGGGCAAGAGCATAAAGTCCAAAAAAACGGTCATGGGATCTGGCCCATATTGTAAGGAATTCGGCACAGGCTCTCGTTCAAACTTAAAGTCTTCAGGTTTTATCTCTCTGATAATTCGCGCTCGGCCATCATTATCAAAGCGCATCTCACGCCCGAAGATCTTCTTATTAAATGAACTGTCCGTGATAAACGTTCGCGGAGTTAAAGCGGCATTTTCAACTGACCCTGAAGCGGATAACGCAGCCTCAGCTTTAAATATTGCGCGTAGCAAGCCGCGTGTACGCGTATAGAGGGCAATGCTATAGTCCTCATCTGAGGTTTTCCAAGTCACCGCTATATCGGCTATCCGCAGCAAGCCCCAATGCACATTATAGCGCGCTGTGAGCGTACCATTTTCGGGTGATGGTAGAGGCGGCTCCGCGCTAAAGGCATGAAAAGGCAGCAAAATGGCGATGGTAAGCGCATAAGTAAGAGAGCCATAGTGCACGCGCATGATCCTTGACGTCTATCTAAATTATACGCAGATTTTTTGGCCATAGATGATGCGCTGGACCCTCATCGTGCCTGCAGCCCATGTTGCTGCATTCTCCAAATGAGATGCGACACGCGGTCATGGCCAAAAAATGGCTCGCCTTTAAATATGAGAGTGGGAACACCCCAATGTCCGGCACTCTCCAGGTCTTTTTGATTTTGCGCCAGTTGGGCATCCAACGCTTTGGGCTGAGTATGCGCTTGATGATCCAAGGTTGCTAAATCATATCCAGCACGCTGAATGGCATCTTGAAGATGTGACCCTGCGTGCCAGTTTTGTACCTGTCCCGACCAGATTAGCTGGCTTACTTCATCTACCAACGGGAGAATATCGCTGGTCAGGGACGCGGCGGCGGCAATTCTATTAAGCCGGTAAATATAGGGCTGCTCAGGTGCCGCCATGCGGGTCTCTTGGTGCATGACAATCGGGTCTGGCTCGGGCTTTGCAAAGGGTATGCTCTGCATTTGCGCTGTGCGCTCTGCGTCCCTCAGTAGGTAAGAGAAAAAGCGTGGATCGGCTTTTTGGAAATAATCGGGCACCCGGATGATCAGCGGGTATACCGGCTTTACAGTCACGTGCACCCGGTACGCCGTGATCAGGCGTTTGATCTCCGGCAGGATGATATAAGAAAAGGGGCTACGGAAAGACCAGTAGAGGTCTACGTTTAAGTCTGACATAAAAAAAACCCGCGTGAACATCGATCACGCGGGTCTTGTTAGCTTTTCCAATACCCAGCTGAGAAGCTATTTCTATTATCCAGCCCGATTATAGGCTCGCATACATGCATTATACGGCCTCTTGTTAGCGCTCGTATTTGCTTAGTATTCTATGGTAACAGAACCACCAAATTGCCGCGGTGTATCGAGCGTGGCGAAGGTGAACAGGCCAGCGACGGGCAAGGCTGAACCGATTCCGACATCGTTCAATAGATTTCTACCGAATACGGCTAAATCAACCTGCGTGCCGCCAACCTCAAAACCGTATCCGACCGTGAAATTGAGCGTGTGTTGAGGTTCTGATATACCGCGCGGATCGTTAAAGGCTGGACCATTCGTGTCATTCGTGACCGGCGGATCAATCTGCGGCCCAATGTTTGGATTGGCATTGACGATCGTTGTTTGAAACTCATCAACAAATCTGAGCGACAAACTTGCACTGAAATCGCCCGGGCCAATGTCCTTATTGTAGAGAGCTGAAATCGAGTATGTGATTTCTGGCGCACGACGAATGGTCAAAGCAGACTGATCAAGCGTCACTTGATCACCTGTTACTGGGTCGATCGATAAAATCGGGAATTCGTCGAATTCGGCATTTAGATAGCTAAATGAGCCTACCAAAGACAGATCTTCTGTGACGACCAACTCACCATCTAGCTCTATACCCCAAAATGTAGAGTCCGAAGCGTTTGTAACAACTGTTTCTTGGAATGGCGGAGCAGGAAGTGCAACCACGATTTCTTCTTGACGGTCATCGTACTTGGAAAGAAATACGGTCGCATTTAAACGCGCCCGATTATCCAAAAATTCAGTTTTCGTGCCAATTTCGAAGGTATTTACTTTCTCCGAATCATAAACCGTGGTCGCTGCCGTTAGGTTCCCAGCGCGACCGTTAAAGCCGCCGGCACGGAAGCCTTGTGACCAACTTACGTAGCCGAAGATATCGTCGGTAAATCGATAATCCAGTGATACGCGTGGAGAGAAGTCCTCAAAAGTCTCGTCTAGTAAACCGTCGCTATTTCGCGATACGTCGCTGGTAAATAAAGCCGGATCTGCTGTCGTGGTGTCAAATATCGGCGCTGTCAGCGGTATCGCAGTGAAAACAATATCATTGCTAATTCTGAAGCGCTTATTGTCGTTGGTATAGCGTCCACCAACGTTTAAGCGAAGGCGGTCGGTAATATCAAAGTCGATATCCGCAAAAAAAGCGAATGAACTAATTTCCTGAAAGGCATCCGCACGGATTTGACCTGGGCCAAGCACCGGATCAGCAAATAACGGCGAGTTCGTTTGCTGGTTAAGCTCATAGCGGCTGTCTAGATAGAAAAATCCGAAGATCCCGTTGATGCGATCATTGATTTCCGCATTTAACTGAAATTCTTGCGTAAACTGACGGAAATCTTGAGGACGCCGGGTGTCAAAGAAATCAGCCGGCGTTGAATCAAAGTCCTGCGTTTGGACTTCTTCGGAATCGCGTATAGCAGTGATGGATATCAAAGAATAGCGATCGCTGATGTCCCACGTTAATTTCGCGGTAAGATCGAACTCGTCCATGTCAAATGTGTCAACAAGATTTGCAGTCGTTTCAAATCGATCAGCTTGGTCCTCCACAGTAAGGCCGCATTGAGATGGTGCTTCAAAACCTAAGGCGCATATCACCTCATTTGGTTGACTAAGGGAAACAGTTGCCGGTTCCCCCGAATATTCCTGCGCTTCAACGGTAAGAAGGAAATTTAAGTTATCCAACAGATCGTAGTCGAGTGTTGCACCGAAATTAAGATAGTCATTGGCGCCATCGCTTCCGCCGGTTGTGATATTCTCATAAAAACCATCAAAGTTCCTTTTAAACCCAAAAACTTTGAGGCCACCCTTTGAGGTAAGCGGTGCATTGAGGACCGCACCAAATTCTTCTCGCCCGTTTTCAGCGATTGTCGCCTGTGCGCGAAGCCCAAACTCGCGCGTTGGCTTGGTTCTGCGCACGCTGATGACGCCACCGATTGTATTGCGTCCAAAAAGAGTGCCTTGCGGCCCGCGTGCAACCTCAATGCTCTCAAAGTCAAACGTGTTTGTGAGTTGTCCGGAGCTTGTCGAGATGAAAACGCCGTCGATAACGAGACCAACAGTCGGTTCAAAACTGCGCTCAACGTCTTCAAAACTTAAGCCTCGAATAGCGATTGCAGTGCCGCCAACGGCTGCCGAGATATCACCGATGACAAGGTTGGGGACACGGCCTTCCAAGTCTCTTAAGTCAACCGCACCTTCATTTTGGATTATAGATGGCGTAATAGCAGTAACCGCAACGGGAATGGTCTGTGAACTTTCGGCGCGTTTTCGCGCTTGGACGATAATTTCCTCAAGGGCGAAATCATCCGCTTGCGCATTGGCGGTCTGAATGCCGGCGAAACCCGAGACCAACGCCAGGGCACTGCCCATAGATAGTTGCCATTTAGACATGAAACGTCTCCCCAAAAATCGTTTGCTGTATAAAAGTTAGTGCTGCATTGCACTTTTGTTGACGCAATTGCTCGCGCGGCATGCGCGCAAAAACAACCCATTATTTTAAGAGTAGTATACCCTACAAATGTTTAGCTTTGTTCGCGCCGCGTGGAGTAATACGCACATCTCTAAGTGCGACGTTAATTTTTAAGGCCCTGCTCTAACTATTTGATTACCCCATTTTTTTAGGCGTTTTTTTAAGATTCAGACATCAACACAGCCTCACTCTATTCGATAGCATGCTGTAAAAATTAGGGCTGCGCAGATATGCAGAGAGGGCGCGCTTGCCGGAGGGAAGCGCGCCTTGCTCAATAGCTAAAATTCACAATAAGAAAGGATCTTACACCCGCTTAGTAGTCAAACCTGGCTTCTAAAAAGATCTGACGACCGCGGTTTTGTGTGGCGATGATGTCATCATTGTCACGAAACGGCCGATCACTGGTCGTGTTGATCCAGATTTCATCCGTCAAATTGGTTGCAACGAGTGAGATTTTCCAGCCTTGGTCTGGGTTGCTGAGCGAGACGGCGGCATCCAGTGTGATAAAGCTGTCTTGCTCGAAATCATTTAAGCTCACTTGGTCGGTGAAGTAGCTTCCAGTGTAGCTGAGGTTCCCGTTCACACCCAAATCAAGAGAATTGCTGACCGGCACGGTGTAATCCGCCGCAACGTTTCCTGAAAAATTGGGAGCACGGCCCACGTCACGCCCGTCTAGGTCATCAACCCGCACCAAGAAGGAATCGCTAAACTCCGATGAAAGCAAGGTTGCCGCACCTGATATTGTGAGGCCTTCCGCCGGCGTACTCCACACCCAGTCGACGTCAATCCCTGTGGTCGTGACTTCACCCGCATTGTCCGTTTCGAACTGAACAATCGTCCCATTGAAGTTCTGGATTTGCAGATCATCAAAGACATAGTAAAACGCAGTTGCATTCAGCCGCAGAGAGCCATCCGCAAGGATAGCCTTCATCCCAAACTCACCGCCAATTGCAGTCTCAGAATCAAAGCGGATATTGTCGATCACAGCTTGCCGCTGAGCCTCTGTTCCGCCAAGGCCAAGCAGGCTGGAGGAGGGGAGTGCCGAGTTATCGATGCCGCCTGACTTAAAGCCGGTTTTAAACGCACCGAACACGTTGATGTCGTCAGTGACGGCGAATGTTAGGGCAACTTCCGGCGTCCATTGTGAATCTTCAAACTCAATATCGCCCGAGTTAAACCCGCTGTTGATAAAGGCCGGACCCGAAGACAGGAACGCGTGCACAAAGGGCACATCAATCACGCTGGTTTTTTCCTCATCAGTCCAGCGCACACCACCGGATAGCGTAAGCCGCTCTGTGATTTCATAGTTACCACTTACAAAGAACGACAGGGCCTGCGCGTCGGTGACCTGGGATCGGTACCAATCTGCCGTATTGCCCGTCACCGGATCGGGCCCGATGATGGAAATGTTAACGGCTTGCTGGTGGCCGCCAAACAAGATTTCGCGATCCTCAAAAAAACCACCGATCAAAAAGTTAAACGGTCCGTCGAAGTTTGATGCCAAGCGAATTTCTTGTGAGAATTGCTCTAGTGTATTGTTTGGGCTCGAACAGCCAAACCCTTGTGCTGAACCAGGTGTGTTCACCGCAGCTAGCGCAGGCGCGGCCGGCGCCGCGGGCGCTCCTGCAATGAACGCTGGGCCAACGCCGCCATAACTAAAGCAATCAAACTCTAGAGCGTCTAAATCCACATATCCAGTGATTGACGTAACGGTCAGCGTGTCCGTCACGTCGTAATCAAGCTTCAACCGAATGTTGAAGATATCCGTTTCACCAAACGGCGTTCCGTCAAAGTCTCGCTCAGAGAGCGGGTCCTGAGAGGGGATTTGTGCAACTAACGTCGCTGACGGGTCGGAGGTGTCATAATTTTGGTCAAACGCATTACAGTCATAGCCAGCTGGAACGGAGACAGCGCCTTGCAGGAGGATCACAGGGTCCGCAACACCGTCAGGACCACAGATGTTCTGCGAGTTGCCAATGGCGCCGTCAGTCCGGTTTCTGAGATAATTGGCCTTCAGATTGGCCACCAGGTTTTCGTTGGGCTTCCACTCAGCCGTTGCGCGCATGATCAGCGTTTCTAAGCCGCGGTCACGGTTGACCGCTGGAATGCCGTCTTGAATACGCGAAAAGCTGTCGATGTTATTATATTGCACGCCAAACCGCAGACCGAGCGTATCGCTAACGGGGCCAGAGATAACGCCCTCGAATAGATAGCCTTCTTCCTCAAATTCATAAGATGCACGGCCAATGACTTCGAGTTCGTCACCGGGGTTTCTGGAACTAATAGACAACACGCCGCCCGATGCGCTTTTACCAAAGAAGAGCGATTGCGGACCTTTAAGAACCTCAACTTGCTGGGTATCAAAAAAGCCAGCCTGTACAAACCGCATGGTGTTCACAACAACACCGTCAAAGTTAAATGCAATCGCTGAATCAAAGGCAGCCGAAATATTAGAAGAACCAACGCCGCGCAAACTAAGCTGGCCGCCGGAACCCGAGCCACCCACTTGTACATTCAAGGTCGGGATACGACTTTGAAGGTCCGCCACTTCATTGAGCTGGAAATTATCAAGGGTCTCACCGCCGACCACGGTGATGGCAATCGGAACGTCTTGTAAAGATTCACTTTGGCGCCGCGCTGTCACCATGATTTCTTCAAGTGCGAAGTCATCTGATTGCGCATACGCCATATCCAGTCCGGTAAAACCAGACACCAGCGCCAATGCGCTGCCCATCGAAAGTTGCCATTTAGACATTAAAGATCCCCCAAGAATCAAATTGTTGTGCATATCCACGCGTCAACCATGCGGATATAGTCCAACAGGTCTATGCTGACGTGGTTCTTTACAACCCATTATTTTAAGAGTGGCGGTACGGTTCGAAAAGCACTGTGGCTTTTGTGTCAGAAGCACAGTTTCCAAGCGCGTTTGCCGAGACTCCGATTGAGCTCAGGTGAATAGCGTGATTTTACCACCGACCTTTACGCATGTTCCACGAGAATAAAAAATCCGCAAACCGATCATAGAAAAAGTGGCTCAGCGGTTTAAGCAAGCGGCTCCCAAAAATCCTGGAAAGCCAAGCTTGGCTGGGCGTTGCTTGCGCGAGTTTTACAAAAGCGTCAGCGCCAACATGGAGCGCATCGCCGCTGACCACGTGCAGACTGTGCCGAACTGCATCAATGTTTGCGCCTAGATCCGTCACAGCATCCGGATCGTCGGCAATGTCTATCCACGTAACGGATTTTGCCGGTTTCTCCCGCGCCATTTGGCGCCGCTGGCGGTCAATTCCCGCAGCGCAAACTGGGCAGGCGGAATTGTAGTAGACTTTAAGGCCATCCGTCTCTTCGGCGTCGTTCATGGTTGCGCATTCATTGCATCTTCGGCGGTCTATTCTGCGGCTTGGCGCTGCGACGCGGCCCGCTCGGCATCTTTGGCAAGGATGGGTTTGAGGTATTGGCCGGTGAAACTGCCGTTGGTTGCCGCAACGCTCTCAGGCGTGCCGCTGGCGATGATTTCCCCGCCTTTATCACCGCCGCCAGGCCCAAGATCTAAGATCCAATCAGCAGCTTTAATGACTTCCAAATTGTGTTCAATAACCACCACGGTGTTGCCTTGATCCACCAGCGCTTGCAGCACTTCAAGGAGCTTGCGCACGTCTTCAAAATGCAGGCCAGTGGTGGGCTCGTCTAAGATGTATAGCGTTTGCCCAGTAGAGCGCCGTGCCAGCTCTTTTGCGAGCTTTACGCGCTGCGCTTCACCGCCGGACAGGGTGGTCGCTTGCTGGCCCACTTTGATATATCCCAGCCCCACTTTTTCGAGCATGGCAAGCTTATCACGGATGGCTGGGACAGCTTTGAAAAACTGCACTCCATCTTCAACCGTCATATCAAGAACGTCGGCGATCGATTTGCCTTTAAAGCGAATATCAAGCGTTTCTCGATTATAGCGCTGGCCATGACACACGTCGCACGTCACATACACATCCGGCAAGAAGTGCATCTCAATTTTAAGCACGCCATCGCCTTGGCATGCTTCGCAGCGGCCGCCTTTTACATTGAAGCTGAAGCGCCCCGGCTTATAGCCGCGGGCCTGCGCTTCGGGCAGCTGGGAAAACCAATCCCGGATTGGCGTGAACGCGCCAGTGTAGGTGGCCGGGTTTGAGCGCGGTGTCCGGCCGATCGGGCTTTGGTCAATGTCCACAACCTTATCTAAATATTCCAGGCCAGTCACTTCATCATGCTCGCCGGGCACGCCGCGCGCGTTATTAAGCCGCCGTGCAACAGCATTATAAAGCGTATCGAGCGTGAAGGTCGACTTGCCCGAACCCGATACGCCGGTAATGCAAGTGAGCGTCCCTAGTGGTATCGAACCGCTCACGTTTTTCAAATTATTCTCGCGCGCGCCTTTTAAGGTGAGCCATTGACCTTTGGCGCGGCCTTTTTTGCCTTTTGCTTGGCGCCGCTCAGCGGGGATCGGCACCCAGCGCCGGCCTGACAGATAATCACCGGTCAGTGATGACTTGGTTGAAATAATCTCTGCTGGTGTGCCGCTGGCAACAACTGTACCGCCATGCACACCGGCATAAGGGCCCATGTCAATCACATAGTCCGCCTCGCGCACAGCATCTTCATCATGCTCAACAACCAGGACTGTGTTGCCCATATCGCGCAGGTTTTTCAGTGTTTTGAGCAGCCGGTCATTATCGCGCTGATGCAGCCCAATGCTGGGTTCATCAAGCACATAGAGCACGCCTGTAAGGCCCGAACCGATTTGGCTGGCCAGGCGAATGCGCTGGCTTTCGCCGCCTGAAAGCGTGCCAGAACTGCGATTTAGATTGAGGTAGTCAAGGCCGACATTGTTGAGAAAGCCGAGCCGCTCAACGATCTCCTTTAAAATGCGCTCGGCGATTTCATTTTGCGTATCGCTTAGGCTGGCGGGCAGGTCCTTAAACCAAGCCAGCGCATCAGCAACCGATTTGGCGGTCACCTGTGAGATGGTTTTTTTATCAGCGCCCAGTTTTACGGCCAGAGCCTCTGGGCGAAGCCGCTCGCCGTGGCAGTCCAGGCAGGGTGCGCTGGTTTGATAGCGGCTCAACTCCTCGCGGATCATCATGGAATCGGTTTCGCGGTAGCGCCGTGCAATGTTGCCGACAACGCCTTCAAAGGGCCGCTCCACCTCATATTTGCGCTTACCATCTGCATAGACGAAGGTGATGACCTCATCACCTGAGCCATGCAGCAGGACGTTTTTCACTGTCGTGGGTAGGTCGTCCCAAGGCACGGTGAGGGAAAACGCGTAGTGCTTTGCCAGTGCTTGCAACGTCTGCATGTAGTAAGGTGCCTGGCTTTTCGACCAGGGTGCAAGCGCGCCTTTGTTCAGTGATTTCGTGGTATCTGGGACGACCAGGTCTGGGTCAAAAAACATTGAGGTGCCGAGCCCATCGCAGGCTGGGCAGGCGCCAAAGGGATTGTTGAAGCTAAATAGCCTCGGCTCAATCTCTTCGATGGTAAAGCCTGATTCCGGGCAGGCGAATTTTTCCGAAAACGTCAGCCGTTCGCCATTGTCGGCAAACTCTGCAAACGCAATGCCATCGGCCAGGCGCAAGGCGGTCTCAAGGCTATCCGCAAGCCGGGCTTCTAAGCCGTCGCGCACTGCGATGCGGTCCACCACCACATCAATGTTATGCTTGAATTTTTTATCCAGCGTCGGCGCTTCGGCGATTTCATAAAATTCGCCATCGACTTTTACGCGCTGGAAGCCCTGCTTCATAAGCTCAGCAAATTCTTTGCGGTATTCGCCTTTCCGGCCTCTTACGATGGGCGCAAGGATGTAAAACCGGGTCTTTTCCGGCTGCGCCATGATGATGTCGACCATCTGGCTGATGGTCTGGCTTTCAATGGGCAGGCCTGTCGCCGGCGAATAGGGAATGCCGACGCGTGCCCACAAAAGCCGCATGTAATCGTAGATCTCAGTGACTGTACCAACGGTAGAGCGTGGGTTGCGACTGGTGGTCTTTTGTTCAATAGAAATCGCCGGGCTCAGACCTTCGATGAGGTCTACGTCTGGCTTTTGCTGCATTTCTAGGAACTGCCGCGCATAGGCCGACAAGCTCTCCACATATCGGCGCTGGCCTTCGGCATAAATTGTATCGAATGCGAGCGAGGATTTCCCCGATCCGGACAGGCCCGTAATGACGACTAACTTATCGCGCGGAATATCGACATTTACATCTTGCAAATTGTGTTCACGCGCGCCGCGGACGCGGATGTGTGTCAGCATAGGTTCGACCTGGCAATTGCTCCTCTTTCAAAGTGGCGACAACCGCGCCTAGGTCAAGGGACGGGCAGTCGCATTCGGGGTCAATGCCACGTTTTTTAGAGATGTTCTCCACAGCCCCGTGGTAACCCTCTGTTGCGCCCAGACATCGCTGCGTCTAATCTACCGAACATGACATGAACAAAGGGACCTGTGAGGCATGGCTGGCAGCGTAAATAAAGTAATTCTGGTGGGAAACTTAGGGGCAGACCCGGAAGTACGAACGCTCAATGATGGCTCTCCAGTCGTCAACTTGTCTTTGGCCACGTCAGAACGCTGGCGCGATAAGAGCACTGGAGAGCGGCGCGAAAAAACCGAATGGCACCGGGTCGTCATTTTCAATGAAAACCTTGCAAAGACAGCGCAGAACTATCTGCGCAAGGGCTCAAATATCTATGTTGAAGGCCAGCTTCAAACGCGCAAATGGCAAGATCAGACCGGCCAAGACCGCTACACGACCGAGATTGTGTTGCAGCGCTACCGCGGCGAACTCACCATGCTTGGTGGACGCGGCGACGGCGCTATGGAGGGTGGCTATAACGCTGGTGGTCAAGTCGGCGATGGCGGCTATCAGCCGGCGGCACCCAAGCCTGCCAGTGGCGGCTTTGAAGAGAGTCCGCTGGATGATGACATTCCTTTTTAGCCTGTCTTGATCTTGCCACGTTCGCTGGCAAATGTGTACCACATCATTGTTAAGCAGGGGGTCCCATGCGGTCATTTATTTACGCTGCAGCCATTGCATCGTCAGCGATTTCAGCTGTTCAGGCTGAAACTTTAATCACGCCAGAAACACGCGATGCGCTCGCCATCACCATTTATAACGACGGCTTAGCACTGGTGCGCGATAGCCGGTTTGTAAATGTCAAAGCCAGTCGCGGCACGCTGGCCTTTGAGGGTGTCTCCACCAAGATCATGCCGCAAACCGCCGCCCTCTCAGGCAACATGTACGTCGTTGAGCAGAATTTCGATTTCGACCTGTTAAGCCCGCAAGCGTTGCTCAACAAAGCGGTGGGGCAGGAGGTGTTGCTGTATCGGACAGAAGATGACGGCGATTTAGAAGTGCGCGATGCCGTGGTTTTGGCCAATAATGGGGGCGCAGCTGTGCTTAAGGTTGGCAATCAAATCGAGGTCATTCAAAACGACTTCCCAGGGCGTATCGTGTTTAAAAACATCCCGCCCAATCTGCGCGCCGAGCCGACGCTGTCCATGCAATATGCGGATGCAAAGCCTGGCGATCAGAAGATCGAGCTGGCCTACCTGACCAAGGGCATTGGCTGGTCGGCTGATTATGTCGGTGATCTGTCCGCTGATGAAAAGACGCTTGACCTGACCGGGCTGATCACGCTCACGAACAAGACCGGTGTTGCCTATGTGGATGCCAAAACGCAGCTCATTGCAGGCGATGTAAACCGGGTACGTGTGCAAAAGCGCCAGCGCTCAAACTTAGCCATGCAGTTTGCCGCCTCAAGTAGAGCGGAAAATGTGAAGCCTGAAGCGGTTGGCGAATACCATATGTATACGCTGCCACAGCCAACGACGATTGCTGATAAGCAGACAAAGCAAGTCACATTCATGTCCGTTAACGCAGTCCCTGTGACGAAAACTTACGCCTATTATTCCACGTTTTTCCGCACGCAGAATGATCCGCAAAACGTGTCGGTCTCGCTCGAATTCGATAATAACAAAGCCAATAATTTGGGCATGCCTTTGCCCAAGGGTGTGGTGCGCATTTATGGTATGGATCAATCCGGCAGCGCTCAATTTATTGGCGAAGACGCCATTTCCCATACATCTGAAGGCAATGCGATTGACCTGACCATGGGCAAGGCGTTTGACGTGACTGTGCAATCGAAAAAGGCTGCAGATGCGCTAGTCAGCAAAACGCGGATCCGCGAAATCCGCGACATCACGATGGAATATACCGTCAAAAACGCCAAGGATACAGCCGTCTCGGTGGAGCTGAAGCAGTATGTTGGTGAGAATGCAGAGCTGCGCGATACTTCCATTGAGGCAGAAGAAATTGATGCGCAAACGCTCATGTTCAGCATTCCAGTGGAGGCCAAAGGTGAGACCAAGCTGCGCTTTAAAGTGCGCGTCGGCTAGAGCAGCCCTATAGCTCACAAAGACTACACCGCCTCGTGAACAGGCGTTATTGGCGTGTGGTATAAGATCTCGATTATAGCTCCTGCTCAAGCCGGATGACCGGCTCAACACAGCTTTGCAGGAGCAAGATTATGAGCATTTTTAAAACACTGTCCGTCGCAGCCATTTTATCCGTATCAGCCATCACTGCGGCGGCAATACCAACAACGCAAGCCTATGCATCAGAGCACAGCGCCCCACATAAATTCATCAAAAAATCAAAGTCGATCAAAGGCAGCTACGACATCGTGCAGCGCGGTGATAAAACGTTTGTGGTGTTTTCAGAAGACTTTAAAGCAAAGCGTGGACCGGATTTGAAGGTGTTTTTATCGCCAACAAATGTGCGTTCAGCAACCAGCCGAAACGCGGTCATAGGGTCGGTTAAGCTGGGCAAACTGCAGACCAATCGCGGTGTGCAAGAATATGAAATTCCCGCTGGGATTGATGTGGCCGACTATGAAAGCGTGCTGGTGCACTGCGAAGCGTATTCAGTCCTGTGGGGCGGCGCCGATATTTAGATGACTGACCACAAAGGAATGGCGCCGCTTGGACATTACGTCTACGCGGCGTCTTCTGCTTTTGGTGCGATGGCCTCATTGTTTGTGAGCCAGACGACTAGGTCGTCCATGCACATTGGCTTGGCAAAATAATAGCCTTGCAGGTGCGTAACGCCCGCAGAGGCGATCATCAGCGCATTAAAGTCGGTTTCTAACCCTTCTGCCACCATTGACACTTCTAGAATGCCGGCCAGCTGCACAATTGTAAGGAACAAGTCAAAGACTGCGCGGTTGGTTTCCATATCGCGCACCAAAGAGCGGTCAATTTTGATCCGGTCGAGCGGCAGATCAAGGAGAGACCGTAGATTTGAAAAGCCCGTGCCAAAGTCATCGAGCGCGATGCAAATACCAGCGTCGTGCAAGATATCGAGGTTGAACTTGGCCGCCTTTAAATCATGGATGCTTGCCGTCTCGACAATTTCGATACACACGTTTTTAGGGGTCAGCCCATGGCCCTCTATGCGGCCCAGAAGATCATTGGCGAAGCCAACGTCAGTGAGGTCCGTTGGAGACACGTTCACTGAAAATTGCTGGATCCGGCCGGCTGCGAGGAGGGGTGAGAGTTGGCCGCACGCGATATCAAAAATGACCCGATCAAGTTTGGATAGAAGGCCGCAATCGGCGGCAATTTGAATGAATTCATCTGGCGCAATGGCACCAAGCTCAGGGTGTTGCCACCGGGCTAGGACTTCAACGCTCAAGACCTGTTTGGTTTGACTGCAGACAATCGGCTGGAACGCAATATCCAAGCTGCGCTCTTTGATGGCGCTTTGCAGGCCGTCTTCCAGTAACCGCCGGCGTTTTGATCGGTCTCGTATTGCATTGCAGAAAATCTGAACGCGGCTCCGGCCGTCAGCCTTCGCCGTGAGCAAGGCTGCATCGGCATTCTTCTTCAGTTCGCTCAGGTCGCAGCCATGTTGCGGGTAGACGGCAATGCCAGCCGAGCCTGTTGCATGAATGGTCTTGCGATCAATGATCATCGGCAGTGACAGCATCGACTGCACGCGGTTCATCAGTGTTTGAAATTGATCTTCATCAAGGGTTTCATCCACGTCGAACAGCAGCGCAAATTCATCGCCGCCCATACGCGCAGCAGAACGCAGACCATCGAGTTTTAAAAAGCGTTGGGAAAGCCCCCTAAGTACTGCATCGCCGACATCATGGCCAAGGCGGTCATTTATTTTCTTAAAGTGGTCTAGGTCGGTAAAGGCGAGGGCGAATTGCTTTCCAGTGGCATCAAAATGGCGTTGTGCGGCAATCAGGTCCGCTTCCAAGCCATTGCGGTTGCGCAGGCCTGTTGCTGGGTCGGTCATTGCCATTGCAATGGCGTCTTGCTTTTGATGCACGGTGTTTAAGAGTTGGGCTTCCAGCGATTTCAGCCGTTCTTCCGACGTTGCCAAATCCCGGTCGCTGCGCAGTTCCCAGTATTTTTTATTGTTATATTTTTTTCGGCCTAGGTCTAAGCCAATGCTGACGATGCCGGGCTCACCATTTGGAAAGGTAACGGGCAGTTTGCTAACGATCGCTGCAACTTCGTCTCCCAAATGTTCATCGCAATAAACCGGCTTGCCGCGCAAAACCTGCTCATCTTCTTTACGATACGCGGTGGCGATTTTCTCATCGAAGAAGTCCGCATCGGTCTTGCCGTAGAACTCCGCGCCATCGATCAAGTCGCGGAACTCGGCATTGCCATAGATGATCTGGAATTTGCTGTTCTTGACAAACACCACATAAGGAAGCGCGTCAAAACAGGCGCGCAATACTGCCGCGTCAATCATGGCGCGGTCGCTAGTGCTTGTGCCGACTTGGTTTCTACTTGCGACAGCACGTGGCGTGTGTCGTGAATAGAGCCAAGGAGCCGCTCAAGGGTATGCGCGAGGGAGACCAGCTTTGCTGTGTCTGCGTCAGAAAAGTCGCGCGGCTTTCGGTCGCTGATGCACAGCGTGCCCACAGCATGTGATTTGATTACCAGGGGACAGCCAGCATAGAACCGAATAAATGGAGACCCTTGGACGAGCGGGTTT
>JBCCLR010000062.1:0-17315 GCA_039026755.1 Pseudomonadota bacterium | reverse complement strand
GCGCCTTGCGCTACGAGCGTGCTGGCCGCTGCGCCTGCAGCAGCCGGCCCAGGCCCGTAACATGCAACATTGCTGCCGGGAAGCGCGCGCGCAATGTCAGCTTCAAACTGTAGGCCGGTTACAATTCCAAGTGTATGCGGCAAAGAAGGACCTCTGAGCGAAAGCTCAGATATATCCCCATCGCCAGCGTGTTTGAAAGCGGCGTGTTACGCAGCGGCTTCAAAACGCTCGATATGGGTTTTCACATCACCGAACAGCGTAGAGATCAAATGCAGCCGCTTGTGATAATGACTGATGATGAGCTCGTCTGTGACGCCCATGCCGCCATGGAATTGGATCGCCTCGTGGCCAATTTGCATGGCTTTTTCAGACACCAAAGCCTTCGTGCCTGCGATCGTCTTTAACCACGCGGCGCGATCGCTGCGGTCCGCGATGGCGGATTTCAGAACCATCGAACGGGCCGCTTCGAGCGCCATATAGCAGTCGCTCATGCGGTGCTGGATGACTTGGAAGGAGCCAATTGGCACACCGAACTGCTTGCGTTGTTTGACATACTCCAAGGTTTCGTCAAACGTTGCCTGCATGATGCCAATTGCTTCTGCGCAAAGTGCAAAAGTCGCTTCCGCCACCGCATTTTCAAAAATCTCAAATGCGGCGTTTTCCGGGCCGAGCAGCCGCGCTGGTGTAGCGCGAAAATCAATTTGCGTGGCGATGTTAGAATCTGAAGTTCGGAAGGTCTGGATATCAAGCCCAGCAGCCCCAGCGGCAACATGAAATAAGCTCAAGCCGTCTTTGTCCATCGCCTCGCCCTGGCTACGCGCCAACACAATAAGGTCCGCATCCGCATCGCCGTGCAGGACCATGATTTTTTGGCCATCGAGCACGTAGCCGCCCGCGCTGGGCTTGGCTTTTGTTTCCACATAATTGAGCGTAAAGCGCGCCTGGCGCTCTGCATGCGCAACAGCAAAGCGTTTCTCGCCTGCGCCGATCTGCTCAATAATATCTTCGGTGCCGTCGATTTGATTGAGCAGCGCCCCAGCAAATATGGCGCTCGCGAAGAACGGTTCAGCAATCAGGCCTGGGCCCACAGCCTCGCACGCCACCATGATATCCACCGGGTCTCCGCCAAGCCCGCCTTTTTCGGCAGAGAATGGCAGCATGAGCAGCCCAAGATCTGCCAGCAACGCATAATTATCGGCGGCAAAGCCGTTGTCCTGACACAGATAGGCGCGGCGCTTTTCCAGGTCGTAGCGATCTTGCACAAACCGCTGAATGCTTGCTTGCAATAGGGTCTGTTCTTCAGAAAGGTCGAAATTCATGAGCTTGCTCTTACGGTCACTGTATTATTGCAGGCTAATCCGCACCTACGGCCTTTTCGACTGCCAAAGATAACGGGGCTGGGGACTTTTGTGATACATTAATTGGTCTTTTTTTGCCGCCGGCTTGGCGGTATCGCGGCTCCCATTTGCTTGACCTTTTTCGCTAAACATAGCAAACCGCGCTGCGGGAACAGCATGATGAGCAAGCGATATCGCGAACCGTGCTGACAGGCGAATGAGGACAGCATGACGGCGTTTCATCCACTGCGGGCGATACCCGACTTAGCCGATTATGGCAGCGGGGATGTGTTGGTTGTTTTTGGCGAAGTGTTTGGCCGCGGATATGTTAACGGCCTTATCGACGCTGCCAAGGCGCGGGGTATGAATGTGATCTACGGCACCGTAGGTCGCCGCGACAGCGACGGCACGTTGCGCCCACTTACCGAAGAAGAAATCGCTGAGAAAGGCCATGGCCCGATTATCAATGTGCCGCTTGAAGCGGGCTTCGATAAAGAAGACATGGGCACCGGCGAAACGCTGATTGATGCCCTCAATGCAATTGGCAAAGACTGGGTCGACGCACACTTGGATTTCGCAGCGATCGAACATGCACGCGCCGCGGGCGAAGCGCGCTTTCGAGCGCAGGTCAGTGCCTATCTAGAAGCGCTGGACCAACACATACCTGACGGGGCAAAGGTGTTGTTTGCCCATACCATGGCCGGCGGCATTCCCGCATCGAAACGCGTGTTGGTCGTATCCAACCGGATTTTTAAAGGAACGGGCGAACGGCACCAATCAAGCAAGGTGTTTTGGGACAGCGCGATGGGCCGCGCCTGCGCGATCTCGTTTGAAGAGGTGACCGCACGTACGTTACAACACTTTATTGAGCTGAGCGGAGATTTACGCGCGCGCATCACGGCGAGCGGCGGGCAGTCCAGCATTGTCGCTTATGGCTATCATGGTACCGAATGCATGATTGATGGCGCATATCAGTGGCAGACTTATGCGCCGTATTTGCAAGGCTTTGCGAAAATGGCGCTGGAAGATATTGCAGCGCGGGCACACGCAGACGGCATCGCCGTCGCTGTTTTCAATGCCCCTGAGATCTTAACGAATTCCAGCGGTATTTTTGTTGGCGTTGAACTGCCGCTGTATCGGCTCATCCTGGCGCTCGAGCAGGAGAGCGATCATGCTGCTGCAGTCAATAACATATGTGCATCAAAGCTGACAGACGGTGCTACAGGTTTGGACAAGATACGCAATATTCTGCGCGATTATCACAACGCCTCTGACATTCAGTATCTTAAAGATTTCGCCCAATGGCCGCAGCACAATACAGGCGCGCAAATGGATCTCATGATGGCCTGCTCCAGTGACCTACGCGGGCTTCATGCGGATGCAAATGATCTTATCACCGCGGATTTGAGCAAGCTGGTTTTTGCAGCATGCGGCCACATAATGCTGCACAAAAGTGGTGATCTTGATGCACCAGTTTATTGGCTGGGTCATGATGTGATTGCCAAAACGCTGAGCAAGATCGGCGTTTAGCAGCGTGATAAAATTACGGTGGTCACGCGCTATTGCGGCATCTTTCCCTGTTCACAAATGTTGATGCAGCGGTCAAAACGCTGCCTAACAGTTACAAACCTTTCAAAAAGTGTAGTGGATCAATATCGATCTAGCGCTACATTGATAGCGTATCTTTCGGTACTAGGTGGAGGACTTAATCATGGCTGATCGCGATCCTGATCACAGCACTTTCGGTTCGGCGCGCTGCCCAGGCGTATCGACCAACGATCTCTTGAACGGCGATACGCGCGACGTACCGAAGTTTGTGAAAGACAGTGACCCTTGGGAATTTTTGGGCTCAGACCCCATCGATGTAGCACGCTACACGTCCCAGGACTTTTTCGAACAAGAAAAGAAAAAGATGTGGCCGAAGGTCTGGCAATTTGCAGCGCGGCAGGAAGAATTGCCGGAACCAGGCGACACGGTTGTCTATGAAAACGTCGGTCGGTCTTGGCTGCTCGTCCGCCAAGACGATGGGTCCGTGCGCGCATTTGCAAATGTGTGTCTACACCGCGGCCGCAAACTGCGTACTGAATCGGGCTCAGCTCTGGAGTTTGAATGCCCGTTTCACGGCTTTACCTGGGCCATCGACGGCAGCCTCGCCCGCGTGCCCTGCCAATGGGATTTCGAGCACCTGAAAGAAAAAGACATGAGCTTGCCTGAAGCACATGTGGCAGAATGGCAGGGCTTTATTTTCATTAATGAAAGTGAAGACCCAATGCCGCTCGAGCAGTTCCTTTCGCCGCTTGACCAGCACTTTAAGCGGTGGAACTTGGATCAGTGCTTTACGGGCCTGTGGGTTGGCAAAGTCATCCACGCCAACTGGAAAGTGGTCTCTGAAGCGTTTATGGAGGCGTG
The DNA here is from genome assembly GCA_039026755.1 of Pseudomonadota bacterium. GTDB lineage: Bacteria > Pseudomonadota > Alphaproteobacteria > Sphingomonadales > CAKZYD01 > CAKZYD01. The sequence continues at coordinate 13,569 of JBCCLR010000062.1, read as the reverse complement.
GCATTCAATCGTTACGCATCCACAGATTTTGCCATTCACCGCAGATGCGAACTCCCGCTATAATATTTATGGTGACCACGTGAACTTAACGCTCACGCCTTTTGGTGTTCTGTCTCCACATTTAGAAGATTCAGGACATGACGAGCAATTCATCGTTGATAGTTTTGCCTCTGGATCAGGTCGCACGTCAACATCGAACGAAGGCATGCAAATTCCGGAAGGTCATACCGCACGGACCTATATTGCAGAGCTGAACCGCCAGCAGTTTATGAACGCCATGGGCTATGACGGCGAGCCGATCTCCGACAGTGAGATGGTTGATGCCTATACCTACAATGTGTTCCCCAACTTCTCACCATGGGGCGGTTTTGCGCCCAATGTTGTCTACCGCTGGCGACCGTGGCCTGATCAGAAGTCAACCCTGATGGAAGTGCGTCTGCTGATGCGCAAGCCCAAAGACGGGCCGATGCCGGAAGGGGCGGAAATGCGCTTCCTCGGGGAGGATGAGCCTTGGGACACGGTCAAAGAATGGGGCCAGCTGGGCCACGTTTTCGACCAAGACATGATGAACCTGCCCTACGTTCAAGAAGGTCTTGAAGCCTCCATGAACGGCATCGTTGAGCTTGGAAACTACCAAGAAAGCCGTATTCGCCACTTCCATCAAACGATGGATAAGTATTTGGCCGCGGACGATTAATTGGCGCAGGAGCGACAAAGCTAAGCTTTTTGAACCGCAGAAATTTGCTTGAGCGCTGGTCGGTCCGGCGCTCGAGTAAGCTTTAAGGCAGTGGTATCTTCTGCGACGTTTCGACCGTCTCAACTTAGTCCCTTTTTTCTCTCGCCCTTAAGGTGCATCATATAACTTCGTAGGCGGTTTGGTTTTGATTACCAATACGTGAGGGGGATGTATGACGCTTAGTAAGCGGATACTGTATGTTGCGATCGCGATTATGTGGTGCGCTGCAGCTCCATTGGCCGGCGCGGTCAGCTTAGACTTTTCATCTCCAGGGATTTTTACCGGCACTATAGCGGCGGGAGGCGTTTATCGCATCGCGCTCATCGGCGGTGACGGCGGTAACGCAAGCAACGGACCAAGTGCGCCGTTTGGCGGATCTGGTGGTCGCGGCGGGCTTGTCGTTGCTGACATTGAACTGTTTGCAGGGCAAAGCTACTCGGTCGTTGTTGGCGGCAATGGCGGCAATGCTATTGACCGGGATGACCAATTCGGCGGCGGCGGCGGCGGCGGTTTGAGCCTGTTTACCACCCAGGATTTATCGCTGCCGTTAGACCCTAATCAAACCCTTGCCGTGGCAGGCGGCGGTGGCGGCGGCACCGCTGGCTTAAACAATATCAGAGATGGTCAACCGGGCGGACAAATCGCGCGTATTGATGGATTGGGCGGAACTGCGGCAGCAAGCGGCGCTGGTGGCGGCGCTGGCATCTTAGGGCCCGGCGAAAATTCTGGTGACGCGGATGACGCACAAGGCGGCGCAAGCGCACCAACATTCATCGGCGGCGCCGGCTGGGAAAATCTGGGCCAGCCGGGTAACCGCGCAAACGCCGGCGGTTTTGGCGGCGGCGGCGGTGGCGGATTTTTCGAGGGTGGCGGCGGCGGCGGCTTCAGCGGTGGCAATGGCGGCGCATTCCGCTTTGGGGTGAGTTCAATCGGCAACGGCGGCGGATCGTTTGTCTCAAGCGACTTCATCAACGCCGTATTGACTCGAGGGGACCGGCGCACCGACCCAGATCAGACAGCAACGCTATCGCTGGAACTGATATCGCCGTCGCAAATCCCCGTGCCGGGCGCTGCTTTGTTGTTTAGCTCAGCCCTCTGCGCGGGCCTGCTGCTGCGGCGCAAACAAACCAGCGCTCAAAACGGTTAAGGCGTGCTGGTCAAAACACCGCGCTCTTTTAGACGCTCGATGGTAGCGCGCTGCGCGGCCAGCGCTTGTGCTCTCCCCTGCATCTTGCGATCCTTAAGCCGGTTTGGCGCGTAGTGCTGCGCGCGTGCGTATGCGCTATCAAAACTGCGCATGGGCAAGCGCGATAGCACATTTGCAAGCCCGGTGTTTTGCCGGGCCTCGCGCAGCTCATCGATATCGAGCGTTGCAACCGCCGTCATCGTCTCGCCAAAGCCCGCTTCTACAACAGCCTTGCCATGCCAATCGACAACTTTTGACATAGCGTCTGTGGAGTTGGCTGGAAACGGTGTGCCGTAAATTCCGCCGCTGTTGGCGCTCACCACATAGGCCATATTTTCTACCGCCCTTGCGCGCCTTGAGATGTCCTTCACAGTGAGGCCTGGTGCAGCTTCTTCAGAGGTCGGATGCAGCAGAATTTCTGCGCCTTTGAGCACATGCATGCGTGCGATCTCTGGGTAAAGAATCTCTTCCGATGCCAGCGTCCCAAGCACGCCAAGCGGCGTCCTTGCGACGGGGAAAATCGCATCCTCACCATAGGTATCGAGGTAGCGATCCCAAACGTCATAAGGGGTTGGCGCATACAGCGAGATCATTCGGCGATAGCGCAGCACAATGTCGCCGCTATCGCTAAACACGACATTGGCCTGAAAATACAGATCTGGGAAACTGGGGTCGCGCTCATAATGGTTGCTGCACAGGTAAACGCCGCGCCGCTGGGCCATGGCGCGGATTGCATCAACCATCGCGCCATCCATGGCAATAGCCGCTTTATCGCGCCATTCTTCGCGCGTTTCGCGCAGCGGAAAAGCGGTCAAATAGTATTCCGGCAACACCACAAGCTTGATGGCATAACCCGAATAGCCTCTGTAAAACGCTTGGGCGGAAGCGATTTCCCCTTCGATACGTTTCAGAGCCCGGCGCATGCGCGCGCGGGCATCGGCTTTATTGGCATCTTGATTGACGGCATCGCAGCGCGTCTGCAGTGCAAGCGTTTTATAGCGCGCTATGCCTGCCGCCTTGGCCGCGCCACTAGAAACAGTGGCGGCGATACCACCGCAAATCGCCGCCCTGCGTGAAAGCGAGAGTGATGACATCGCTGTGCTAGGCGCCTTGCATCAGTAATCGCCGCACCGATTGTAAAAACTGCTCCTGCACGTCGAGCGGCCCATCTTCATGCGCGCTCAGGCGTTCAAGCCCTTCCAGCAGCTGCATTTTCTGCTCTGTCGTACAGACCTCATTGATGGGGTTTATATATTTGCGCAGGCTGTTGCCGGCATCGCCGACCTCTTTGAGCATACGCACTGCAAAGCCAGCCAAACCATCCGCTTCGACTCTATCGCGGGCGATGTCTTCCATGAGCACCTCTGCAACACCGTCTAAAACGTCGTCGTCCGGATCAGCTCTATAAGCTGCCATTTGCATCAGCAAAACCGACGCGGCTTCGCGGGGGTCGGTAATCACATAAGGCGCCGCCTTGCTCGCCTTGCGTGTCCAGGAAAACCGGCGCGCTGCAAATTTCGCATCGCTCATCCCGTCCATCAGCCGCGTAACAGCCCAAATCAGCGTGCCAAGCGCCACGACGCCTGCGATGATTGCACCCATGGTCGCCCCCTTTTCTTAAAACGCTAGCCAGCGCACTGAATGAGCACCGTCCGCTCCAAGCCTGCATAGCGATGTACCAACGCTGCACGATAGGCGCTATCGGCCATCATTGCTAGAAAGTGTTTGCGCGCGGGATAGCGCACGATGAGCATTTTATCCCAATCCGTTTCTGGCGCGCCGAGCGCGCCTATAAACACTTGCTCGCACGGGCCGTCATAGACCACCTCAGCGCAGCTGACTGCAGCAACCGTTTCGGTAAAGGCAAGCTGGTAGCGTTTATACGCTGCCATGCCATTTGGCGCAGACAAGCCCGATCCTTCTGGATAGAGCGCTTTATCGCGAAACTTCAATAAATTCAGCATGACCACCGGTGCGTCTTGATCAGCATCCCGCATCGCGCGCACTTGATCGGCGGTTGGATCTATTGAAATCTCTAGATTTGCGTGTGTCGGTGCCGGCATGGCTACCCTCTTTTTCATTTTATAGATGCGACGGCGATCAAATTGATCTAGCGCAAGATGTATCGTCATTATAGCGCTTAAACTGCTGCGAAAGCCGTATAGCCGCGATCAAGGTGGAGTTTTTAGGGGGGAGATCATGGAGCAGTCGCACCACGACGGCGTAGACGTTTTGCCAAAGCCACTGCCGCAGGTTCGCAAAGCAAAACTCGAGGATATCGCAGAAGCGTTTGCGCTAGGCCTGAAGGATTTTTTGAATGCGCCGCTTTACGGCCTGTTTTTTGGCGGCTTTTTTGCCTTTGGCGGTGCTGTGATGCTGTATGTGCTCACCGAACTCAAGCAGCCTTGGTGGATCTTGCCGATCGCAGTCGGGTTCCCATTGGTTGGACCGTTTGCGGCCATTGGCCTCTATGAGGTCAGCCGCCGCCGCGCAGCACGCATACCGCTCAAATGGTCAGCAGTGCTCTCGGCCGTCGTTGCTCAGCGCACACGTCAATTGCCACTTATGGCGTTTGCGGTTCTGTTTATCTTTTGGGTGTGGCTCTATCAGGTGCGTACGCTCGTGGCGCTGTTTGCGGGCCTAAATCCCTTTTCAACGCTAGAGAGTTTTTTCGACTTTGCGCTCGGCACGCCGGATGGCTGGATGTTTCTGGCGGTCGGAAGCTGCGTTGGGGCGGTTATGGCGCTGGCTTTGTTTTCCGTCACGGTCATCGCGATCCCATTGCTGTTAGACCGCGAAATCGATGTGATGTCGGCTATTATCGTCAGCATCAAAGCGGTTTTTGAGAGCCCTGCCGTGATGCTTGGATGGGGCGTGGTAGTCACCTTCGCAGCTTTGACAGGCATCGCAACTGGCTTTTTAGGCTTGGCCCTCATCTTCCCTGTGCTTGGCCACACCACATGGCACCTCTATCGGCGCCTGGTGCTGGAGGACTAAGCAGGGTTTTTCGCGCACTGCAGCACAGCTGGATCAATATCGATCCAGTCTTGGGCGCTGTCACACCAGTAATGCGCCTGCGGTTTTAACATGCTCGTGTCATCAAGCGTGCCGGCCTTTACAAACATCAAATCGGGCGCGTCAGGCACCAGGCTAAAGAGCGGCGATCCGCAATTGCCGCAAAACTGGCGAAACACCGGTTTTCCGCTGTCTGCGGTATCTTCATACTGTTTTGGTGTCCCCTGCACGGTCACCGCCGCCTTCGGCACGCCAATCAAGATTGAAAACGCGCTGCCGGCTTGGCGCTGGCAGTTTTTGCAATGGCATACTCCGGTTAGCAGCGGTTCAGCACGAATGTCGTAAGAGATATCTCCGCAAAGGCATTGACCCGTCATAAGCATGATGCTGTTCTCCCTATGCAGCAGCATTTAGGGCCTTTGCCGACAAAAGACAGCGCGTTTGATTGCGCCCGTTACAAAACGCATTAGCTGCCTGGTTTATGAGCGACGCTTTAAAAAACGCACTCTATGACCTGCTTGCAGAAAGAGGCCCGGCAAAGTCTATCTGCCCATCGGAGATCGCGCGGCGAGCCTATCCAGACACCTGGCGCAGCCATATGGCAGCGGTGCATGCCTTGGCCGACCAACAGGCCCAAGCCGGCACAGTAAAGCTCTTACAAAAAGGCAAGATGATTGACCCAGCTGACCGCCGCGGTGTTTACCGGATTGCCGCGAAATAACGTTTGCAGCAATGCAAAAGTACTTCATGTAAAGACTGTGGCAGCTGGCGCGGTTAACCTTTAAACACAAACCTATGCAGCGTTTGCTTCGGATGCGCTCTCTAGGTCACCCGACTGGGGTTCGGCGGTTGCCGTTTCATCGAGCTGCTCATCAATCAGCTGCAGCAAATATTTCTGGAAGGATTCGCGCTGTTTTGACACCTCATCGAATTCCACGCGTATGGCGCTATCTTGGATAGCAAGAACAGTTGACTGCATAGCAAATTGCTGCCCCTCAAGCTGCAATGTCAGGTCCGCGCCGACAGCAAGTGCTGAACACGCTTGCGCATCGGCAAGCCGGAGTTTCGCACCGCCGCGAGATATATCTTGGCACACCGCCTCAACGGTTTCACCACCTCCCAGATCTATGCGGATTTTGCTGTCGACGCGGTAACGCGGATAGACCCGGCGATCCGCCTCGGGAAATACTGAGCGCAGCAGCTTAACCAGGCGTTCGCGGGTATCATTTGTGGTTGCCGACAAGCCATCGGAGATGCTCTGGACATAGGCTGCAAGACCAATCGCATCCATGCTTTTTGATTCAACTTCATTCAGGCTTTCGACCATTTGCGTCACCGCGCCCTGGGCATTATCAACACTGCTTGCAATATCGCTCACCGCTTCAGACTGGGTATCAATCGACTGATTGATGAGTGCGGCACCTTCATCAATGGACGACACCTCATCGCCAACATTTTGCATGGCTTCGACCGCGCTTTCCACTTCGCGGCCCATGCGCTCAATTTGCTCTGTGATGCGTTCTGTAAGCGTCGCGGTCTGCCGCGATAGCCCCTTGACCTCCGATGCAACAACTGCAAAGCCCTTGCCGGCTTCACCGGCGCGCGCCGCCTCAATCGTCGCATTCAGCGCCAACAGGTTTGTTTGCGATGCAATAGCGTTGATCTCATCGACCACATCACCAATTTGTGCGGTTGCATCTTCGAGCGAGGCAATCACATTGCGGCTGTTCTTGGTTGCAGCAACGGCTTGATTGGTGCGGTCCGCCATGCGGCGACACTCTTGGACAATCGTATCAATAGAAATGCGCAGCGCCGTGGTCGCCTTAACGACCGTCTCGGTCGATTGCATTGCCGTTTGCGCTTTAGCCGTAGCGCCGCTTGCCTCGTCATTCACGCCTTCAGACGACTGATTGAGCTGATCGGCGGCTTCGCTGAGGTTGTTTGCTTCATGATTAAGCAGCTGCATATTCGACCGCAGCTCGGATTCCAGAACATCAGACATCCTGCCCAGCGTCTCGCGCATTTCATTGGCTTGGTCTTGATGCGCGTTACACTGTTCCATTAAATCGGTTTGCGGCTCGGTCTGTTGCGACGCCTCTAGCTCGCCGCGCAAGCTGGCCAGCGCCTGTGTATGCTCTAGGCGTTCGCGCTCCATTGTCTTCTGCATGGTTTCAAATGCCATTAGAATCGGCTGTACAACCGGCTGGCGCTTTAGTGCTGCATATTCCGGCGATGCAGATCGCTCAGCGTTTGACTGCTGCAGATATGCTGCAAGATCGCGAAGGGTTCTGGCTGATGTAAAATTAAAAACACGCATCATACAAACTCGAACAGGTAACGGCCTGAGCGCTATGCTCCTTAAACGTGTATATACTCGTTTAAGTTGAATAAAGTTCTAACGCTCGACGCGAATACTCGGACTATTGACTGATTAAGCTGCGTCCCGTGCAAGCGCGATCGCTGTTGAAATATTGCTTAGCTTCTCGCCCCAGGCGCTAATCGTCCGCTCAGCATCACGCAGAGCGCACTGCAGCGCCTCACTGTCTTGCGCATTTTCTGGCGCGGTTAGGGCCGCTGCCGCCAAACCCGTTGCTTCGGTCTCGATCGCTTCCATTTGCGCCAATGCGTCGGCCAGCCGTGTGCTGACATCGCGCATGATAGCGTCCGGCTCAGCCGCCGGCGCAGCGTCTTCCAAATCTACCGTCTCTGGCACGTCAGTCTCGGGCATAACGCGAAGCGCTTCGACAGCAGCGTCAATATCCACCTTTTGCGCCAATGCTTGTGCCGCAAGCTCACTATGCACAACATCTTTGACCGCCTCAGGCAATTGGCGCAGCGTTTGCTTAAGAACCTGAAGCTGGTTTGCCCGAATATGCTTGATATCGCTCGCAACGTTCGCCAGATGCGCGCAGGTGTCTTGCTCGCTTTGCCGGACTTGCGATTTGAGGGTCTTGCGCGTTTGCACCTGCTCTATCTGCAATTGACGATGCTGGCTTAGGAGCTCTGTCACATGCTGCTCAAATGCTTCAATCATTGCCGATGCAGCGGCGGCTATATCGCTTTTGATATCCGCATTGTCCTGCCGTGCGCGGATATCGTCCAGGCCCGCATTCAGTGCGCTAACCTGGTTTAAGAGCGGTGCATAGGCATCTGACACCTCTTGCTTAATGCGATCTTCAGACACCTCTATCTGGGTTGTAAGGTGGCTTAAGCTCACGCGCCCCTCAGCCGTTTCGGCAGCCAAATTGACAAGCTTCTCATCAACGGCAGCCATTGCTGGCCCGTGGTCAGTAAGGCTTATGGCATTGAGCCGCTGTGCGCAGGCCTCAACACTCTCAATAGCAGCGCCGAGCGGCGCCACGTCAACCTGCGATAGCGCGGCCAATGTCTCGCGCGCCGGATGCGTTAATCCACTCAGTCCATCAAGCAACTCGGCCTGGCGCTGCAACCTGCTTGCAAAACCGCGGGTCGCCGTTTCACTTTCTGCGGCAATTGCGTTGATACCATCAGCGAATTTCTGTGCCGCGTCACGCCCTTGTTGCAGCACATCTTCATGGCCCGATAGAGCGTGCTGTGCCTTCCCTATGAACGCCGCATAAGCGTGCTGTGTGCGCTCAAAGCCCTCACCCACGCCTGCGAGTGTATCGTTGCCTGCTTGCTGCAGCTTTGCAAGGCCGTGTCGCCATGCCTCTTCAAACTGCTCTACCGAAGCGGCAAAACCGAGCGTTAAGTCTTCTAGGGCGCGGCCCGATTTATCATCCAGGACCTGACCAGCCTGCTCCACTGAGGCCGCAAACCCGTTTGCGACCTCGTCCAATAGACGCACTGAGTGATCATGTAATGTGCGGCTGACCTGTTCCATCTGGCCAGCAGTGTCAGCGCAGCGCTGCTCTGCGGACTGCAGCATCCGCGTGGCGCCGATGACCCCCTTCAAGCCCGATTTCAGGGCGGCTTGCGCATTCCCTTGAAGCGTTTTCATATCAGAGTGCAGCGCGCCAATCTGGCTGTAAGCACCTGTCATCTTTTCCGTCAAAGCGCCGTGTTGCTGATATGCGGCTTCAAACTGCTGCGTTGAGGCGCGCAGTGTTTCCTCAGCGCCGTGCAAGGCGTCAACATGGCGCGCACTGTTCTGGGCGGCGCCTTCAATAATTTCCTCAAGGCGGAGCGAGGACGCTTGCGTTTCATCGGCGCGCTCAACGACAGCGTCTGCGGCATCACCAAGGCGTTCAACCTGGTCTTCTAATGCACTTGCCTGCTGGCCTATTTTCGCAACATCAATCTCTTCAAGCGATTGGGTGAGCCGCTCAACCCCGTCCAGCGCTTGCGGAATGTCGGTGAGCACCGCCGTCATATCGCGCAGGTGCTGGTTTTGTTCAGCGCTCGAATGTTTAAAGGCTTCCGCCGATTTTGCAGCGTGTTCGGCAAGCTCAATATGCAGTTGCTTAAAGGCGTGTTGGCCGGCGCGCAGGTCCGCTTCACCTTGATCTAGACGCTGCGTGACCTCAGCAAGAACGTCATAGAGTGCGAGCAGCTGTGGCGGCACATCTGCAGGCGCCGCAGGGCGGCGCATAAGCCGCAAACCCACCGCACAGGATATCGCGCATAAAGCGCACGCCGCATAGGCGAACCAAACCGGCGGCAGTGCAAAAGCCATAAACTTCGCCGCAATTGCAATGCCAAGCGCACCAAGCAAAGCAGTGAGCAAAATACCGGGTTCGACGGCTTTGGCGAGGCGATCACGCATGGTCTATATCATCTCAATTACATCTTATGCGTGTATATTTGCAAAAGATGGTTAACGATGTTTCACCATGAAGGGCACTACAAAATTTTTCCCAATGGGCCTAGATCCACATTGAACTCTTCTGCGGGAATATCAAAGGCGATCCGTAAGTCCTCAACCCGGTTTTGTGCTCGGTAGAGTGCATCGCTGAGCTGATCGATTTGCCGGTCTGAAAGCGTGCCGCGGTCCATGCGCGCTAGGGCTTGGTGCTCCATAAGTCTGCGCAATAGTTCCACCACCACCAAAACAAGTTTCGCCAAATCACGCTCTATGGCCTCCGGGTCAAGCGAGAAGCGCCCATTGTCGTCAGCCACAGCCCGCGTCGCTGCAGCCATAATCGCCTGCATATCCTCTGTGCTGAACGACTTGGGCAGGAGCTCTTCAAAAGGGGTAGACATGATAGCTCTCAAAGCGTGGTGAATGCAAAGGGCGGCAATGGCCCGACGAGCGCTGCTTCAGGCATATGTGGGTTATGCTCGCGCCATGTTTTCCGTGCCAACGACGTTGCCTTCTCAGATACAAGCATATGAATAACAATAGTATTTTGACCACATACGGCTAAAATCTCAGGCTTTACAAAAACGGATCTAAACGATTCAATAAATGCGTGAGCGCGCGCACGCGCGGCGTTCATATCGGCTTGAAAAGCTTTTATCGCCGCATACTTTTCGCGCAGGCCGTCAGCGCTTTGCTGTATGGATGATTGCGGCAGTTTATGATCTGAAGGCAGCATGAGTGAAAACTGCCGGCACAGGCCAATATCGCGCAGCTCTGCGGCAAGGGAAATGGCGCGGCGGTTGATAGAGTGGTGCACATCTGCGCGCTGTCCGTGCCGCGCTGGCAGTACAGGCGCATGCTGCGCGGCGGCAAGCAAGCGGTTTGACTGATCAAGCAAGCCACCTTGTTTCGCATGCGGCCAAATCAGCGCGTACACGCCCTCAATTGGCATACAGATATGCCCGTGCTGTTCGACCGGCCTGGCGGCGATACCGTCTAGCCAGCCCGGTATGGCTTGCTGCCTGGTTGGCGCTGCACTGGTCATGTTCGCGCCTCAGCTGAAACAATCGCATTGGTAGCAAGCGCGGCTTGCGCCGGTTCGGCATCAACCGCGCTAATCACCGCACGCAGGCCAATATAAACGAGGTCCACATCCGCCAGCGTCAATACAAGATCCGCCTGCAACACGACGCCTGTGTCGATCAGGCCGCCAAGCAAATCGGAAAGCGAATTCGCGCCAAGCGCGTTATCAAGGGCCATCACACTCACGCGGGGCGCATCATCGTCAAGCTGCATCACGCTGTATGTCCAATTGACCAAAATGATATGGCGCTTCTGGTCCAACAACATCGGCACTTACATCGGGAAACTCCACAAGTGCGCTCTCGATCGTCTTGCACAGGGTTTGCGTCATGCCGCGTAGCGCCAATATCCGAGCGTGGAAAAAGCACGCTTTGTCTTCCGCGCCGATAGCCTGCGTCGCCATATCCATCTTTTTATCATGCGTCAGGCTGGCAATTAGGTGGCGCGTCATGTCATCTAAACGCTGCATATGCCCAGCCTGATCAGCACGGGCCTGCTGCTTTGCACGCAAGAAATCCCGGCCGTCTAAAGATGCCTGTGCTGGCGTTTCGATGCATTCATAGCACAGCCGGATGCTCCATTCCTGCTGCCCTGAGATGCGTTCGAGACCATCGTGAATGCTATACGCATTGCGATTGACGAGCGTTGCGATGGTGCTTTGCGTGGGCAGGACAGTCCCAAAGCGAACCGGAAGAATATCAGCCCCGGCACTGAGCGCGTTTACGCACGCATAGAACTCGCAAGCGAGCAGATGGACGTTACTGGCCTGCGCCTCATCAAACAGCTGCTGGATTGCAGCGGGGTCATGGCGCGATATTAACGCGGCGGCCATTGGCGTTCGCACGATATCAAGCGGTGCATTGGCAAGCCCGTTCGTGCCAATAATGTTGGCATCAAAATCATCAGCAACCGCGTATAACAAGCAATGTGGTTCGATCATGCTCTATCCTCCGCCGCCTTGCTTAGCCGCCTCATAAGCAGCGATCTCATCAAGCCGGTCGAGCAACTGCTCTTCCAGCGCTTCAAATTCTGTTTCGCTTATGTCACCGTTATCTAGCTGATCACCCAGCGCGACCAACTGGGCGCGCACGGCTTCGGCATTGTAGTACTGGGCTTCGGCCGTTTCATGGATCTTTAAGATAAGGCCCTTGAGGCCCGCCGCCGGAATGGAAACCGGGAAGGTTAGCACCTTTGAAAGAAGCCCCACGCGCGTGCCCTCTAAGCCAGCACGCTGGCCGATGGGGCCGTGTCGATTTTAAGTTCTACAAACGAAAATGGTGGCATTGGCCCTACATACCGAAAGCGAAGCCGGGTGCCATGCACGTCATCGAGCAGGTTGACCGCGTCATCGACCGCCTTTTCCTGGCCGGCATCCACCAACATGGAAAAACTGGCAATCATCACATCTTCGTTGACTGGCGCTTCGATGAACCGCGCACATAAATGCGCGAGGCGCATGCGCAGCTCCTTTGCTTCTTGATAGCGCTTGGCCGCCATCGCCGCTTCGATTTGCTTGCCAAACTCGATGCGTTCATAGTGGCTCTGCTTAGGGTCGCGCGCGGCAAGCGCATCGCGCGCGGCCTTTAAGCCTGCGTCAGCCGCGATAACCTCTTCAAAGGCCACACCGTCGCGCCAATAGACTTTTAAGGATAATTCGCGCCGCCCTTCAATGTCGTCAAAGGCATCCACAAATTGCGCTTTATTGGCCCTCAGGATGGTTTCGCCTTCAGCCTCGGCTGGCAGCACAGTGCCAAAGCGCATGGGCAGCACATCATGCGAGGCCATTACATGCTCAAGCACCCGGGTATGGGTCAGCATATTGCGCCGACTGGGGCGAATTTGCTCTCCCGAATAAGGCGTTGAAATCATTGCCAAGCCGTCGCCCAGGGGAACGGACTGCGGCTGCGGACTGCTTGGGCCCAAGCCCTCAATATCAAAAGTGAGAACATCCTGGGCGCGGATAATGCCATAAACATAGCGTTGCATTGGGGCTCCTAACGCTCCTTTTCTTCAGGTGTATCGCTGCCGGGTTGCTGAGAATGCACGAGACGAACGGGCGGCTCTTCATCCTCAACGAGGGTGCGAATGCGCACATCATAGTCCGCTTTGAAGCCTTGGTTTTTCGGTGCTTTGGCAGCGTTCTGGAACCGACTGACGACCGTCATCGCCAAGGCTTTAAGGCGCTGGTTCATGGTCTCCAGCCGCTGCCGCGCGGCGGCAAAGTCATCAGCATTTGGCGGTCGCTTTATCATGCTGGCGGGTCCGCTTCATCGGTGCGCAGCGCGCCCGTAATGTGGCTGAGATCGCGCGGCTTTAAGACCTCGCCGCCCGCATCTTTCAGACGCAGTTCAGCCTCCAGCCGTTCAACCCGCTCTAAAAGTTCTAGCTTTTCAAGCTCTAGCGATTTGGCTTTCGAATTCAAAAATGGGTCTGTTTCCCACCAGGAAATCCCCATCTCCTTTGCCTTATCGACAGAGGAGACGAGCAATCTTAACCGGATGGTGAGAAGCTCCACGCCGACTAAGGATATGGCCACATCACCGGCGACAACGACGCCTTTATCAAGCACCCGGTCCAGCACATCGGCAAGGGTCGAGGCTTGACTATGGTGAACAACTTGCCCCATGAGTTACCGCCCAGCCTGCGCGGACGCGGCGCAATGGCGCTTTACAGTGTCGAGCAAGGCCGCGCGAATAGGCGCCTCCGCGCCTGACTTTTGCGCATCTTGCGCTTTTGACGACAACACATCGCACACCAAATCGCAAAATG
>JBCCLR010000061.1:0-17455 GCA_039026755.1 Pseudomonadota bacterium | reverse complement strand
TTAGGCGCAACTGTTCGTCAAGCACTGTCGGGCTGTTGATAAAGGTGTTGCGGTGCAAACCGCCGAGCCGCGCGAACTTCGCGTTTTCAAGGCCGGGGATCATGCGTAGAACGTCAGCCTGCGCGCCGTATTTCAGCTTGGTCTGAAAGCCAACAATATTATAGAGCGTCCCCAGTTTGTTATCCTGGCGCAGTTGCACCACCGCATAAGGCGCTTCATCGCTGTGTGGATTGGTCAGGCCGACCGGCTTCATGGGGCCAAAGCGCAATGTCTCTGGCCCACGCGAGGCCATAATTTCAATTGGCATACAGCCTTCAAAATACGGGGTATCTGCCTCCCACTGTTTAAAATCGGACGTTTCGCCGGCAAGCAGGGCCTCAATAAAAGCGCTGTACTGCGCCTGAGAGAGTGGGCAGTTGATATAATCCTTACCATCGCCGCCATCGGTGCTTTTGTCATAGCGTGATTGGAACCAGGCTTTGGAAAAATCGATGCTGTCTTTGTAAACGATGGGCGCAATGGCATCGAAAAAGGCGAGGGCGTCTTCGCCCGTCTTCGCCTGAATATCTTTACTCAGCGCTTCTAGCGTGAGTGGCCCCGTGGCAATAATGACCTGCGTCCAATCGGCCGGGGGCCAGGCTTCTAGCGGCTCACGAACCACTGTGATATTCGGATGCGCAGTGATGGCTGCTTCAACGCGGTGTGAAAAGTCATCCCGATCAACGGCAAGAGCGCCGCCGGCAGGGACTTTGGCAGCATCGCCGCAGCTCAAGACCAGTGAGCCACATCGCCGCATTTCTTCATGCAGCAAGCCGACGGCATTGTTGTATGTGTCATCAGAGCGGAAAGAGTTCGAACAGACCAGTTCGGCTAGCCCGCCTGTTTTATGGGCGTCTGTGTTGCGTTGCGGCCGCATCTCGTACAGCGTGACGCGCGCGCCGCGCAGCGCGGCTTGATAGGCCGCTTCACAGCCGGCAAGTCCACCGCCGATAATATGGATCACCGTCGCCACCCCACGCCCATTCCATTCAGACTGTATCTAGCACTCAGGTGACCGTATCACCATAAAAAACGCCCGGCCTGGAGAACGTGGCCGGGCGGTAGAGTGCGCAGGCGTTATATCAGGCCGCAGTCCCGAGAAATCCCAGTTGGGCGGCTTTGAAGATGGTTTGTGAGCGGTTCACGGTGTTGAGCTTTTCGCCCGCGTTTTTAATGTGGAACCGGATGGTCGCGTGACTGCGCGACAGGATCATGGAGATTTCGCGGTCCGTCTTGCCAACGGCAGCCCAGCGCAAGCACTCCACCTCGCGTTTGGTCAATTGGCAGTCCGCCGGTACCAGCGAGCGTCCACGGGTTACTTTTGCATACCCAGTGATAAAGCGATGCGCCAGGATCTGCAGATCATCAGCGTGCTGATCGAAATGGTCTTGCAAGTCGATCCGTTGATCGCCGGGCGCCAGTGAGATTGCGCCGATCTGGCCGAGCGGCAAGTGCACGGGAAGCACAATTGCGGCGCGCAAACCAGAGCGTTTTTCAAAGTCTGAAATATCTATTTTGTCGAGAAAGATATTGGGCTGGCGTGGATAAAAACCTTCAATGTTGCACCAGAACGGCTCACTCTCATAGCGGCAAGCTCGGGCCAATGGGCTGGTTAGCGCGAGCCGTGAGTTACGCCACCATTGGTCTGGTTCGTCCGCCCAGCCAAATACTGATGTCGCGAGCACATTCCCTTCATGATCCTTCATCGGCGCTTTTGAAGCGATGTTATCCGTGGCAGCAAGTTTGTAGCCACCTATACCCTGTGCCATTTCTTTCAGTTCAAGCGCAGCAGGGCGAATATCCTCAAGCGATTTTATGGTGAATTGATAGTGATCAGCGACTATTCCCATAGACCTTGGTCTCCCCAGTTCGATCCGTAGCAGTCGGAAGGATTTCCGATATGTTCGCATTGCAGCCCGCACCACACGGGCAGTTGCTGTGGCACCGCATGTCGCTTCTTTGTGAACGTTTGCGGTTCGTCTTCATTGACGCTTCAGACGCTAACACGGCTTCTTAGAAAAAACAAACCGACCTGAACGTTTTTGTGCGATGCGCAATATTTTTTTAGTTAGTGAAGCTGCGATTGCTGGCCCGCGATATCCGCCTGTTGTCGCCAGTCGGCCTGATTGGGGCTTATTCAAAGCCATAGTATACCCCACAATTCTGTGCTGCTATTTAGCAGTATGGGTCCGTTTGCCTTGCGTCAGGATGATGCAAATTGCGCCCAGAAACCATTGTGGATTTTGTGCGCTGCACAATAGCCTTTTGGCGCAAGCCAACTAAATCGTCAATTCACGTGCTGATTCGAGCCTTGCTTTTTTAAATCAGACTGCCGGGAAAGAGTCCTTTTTCAATGAACAACATCATAGAAGAAAGCGCCGCGACCGCCACTGAGTACATCCAAGTTGTCCCACTCGATGACTTGCCCCTTAATCGTGCCAAGCAATTTGAAGTTGCTGGTATTGCTATCATCTTATGCAGGGTTGGCGATGCTGTATTTGCGCTAGATGCCATTTGCAGTCACGCCCTAAAGCCGCTCAACGGCGGCAGGGTCAGGGGCGGGGCCCTTATGTGCCCACATCATGGCGCAAAATTTGATTTAGCGACCGGAGCGCAATCTGCACCGGCAGTGCGCAGCATAGGCGTACATCCTGTCAGAGTGAGGAATGACATGGTTGAAGTTGCAATAGCGGGCAAGGCCGCCGCATGACCAGTTCGCTGGCAGGTAAAACGGCGTTTGTGACCGGTGCCGGTTCTGGCTTTGGCCGCGCTATCTCGCATGCCTTTGCGCGCTCTGGCGCGGCGGTGTTTGCTGCGGATATTGACGAGGCTGGCTTAGCAGAAACGCAGGCGCAAGCAGCAGCCAGCAAGTTGACCCTTCAGACGGCGGCGCTTGATGTTACCGATGAAGCCTCTTGGGACGCGGCATTGGCGCATGCTTTTGACGGTCAAAGCTGTGATATCCTGGTGAACAATGCTGGTGTTGCAGTCATCAAATCCTTTAGCTCGATGACGCTTGAAGACTTTCAGTCGGTGAACTCAGTTAATCTTATTGGCGCGTTCATGGGCGCGAAGGCTTTTATTGAAAAGGCGCGCGCGGCTGCGGGCGATGAGGCTGCGCGTGGGTCGATCATCAATATATCATCGGTAACCGCGAAACGCATACTGCCCGGTTTTAGTGCCTATGCCACGTCGAAAGCGGCGCTGAGCAATCTCACACGGGCCCTTGCGGTTGAGCTGGGGCGTAAGGGCGATTTCTTTCGCGTCAACGCCATTGCCCCAGGGCTTGCGCGTACAGCCATGACGGAAGGCTTTGATGAAACCCCGTGGGACGAACGCGACCACAGCTACCTGAACACCATTCCCCTGTCTCGCTATGCGCAGACACAAGAGGTTGCCAAAGCGGCGCTCTATTTGGCGTCCGAGCGATCCAAGTTTGTGACCGGCTACATTTTGCCCGTAGATGGCGGCCTTGGAGATGTTGGATGACACAATCGCTGCCACGTGAAGCACCAGCATCACAGACACAAGCTCTTACAGGCCAAGTGGCCCTCATCACTGGGGCAACATCGGGCATTGGGCGGGAAATCGCATACCTTTTTGCCCAGCAAGGTGCGCGTATTATCGCCACTGGGCGGAACGAAGCCGAAGGTGCAAAGACCTGCGCGCACATCAAAGACGCGGGCGGTGAGGCTTTTTTTTACCAGCAAGACATTACCAGCGAGGCCGATTGGGAGGCTTTATTTTCCTGGATCGAAACTGAATTCGGCGCGCTTGACATTGCCGTCCATAACGCCGGCGCGTTTTTCTCAAAACCTTTGCCGGACACCTCCAATGATGACTTTAAGTGGCTCTGGTCGGTCAACGTCGATGCCACTTTCTTAGGGCTGAAGCACACCTTAGCGCTCATGAAGAAAACCCAGACGGCTGGCAAGGTTGTTACGATGTCATCGCTCGCTGGGCTGATTGGCCTGGATGACTGCACCGCATATTGCGCCTCAAAAGCGGCGGTGACCCAGCTTGCCAAAGTCGCTGCCGTTGAAGCGGCCCGCTATGATCCACCGGTCCGGGTAAACTCGCTAAACCCCGGCGTGATTTGGACGGAGATGATTACCGGCCAATATGGTGACAGCCCCGAAGTGCGTGCCTTTGTGATGGATGGCAACGCGCTGCAACAGGTCGGCCAGGTAGACGACATCGCTGAAGGGGCGCTGTTTTTGGTTAGTGATGAAAGCACGTTTACGACCGGTACGGCCTTTGTTGTCGATGGTGGTCGCGGGGTCGATTAAGGAACTTGGGATATGAGCAACAAACGCGTTCTGCTTGCCACGCGGCCTGAGGGCTTGCCCAAGCAGTCAGACTTTCGCTGGGTTGAAGAGGCTATTCCTGAGCCTGGACCGGAGCAGATCTTAATCCGCAATATTTACTGTTCGCTCGACCCTGCAATCCGTGGCTGGCTTGATGATGCAGAAAGCTATTTTCCGCCGATTGCAATTGGTGAAGCCATTCGTAGCACCACCGTGGGGCAAGTGGCGGCCTCCAATCATCCAGATTTTAAAGTCGGTGACTATGTGGTCGGCCTCAATGCCATTGAAGAGTATTCGGTCGCAGACGCCGGCGGTTTTACCAACGTGGTGGATCCCAGCATTGTAGCATCGCTTACCAATTACCTCAGCATCCTTGGCGCGGTTGGGCTCACCGCCTATTTCGGCCTGCTTGAGGTGGGCCAGCCCAAGGCAGGTGAGACGGTCCTGGTTTCCGGCGCTGCTGGCGCGGTCGGCTCGGTGGTCGGCCAGATTGCCAAGATCAAAGGCTGCCGCGCGGTTGGTATCGCTGGCGGGCCGGAAAAATGTAAGCGCTTGGTCGAAGACTTCGGTTTTGATGCAGCGGTGGACTACCGCGGCAAGGACCTTGCGGCCTTAATCGCAGACATCAAAGCGGCATGCCCGGATGGCGTTGACGTCTACTTTGATAATGTTGGTGGCGATATCTTGGATGCGGCAATTGCCAACATCAATGACAATGCGCGCCTGCCGCTGTGCGGAATGATTAGCCAATATAATGAAACCGAGCCTGTTCCCGGTCCGACCTATATGTGGAATTTGATTGCAAAGACCGCCCGCATGCAAGGCTTTTTGATCCGTGACTTTATTCCGCAAATGGAAGCGGGTGCGATCCAGATGGCGACGTGGGTTGCAGAAGGAAAGATCACCTTCAAAGAGCACATTGACGAGGGCATCGAAAACGCCATCACCTCGTTCAACCGGCTGTTTGACGGCAGCAATGATGGCAAGTTGATCTTAAAAATTGCACCCGAAGCACTTTGACGGCGGAAACGGTGTGACCGAACCTGTCTCAATCTTGCTGCTGACCAAAGGGCACCCGTTTGAGAAGGGCCCGCTTCTCGACTGGATGGACAGTATTCCAGGCGCTGAAATCACGCATATTGAGCACCCCGCTGCGCATGACTTTATCGCAGCCGGGCTCGGTGCATCTTATGACCTCTGGCTCCACTATGACATGCCGGGTTATCGCTTTGGCGGCGACAATGGTGTTGAGTTTGTTGAGCCAAGCCAAGCATTTAAAAATGCTTATTTGGACCGCCTGCTCAACCAAGGAAGGCCATGCCTTTACCTACATCATGCGCTTGCCGGGTGGCCCACCTGGCCTGACTATGGCGAGATTGTAGGTGGCCGGTTTTTGTATCGGCCGGGGACGGTGCGCGGCGCTGAAGTGCTCGACAGTGGCTACCGGCATGAGGTGACCTATACCGCGACACTTGCAGAGCACCCTGTTACCAGCGGCATAGAGCCTGCTTTTGACGTGACAGATGAGCTGTATCTTGCGGAAATTTTTGAAGCTGATGTGGTGCCAATCGCGCGCTCAAGCTATGCCTTCACAGCGTCGAATTTTTATTCTGCCGCGCAGGCGGTCGATGGCAATATGTTTTCCAATACAGGCTGGGATCATCCCGATACTTCCAACTTGGTCGGTTGGGTAAAGCACTATGGCAAAGCCCCCATCGGCTATTTGCAAATGGGTGATGCGCCGCAGGCCTATAACAATCCGCAGCTTACCAAGCTTATGCATAATATGGCTGTGTGGCTGCTCTCAAATACAGCAAAGCAATGGGCACGCGAGCGACATGGCGGAAACAACACGGAACTTAAACGGTAAAGTTGCCATTGTGACAGGCGCGGCCAGCGGTATCGGCTTGGCCGCTGCCAAGGAATTTCATGCCAATGGCGGCCGCGTTCTTGCGGTTGATTTGACCGCAGATGCGCTGCCCACGGGTGATAACATTGTCGGGCTGACGATTGATGTGAGTGCACAAGGGGCTGCTCAGGCCATCTGTGATGCAGCGCTTGAAGCCTTTGGCCAAATTGACATCCTTTTGAACAATGCAGGCATTTGCCCCAGTGCCGAAGTTGAGAGCCATGCTGATGATGTGTGGCGCAAGACCATGCAGGTGAACGTTGATGCGGTGTTTCAAATTACCCGCGCCTGTGTTCCACATTTGAAGAAGTCAGCCGCTGGCCGGGTGATCAATGTGGGGTCCATCATGTCTGATTATGGTGCGGCAGGTATGGCGGCATATTCAACGTCGAAGCATGCTGTGGCCGGGTTTACAAAATCGCTGGCCAATGAGCTTGGCCCGTTTGGGATGACCGTGAATTTCATTCAGCCTGGCGCCATACGGACAGGCATCACCACTCCGTCCTTTCAAAATATCGACGGCTTTGAAGACTATTGGATAGACCGTGCGGCTGTCGGCCGGATCGGTGAACCTGAAGACGTAACCCCGCTCATTAGCTTTTTAGCATCGGAAGAATCGCGCTTTGTAACCGGCCAAGGGATCTTGGTGGACGGCGGCGCGACCTGTCATCCTTAAGTCAGGCCCATCATAGGAGATTGCCATGACACCCACTGAAGTTGTCGAAACCTTTATCGACGCGTGGAACCGTATGGCCTGGGGCAGGGTCACGGAAATGGTGTCGCAAGACTGTGTCTACCATAATATACCCATGCAGCCGGTCACCGGGCCGGAGGGCGTGCGCGGCGTTATAGAAAGCATGGGCGAAATTAAAGGCGTGGACTGGGAGACGCTGCACATCGCGGAAAATGGCAATGTCGTGATGACCGAGCGGATAGACCGATTTGCACTGGCGTCCGGCGCGCATATTGAATTGCCAGTCATGGGCATCTTTGAAGTAGAGGGGGATAAGATCACCGCATGGCGAGACTATTTTGACCTTGCTCAGTTTAGTGCACAAATGCAGGCGGGCTAGCAATGTGCTGGCCAAATCGTCGCAGAGACCCCACATATTCGGTAGTCCCGAAAAAGGGTGAAACTGCGTATTCAAAACACTAGGTTTTGTAGGAGGATGTTATGAACAAGCAGCTTGAAGAATTCAATTTTTTCGATCCTGAAGTCCTCGAAGATCCGTTTGAGTTCTATCAGTTGGCGCAAGAGCAGGCGCCTGTTTACGCGGTCCCTGGCACAAATATTTTTCTGGTGACGAAGTACGAAACGATCACCGAAGCGAATAAAAATCCGATGCTGTTTTCCAATGACTTCAGCGCCATGCTGGAAGGGCGCGGCAGTACGGATGAGGAAATAAAAGCCATACTGGCAAAAGGTTGGCCACAAGCCAACACCCTCTTGACCAATGACCCGCCCAGCCACACACGGTTTCGCAAACTCGTAAATCTCGCCTTTTCTATTCGCCGCGTCAACGCCATGGAAGATTATATGCGCGATATCGGCACGGAGCTCATCGATAAATTCGTCGACGATGGCGCATGTGAGTTTATGCAGGCTTTTGCCATTCAGCTGCCTGTCGCGGTGATCGCCGAACAGCTTGGCGCGCATCGGTCGGAAGCGACTACATTTAAAAAGTGGACGGACGCGTTTACCGACCGCTTGGGTGGGCTTGCCACACGTGAACGCGAAATCGAATGCGCTGAATGCGTCGTGGAATACCAGCATTATATGCATGAGAAGCTGGAAAGCCGGAAATCTAACCCGCAAGACGATTTGCTGACTGACCTGGTTCAAGCGCGGATTGATGGTGAACAACCGCTTACAGACGCTGAACTGTTGTCGATTGTGCAGCAGCTCATGGTGGCTGGAAATGAAACCACAACCAACACCATGACGGGTGGCCTACTGCAGCTGATCCGCAATCCTGAGCAGCAGGCCATGGCACGTGCGGACCGTTCGCTGATCCCCAACATGGTAGAAGAGATACTGCGGCTTGAGTCCGCCTCTGCTGGTCTGTGGCGCATTGTGCGCGAAGATACCGAGCTTGAAGGCGTCAAAATCCAGCAAGGCTCGATGCTGCATTTGCGCTATGCTGCTGGCAACCGTGACGCAGAGGTGTTTGAGAACCCGGACAGCTTTGATGTGCATCGCAAAAATGCCAACCGGCAGATGGCGTTTGGCGTCGGCATTCACAAGTGCATTGGCCAAATGCTGTCCCGCAAAGAGTTAAACGTGGCCTACAACCTGCTGTTTGACCGCCTGGACAATATTCAGCTTGCGGAAGGCAAAAATGATTTACGCCACGTTCCAAATATGCTGCTGCGCGGCCTGCATGAGCTGCACATCACATATGATAAGGCTGCATAAGGCGCGCCTTGCGATTTAGCTTAATCGCTCACTCGCTTAAGCCATTCAGCCTCATCAATCACTTCCACCCCGAGCTCTGTAGCCTTTTTAAGTTTAGAGCCGGCGCCAGGCCCGGCGATCACCAAACTGGTTTTCGAGGAGACCGAGCCGGACACTTTTGCGCCGAGCTTTTCGGCTTGTGCCTTGGCTTCCGCACGGCTCAGCTGCTCCAATGTGCCTGTGAACACCAGCGTTTGGCCCTCAAATACGCTCCCTGTTTGCTCAGCGACGTGAGGCTCGATCGTCAGCTGCGCTTTTAACGCATCCACAACGCCGCGATTTTGCGCTTCATGAAAGAACGCGGTAATTGCGTCAGCCACGACCCCGCCAACCCCTTCAATCGCTGATAGGGTGTCTGTGGCATCCTCGCTTTGGGCAGCGCCCTCTAAGGCCTCTAGCGTGCCAAAGGCCTTCGCCAAATCCCGCGCAGTAACTTCGCCAACATGGCGAATGCCAAGCGCAAACAAAAACCGCTCCAAGCTGATGGACCGCTTATCTTCAATCGCCGCAAAAAGGTTATCAATAGACTGCGCGCCCCAGCCTTCACGGGTTTCAAGCGCATCGCGCCGATCGCGCAGGGTAAAAATATCGGCCGGCGCGGTGATCAGCGCATCATCGTGAAAAGCTTGAATATGTTTCGCGCCAAGTCCTTCAATATCAAAGGCGCGGCGCGAGACGAAGTGGCGCAGCCGTTCCACGACTTGCGCGCTACAAATGAGACCGCCGGTACAGCGTCGCACCGCTTCACCATCATCGCGCACCGCTTCTGACCCACACACGGGGCAATGTCGCGGAAACGCAAAGGGCTGTGTGTCAGCCGGCCGTTTATCAAGCAGTGGTTCGATGACTTGCGGAATGACATCGCCAGCGCGCTGAATGCGCACTGTGTCGCCAATGCGGATATCCTTGCGCGCAATTTCATCTTCATTGTGCAGGGTGGCGTTGGAGACGACGACGCCGCCAACAGTCACGGGGTCAAGCTTGGCCACGGGTGTCAGCGCACCTGTGCGGCCCACTTGAATATCAATGCCCTTAAGGATCGTAACGGCTTTCTCTGCCGGGAACTTGTGGGCAATCGCCCAGCGCGGGGCTTTTGCCACAAAGCCGAGCCGCTCCTGCAGCGCAAGGTCATCAACCTTATAAACGACGCCGTCAATATCATAACTCAGCGATGCGCGTGCGGCTTCGATACTGTCATAGGTGCCCAGTAGCCCGTCAACAGCGTCGCTTGCCTTTGCAAGCGCGTTGGTGGGAAAGCCTTTGGCTTTTAGCCAAGCCAGCGCATTACAGTGCGTTGCGAACGGCAGCGCGCTCATTTCGCCCCAGCTATAAGCAAAAAATTTCAGCGGCCGAGATGCCGTAATGGAGGCATCAAGTTGCCGCAGTGACCCTGCCGCTGCGTTACGCGGATTGGCGAATGTGGGTTTTTCTTCAGCCACCTGGCGTGCGTTGAGCGCTTCAAAATCCTGCTTTGACATATAAATTTCGCCCCGAATTTCGCACACCTCAGGCACGTCATCCAGGGTTTTTGGGATTTCAGCAATGGTGCGAATATTGGCGGTTACATCTTCACCCTCGCTGCCATCGCCGCGCGTTGCCGCCTGCACTAAAATCCCGTTTTTATAGCGTAGAGAAATGCTTAGCCCATCTATCTTGGGCTCTGCCACCAAAGTGAGCGATGCGGCATCATCCAGCTTTAAAAACCGGCGGATGCGTGCTTCAAACTCGCGAACGTCTGTCTCATTAAACGCGTTACCCAGCGACAGCATGCGCACACGGTGCTGCACCTTCTTGAATTTCTCAGATGCTCTACTGCCAACGCTTTTAGACGGGCTGTCCGCACGAACAAGGTGTGGGAATTTCGCTTCGATCTCCGTATTGCGTCGCACCAGTGCATCAAATTCAGCATCGCTGATGACCGGCGCATCCTGGCCATGATAGCGCGCATTATGAAACGCAATGTCCATGGCGAGCTGCGCCAACTCTTGTTTGGCATTCTCTTCGCTAAGCGTTTCGGAAGCTGGCATGGTCGTTCGTGAAGGAGATATCTCGATGTTTCTCAAATAAATATACGCGGATTGTACTGGACAGATTAAGTCCATCTTTGCGCTGAATGCGCGCGTCGTCTAAATCCGCGATCAGTTTTGCAAGCGCGATGCCTTGGGCGCGTGCATCGTCCTTAAGCGCCTGCCAAAACACCGGCTCAAGCGATAACGACGTGCGGTGACCGCGTATTGTAACCGAGTGCTTTTTAACGCCTGACCGCGCGCTCACTGGACTTTTTGCATGACGGCAACGTAGTTTTTGCCGCGATTGATGCGCAAGTTATCATCCAGATACGTGACGGTGGAGCGTGAAGCCTTGCGTTGCAGACTGAGCGGAATATCAATGGAGAGCGGTGTATCTTCACTGAGGGCAAGTGCGGCGCGCACGTCGGGCATCGATACATCCATGCCGCCCGGCACAAACGCGATGGTATGAAACAACACTTCAAGGTCATCTGACTTATCTGCGGCAATCCCCAGATCAGCTGTTGCAACATACAAAATGGGGGTTTCATCTTTGCCTGCCGTCATCACCATCATGTTGCGATAAAAGCGGCTATCGGGGCGCAGCTCCTGGCTGACCGACTTAATGCTTGCGGTGCCGCCCGATTTGCCGCCGCCGGGCAAGGCCCGGGTCATGAAGGACACATCAACCGTGCCTAAAATGCCCTGGCTTGAAAACAAGGTGACCCAAATCCCCTTCACATCGGGGTTGCTATTTAAGTTCACGCCGCTCGATTGAGTGTTTTCAAGATCCTCTGCTGCCGCGTCAACGGCGGCTTTGAGCGCGTCTGATATTGGCGCGCCCGTCTTATAGCCTTCTAGAACGTTCAGCAAATTCTGCTTTGCGGTAGCAACCGCGCTGTCATCGGCCGCATGCGCAAGATTAATGCTGCTTAAGAGTAAGATCGTGGTGAGGCACCAATGAAAAAGCATCTTCACGTTCTTCTTCCCCAGCTATTTCGGCCCAACCATATCTTGCGGCTTGACCACTTCATAAAAGCGTTCTTCGGTCACTAGGCCCATTTCCAATGCGCTCTGTAAAAGCGTTGTCCCTTTTTTATGGGCGTTTTTTGCGATTGCGGCAGCATTATCATAGCCAACCTCAGGCGCCAGTGCAGTCACCAGCATCAAGCTCTCGTTCATGAGCTTTTCGATGCGCTCGCGGTTGGGTTCAATGCCCGCAACGCAGCGGTCAGTGAAGGAGCGCGCACCATCGGCAATCAGCTTAATCGACTGCAGGACATTGAAGATGATGACCGGTTTGAAAACATTCAGTTCCATATGGCCGTTGGAGCCGGCAACGGTCACTGTCACATGATTGCCCATCACTTGGCTGGCGACCATAGTGAGGCTCTCACATTGCGTCGGATTAACCTTGCCCGGCATGATGGAAGAGCCAGGCTCATTTTCTGGCAGTTTCAATTCACCCAGACCGCACCGCGGGCCGGAACCCAGCAGGCGGATATCATTAGCAATTTTCATCAGTGATGCGGCAATGGTATTGAGCGCGCCTGATAGCTCCACCATCGCATCATGGGCGGCAAGGCTTTCAAACTTGTTCTTCGCCGTTTTAAACGGAAGGCCGGTGATGCCAGCGATTTCATGTGCGACGGCGACGTCAAAGCCCGGCTTAGAATTCAGCCCGGTACCAACTGCAGTGCCGCCCTGCGCCAACTCATAAACCCGAGGCAAGGTTGCTTTGACCCTGGCAATGCCAAGCTCTATCTGCCGGGCATAGCCGGAAAACTCCTGGCCCAAAGTAAGCGGCGTTGCGTCCTGCATATGGGTTCGGCCAATTTTGATAATGCGTGACCAGTTGCCAGCTTTTTTTGCCAGCGCTGCCCGCAAGTAGGTCAGCGCGGGGATAAGCGCGTGAACGACCTCTTCGGCAGCCGCCACGTGCATTGCGGTTGGAAAGGTATCGTTGGAAGACTGCGACCGGTTGCAATGGTCGTTGGGGTGAACCGGCTCTTTACTGCCCGGCACACCGCCCAGCAGTTCAATCGCCCGGTTGGAAATAACTTCGTTTGCATTCATGTTTGATTGCGTGCCCGAGCCGGTTTGCCAGACCACCAACGGGAAGTTGTCATTCAGCTTGCCATCGATCACATCCTGTGCGGCTTTAACGATGGCGCGGCCACGCTTTTTATCCAAGTTGCCCAGCTCCATATTGGCTTTGGCAGCGGCTTGTTTAACGATGCCAAGTGCGCGCACCACAGACGCTGGCATCGTTTCAATACCAATCGGGAAATTTTGGATGGAGCGCTGGGTTTGCGCGCCCCAATACTTATTGGCGGGGACGTCTATCGGGCCGAAGGTATCGCTTTCGGTGCGTATCGCTGCGCCATCGAGGCTCGCAAGCGTTTCGGGGTCTTTGGTCTTTTTAACCTTAGACTTTTTAGGTTTGGCTGGTTTTTTTGCTTTTGCGTCTTTTGCGGCCATCAGGACACTCTCCTCAGTCTTTAAGCAAACGCGCTGCGAAACCCCGCAGCGCGCGCTAAGACTTTTTACGGAAAGCGTCCAGCGTGACAACCTTATTATCAGGTGTGCCGCTTGAATTGCGGTCATCGGCGATGAGGACGCTCGGCTCGCTGCCCAGTTCAGCAAGTTCAGGCGCATTTACTGCAGCCTCGTCCTGCGCATTTGCGACCATGTCACCGTCAAACTGCAGCGCAAAGTGAACTGACGGATCAACAAAGCCAATCATCGCGTCAAACGGGATAACCAGGCGCTCAGGGCGCTGATTAAAACTCAAGCCGATTTCGAAATGATCAGTGTGTACTTTCAGCCCCCAAAATCTGTGCTGAACCACGATGGTCATTTCTTCGGGATACTTCTCCATCAAATGGCGTGGAATAGCAACGCGCGGATGGTGCGTATGAAACGCAATATAGAAATGATGATCGCCGCGCAGGCCATTTTCTGCGGCGTCCTGAAGTACTTGAATAGCAACCTGTTTAAGCGCCGATTTTACGAGCGCATCGTAGGGTATTGCTGAGCCCCACTTTTTTTGAGACATGTCTATTACTCATGGGAGGATGCAGCGCAATGCAGACGCAATGTCTCCCATCTATCTAATTAGTGAAGTTAGGCCTTTCTATCGTGTTTCAACCCAAAACTACAAAAAAAAACGTAAACCAATGCCAAACTAAAACAAATCGCTAAAAAAGCATATACGATGTTCCGACTAATCTGCCGCGATCTCGATCCAATCACCGCTATTTTTTGTTACCCGATTAGTCCTAAAAAACTATACGCGTTACGACACACATTGGTTCTCTAAAAATTTGATTTCGTTGCGCGCATACAGGTGTCACTTAATTTCAAGTTCCAGATGCTCGTGAGCACTTTGTTTTAACGGAACAAGCGGTGTTGCGAGCTTGTGTAACGAGGTCGGCATTTTGACTGGGCAGCGAACGTTTAGCCGCAGTATCAAAATCGCCCTAAAGTTGGCAGGGGCCTCATACCCTTGCACGTTTGGATGGATAGTTTTTGTGATCTGACGTTGCGCATTGCGTTGAAGGTAGGGGGGCTTCTGTTGCCCGGCGCCCAAGATATTTTCTGAGAGAGTGGGGGGCTTCTGTTGCCCGGCGCCCCCCGGGCCGCGCTTAATGCTTTGCTAAATCATAGCTCTCGCTAATCCTTAGGCTGCAACAGCGAATGCCTCGTTATCGTTGGCATTTGTAAAAATGACCCATCACGGCGGTATCATGCCGAGCGAAAGCAAAACCGTCTTTCAGCACTTGTCGATCCTAGTTCGGCCCCATCAAAAACAGCGCCTGTGAAATTAAAACGCAGCTTGTGGTGGAGCCGCCGGGTACTGCCCCCGGGTCCAATATGCCTATTACACGGCGCGTTTATCGCCATAGTCGCTCGCGCAACGCTTTTAATATAATCGCCATGCGTTAATTTTTGAAGCCCATATTGTACACAGAAAAAAGGCGACCCGGCGTTGCGCCAGCTTGTGCGCTTTGGCTATGGTGCAACCATGGATCCTTATTTAGATCTTTTGGCGCGCGTGCGCCGTGAAGGCGTTTTTCGGCCCGACCGCACCGGCACCGGCACATATGCGCTGTTTGGTCATCAAATGCGGTTCGACCTGTCCGCCGGTTTTCCCATGTCCACCACCAAGAAGCTGCATTTAAAATCTATCGTGCACGAACTTCTGTGGTTTCTATCCGGCGATACCAATATCGCTTATTTGCAACGCAATAATGTGTCGATCTGGGATGAGTGGGCTGATGAAAATGGCGACTTAGGCCCCGTCTATGGCAAGCAATGGCGGCGCTGGGAGACGCCCGATGGCCGCGCCATCGATCAAATTGTAGCGGTGATTGAGCAGATAAAACACAATCCCTCAAGTCGGCGCTTGATTGTCTCGGCTTGGAATGTCGCGGATGTGGATCAGATGGCTTTGCCGCCATGCCACTGCTTGTTTCAATTCTTCGTGGCGAATGGCGCGCTATCGTGCCAGCTCTATCAACGATCTGCCGATATCTTTCTTGGTGTGCCGTTTAACATTGCGTCCTATGCGTTGCTGACCATGATGGTGGCACAAGTGTGTGGGCTAAGGCCGGGTGAATTCGTTCATACCTTTGGTGATGCGCATCTTTATGCCAACCATGTTGAACAAGCCGACTTGCAGCTGAGCAGAGCGCCGAGACCCTGGCCCGAAATGCATCTCAACCCAGAGATTACAGATATATTCAGCTTTACGTTCGAAGATTTCGAGCTCGTTGGCTACGATCCGCATCCGCACATAAAGGCCGTTGTTGCCGTTTAGCGGCGGCGCACTTGGCGAATGGCTGTGCCGCGCTAAATGCTGCTATCATTGGCCACTTTAGAGGGTTTAAATGCCAGCTGAATTTAAGCTCTTTGGCTCTCTTGCATCGCCTTATTCACTGAAAATGCTTGCCGCGCTGCGCTATCGCCGCATTGCCCATTTATTGCTCACGGACCCCGGCGAAATCGGCGCGGCACTCGGCCAGGTGAAAGTTCCTGTTATTCCAGTGCTGCAATATCCTGATGGGAAATATTCGAACGACACAACGCCGCTTATTTTTGACTTAGAACGCCGCTTTAAGCGGCGGCGTATTGTGCCAAAGTCCCCGGCACTTGGCTTCATTGCCTGTCTGATTGAAGACATGGCCGATGAATGGTGCACAAAAATCATGTTTGAATACCGCTGGCGCCGGCTGCTCGATCAAGATGCGTTAGCGCAGCAGCTGGCCATTGATATGGCGCCGCTGGCGACATCCACAGACCTGTCCAAACGACAGCAATCGCTGCGGCAACGGCAAGTTGATCGCATGGCATTGGTCGGTGCAACACCTGGAAATCAGCCGCTCCTTGAAGCGAGCTTCGTGCAATTGCTGGACATTCTCGAAACCATTGTCGCCCAGCAGGCCTACTTATTTGGTGCGCGTCCATCGTTGGCGGATTTTGCGCTCTATGGTCAATTTGCGCAGCTTGCCAATGACCCAACCCCGGGCGCTATTTTAAGAGAACGCGCGCCGCGCTTTGCGCGCTGGCTCGCGCGGCTTGCCGATGCGTCAGGTGTTGAAGGGTCATGGGCGCAGAGCACGGGTGACGTGCTAGCGCTGCTTACGCCGCTTCTGCGGTTTTGCGCAGAGATTTACCTGCCGTTTCTTGATGCCAATACCAAGGCTGTCGCCACCGATGCGCCGGTGATGCATGTCGAGCTCAATGGGCAACCCTATCAACAAGCGCCGTATCGCTATCAAAGCCGATGTTTCATTGCTTTACGCGAGCGCTATGCTGAACTTTCGGCTTCGGACAAAGCGGAACTTGAGCCGGTTTTAGACCGGATTGGCGCGCTCAGATTTATAACGCAGAGAGCTCGGGTATGAAGATTAAAGCGGCTATTGCATATGCGCCCAACCAGCCGCTGACCATTGAAACTGTTGATTTAGAAGGCCCACGCGCCGGCGAGGTGCTGATTGATTTAAAGGCGACCGGTGTTTGCCATACCGATGGGCTGGCAATGACCGGTACAGGCCCCGGCTCTGCCCTGCCGCAAGTGCTGGGCCATGAGGGCGCGGGCGTTGTTGCGGAAGTGGGTGACGGCGTGACGACCGTCAAGCCAGGCGATCATGTGATTCCGCTCTATGCGCCCGAATGTGGCCAGTGCCCAACCTGTCTCTCGGGCCGCACGAATATCTGCATTGGGAATACATTTCGTCCGCTTAAAGGTCTGATGGCGGATGGGACCAGTCGGCTCAGCCTTGATGGTGAGAAACTGCATCATTTTTTCGGCACATCAACCTTTGCTGAGATGACCGTCGTGCCGGAGATTGGCGTTGCCAAAATTGACGCAGCCGCGCCGTTCGATATGGTATGCGCAATAGGCTGCGCGGTCACCACTGGCGTTGGCGCAGCGCTTTACGTGGCAGATATTAGGCCTGGCAGTTCCGCCGTGGTTTTCGGGCTTGGTGGTATTGGCCTGAATGCCATCCAAGGCGCGCGTATTGCCGGCGCACAGCGCATTATCGGCATTGATTTGAACCCAGCGCGCGAAGCGATTGCGCGCGACCTCGGCATGACGGACTTTATCAATGCTGCTGCGGAAAATGATGTTATTGGCGCGGTAAAAGAGCTGACGAAAGGCGGCGCGGATGTGTGTTTTGAATGCACAGGCGTGCCCGCTGTGCTTGCTCAAGCCGTACATGCCAGCAAT
>JBCCLR010000060.1:0-18025 GCA_039026755.1 Pseudomonadota bacterium | reverse complement strand
GGCGCCCGACCTCTGTGATCGACAGGCCATCAATGTGGTGGAGCAAAATCGCCCGTCGACGTTTTTCTGGCATATGGCGCAGCACGTGGTTCACCGCTGTCAGTTGCTCTCTTGCTATTACGATGCTTTCAGGCGTCAAATTCGCACTGTGATGCGCAAAAAAAACGTGCTCAACCTCAAAATCATAGCGCGACCGCGTGCTGCGGCCCCGTTTTTCCATAAGCACTAAATTACGAGCGATTTGCCAAACAAAGGCTTTTAAGTTGCTTACAGAGGATAGACTGCCCCGTTCGATGAGGCGCTGAAATGCCTCCTGCGCCACATCATGTGGATCAGGCGGACCATCACCAAACGTGCGGCGCAGTGCGCCCGTAAGCGTATCGATATAAGAGGTATAAAAGGACGAAAGGTCCGGATTTGAGCGATCCGGCACTGGTTGGTTTTTAATGGCCGCCTTATCGACGGCCTCAACCGATCGATCGGGCTGATTAGCGCCGCGTTGTGCTCGATATTTTACATTGGACATGCGGAAGGCATAGCCTCTGCCGCGCTAAATCACCAGAGCGGACCACCAAATATAGCGCTCTAAATGCGGATACGAGAAGCCAGTTTAGCCGCATACGCCAGGCGCCGTGGCGCTGCGTAACTCAAGACGCTTCATTGCCGACTTTTTGTAACCGGAGGGGGGCCTTTTTCGCGCGAATAGCGAATATGAAAGGACGCGCGCGGCGAATGACTTCAACACAGTGCAGCCCGATTTTAAAACAGTGCCGCAAGTCGCTGGGAAGATGTATTGGCCTGCACAATAATCTCCTGGTGATCGCTGCGGGTCAGCCTACCATCACGCACAATGGCGCGGCCTTCAACAAAGACGTCACGCGCCATGATCGGTGCACATAGGACAAGAGCCGCAACCGGGTCCAAAGCGCCAGCCACCTGCAAGCTATCGACCGGCCACAAAACAATGTCGGCACGCTTCCCCACATCAATGCGGCCGCATTCCGGCCGGCCGAGTACATCCGCGCCGCCGCGTGTGGCCACCTCAAGGGCTTGGCGGGCACTGAGCGCATGGGCGCCTGACTGCGCGCGTTGCATGAGCAGCGCCAGGCGCGCTTCCAGGAGCAAATGGCCAGCGTCATTAGAGGATGCGCCATCTACACCCAGCCCAACACGAACGCCTTTGCTGAGCATTTTTACGAGCGGTGCAATACCGGAGCCAAGGCGTCCGTTTGAGGTGGGGCAATGGGCGACACCAACCCCCGTACGCCCGAAGAGATCAAGCTCTGCATCGCTGAGCTTGACGCAGTGCGCGCACCACACATGTGGCCCCGTCCAACCCAGCGATTCCAAATAATCACCAGGGCCGCAGCCAAAAACCTCCTGACAATACTCAATATCCTCATGGTTTTCCGCCAGGTGCGTGTGCAGCATCACGCCTTTATCGTCTGCTAAAGCTGCAGTTTCGCGCATCAAATCTGTGCTGACGGAGAAAGGCGAGCACGGCGCAGCCCCGATTTGCAACATCGCTGCAGGTGAAGGATCGTGAAATTGGTCAATCACCCGAATGGTATCGTTGATGATGTCCGCTTCACGTTCCACGACAGCGTCAGGCGGAAGCCCACCATCACTTTCGCCCACACTGAGCGCCCCGCGCGTTGCGTGAAAGCGCAGGCCAATGGTACGGGCCGCGTCAATGGTATCGTCGAGACGCACACCATTGGGGAACAAATAATGATGATCAGCGCATAGCGTGCATCCGGAAAGCGCCAGCTCTGCTAGGCCCAAACGCACTGCAGCATAAACGTCTGGCGGGCGCAGGTGCGCCCACACCGGATAGAGCGCGCGCAGCCATTCAAACAGTGTTCCGTCCTGGCCCGCTGGCGCCACGCGCGTGATGGTTTGGTACAGGTGATTGTGCGTATTAACGAGCCCGGGCGTAACCACCGTACCACGTGCGTCAACCAGCTCGCATTGGGCGCGCTGCTGCGCGGTAAACTCTGCTGCAGGCGCGACGTGTTTAATCGCCCTATCTTGCATCAGCACACTCGCATCCGGCAGCTCGCGGCGGGCATCATCCATGGTCACGACCACATCGGCATGATCGATCAAGATGGCCGTCATGCCTCTGTCCGGCTTTCTGGCAAAACCAGATTCAGCGTCACCGCAATCACGGTCGCAGGCAATAGACCCGTCGCAAGAAGGACGCGAAGAGCATCAGGCACCGCGCCGAGCACCTCCGGTCGCAACGCAAACCCCAGCCCCACAGAGAGCGAAACCGCAAATATCGTCATCGTGCGCTGGGTCCAGTCCACTTGAGATAAGATGGCCATACCGGCACTGGCAACCATGCCAAACATGATGATCACACTGCCACCCAGGACGGCGGTGGGAACGGTCGCAATGGCCGCGCCGATTTTGGGCATAAGACCGCACAGCAGCAGAAACACCGCGCCACATGTGACCACATGACGGCTCATGACCCCCGTCATGGCTATCAAGCCAACATTTTGGCTGAACGACGTGTTGGGAAAGGCGCCAAACAGCCCAGCTGCTGCGGTTCCGGCGCCGTCCGCTAGAATTGCGCCGCGCAATTCATTCAGCGTTGCATCGCGGCCCGCGCCGCTGCGCGTAATGCCGGAGACATCGCCAACCGATTCAATAGCTGAAATCACCGACATCAAGCAAAAACCAATAACCGCGCCGACGTCAAAGGTAATACCAAAAGGAAACAGCTGAGGCAGCGCGCCCCATTGCACCGCGGCAACCGCATCAGTGTTCACCAAACCCATTACCAGCGCAAACGCATAGCCTGCCAGCAGCCCAATCAAAATGGACGCCGTATCCCAAAGCCCGCGACCAAAGAACTTTAAGCTAAGCGTTACTACGATCACCACCAGGGCCGCGGCCCAATTCATAAGGCTGCCGTAGGTGCCAGCACTTTGCGCTGCTTGGCCGCCGGCTGCGTAGTCAACACCAACAGGCATAAGCAACAAACCAAGCATGAGCACCACAAGCCCAGTCACCAGCGGCGGCAGCGCAACACGCACTGCGCCGATGGCAAAGCTTAGACTGGTATGAAACAGACCGCCGATGATCACGCCGCCAGCGATCAGGCCGAGCGCGTCAGGCCCTTTTCCATCCACGATCGGGATCATAATCGGTAGAAAGGCGAAACTGGTTCCTTGCACAATCGGCAAGCGCGCACCCATGCGGCCAATGCCAATGGTTTGAAGCAGTGTCGCAGCACCGGCAAACAGCATCGACATCTGTATCAGGTAAACGGTGCTGGCCTCGCCTGCGTCCAACCCTGCGGCGCCGGCAACAATAATGGCCGGCGTAATATTACTGATAAACATGGCAAGCACATGCTGGACCCCCAGCGGGATGGCCGCCCATATAGGTGGCATATAGTTGGGATCGCGCAGCTGCTCCTTTGTCGCACCCAGGGTCACAACGAGACGCCGAACGTGACACCCTGTTTAGAAAGCCAGCGGCGATAGGCGAGCGAGACTTTATCGCAGGTTTGATGCTTTTCCTGCGCCAGATTGAGCGGCAGCGGCTTTGGCTGCTGAGATTCTAAAATCGCTTTGTCCTGCAGGAATATTGTGTCCTGGAAGCTGATGAAATCCGCTTCATCTTGTTCCAATCCGTAGCTGCGCGCCAAAACGGTCCAGGCAACAGAGCTGTCTCCACTCACCGGCTGAACCAGCATAGCGATAATATCATCCGGGCGCTTGGGCTGAGGCGGGTCAGGCAGATGTTCGACTTTGGTCAATATAGCCTGCAATGGCGCAATGACATCATAGGTATAGCGGATATCCTGCGGCGTATTGGCCAGGAGATTGGCTTTTGGCTGGGTCACCACCAAGTCGCGTACGTGGACGCCGGCGTCATCAACATAAACCTTATAGTTCGGCACTTGCGCTGACACGTCGTCACCCAGATAGCCCTGGTGAACAAACGGGAAATGCGACATATCGAGAAAGTTCTCTATAATCCGAGGGCCCGCCGCCGCAACGCTGTGTGGACCGGAAATCGCCAACGCAAATTGCGCGTCAACGCCGTCAAATTCAGGCTCGTCCGCCGGTTCAGGGCCGAGGCAGAGCCAGGCCAATCCATAGGCCTCTGTGACTTTGACGGCATTAAGCGCCACGTTACCGATGGCCACGCCGCCAGGCTGCGCTGGCATCGCGGTACAGGCCCCAGACGCATCAAACTCCCAACCGTGATATGGGCACGACAGCACGTCTACACACGTCCTGTCACTGAGGGAAAGGCGCGTACCGCGATGCGGACATCGATCCTCAAAAGCGCGCAACCCATCGCCGCTGCGCCAAATGATGAAATCGTGATCGAAGAGCCGCGCTGGCTTGTGTTCCCCGGCGTTTAAAGCATCCGCCTTTAACGCCGGATACCAGCTGTTGAGCGTAACAGGGTCAAGCGCGCTGATCATAGAGCCTTAGTT
This sequence comes from Pseudomonadota bacterium, assembly GCA_039026755.1. Lineage (GTDB taxonomy): Bacteria > Pseudomonadota > Alphaproteobacteria > Sphingomonadales > CAKZYD01 > CAKZYD01. The sequence continues at coordinate 13,560 of JBCCLR010000060.1, read as the reverse complement.
AAAGCGATACCTCACGCGGCCAATAAATTGCCGAGGCGGGATCAGCACATCACCGCTCGCACCGACACCAAACACATCGGTAAAGCGCGCGTTTATACCGTCGGTATCGGTCAAATTGCGAACTGCAAATTCAACGCCGAGGCCACTGTCTTCAAAATCATGCGAAATATAGAGATTGAAGAGGTCATAGCTGTCTACATCGTCAATGCCCGGCGTATTGAAAATCCTTTGCTGGAACGACCCGCGATGTGTCCATTGAAGTGAGGCAAGGGCTTCACCAAAGGGCGTGGGAACCGTGTAGTTGAGGGCGATGTTGCTGGAAAAGTTCGGCGTTTTGGCAAGTTCATTGCCGTTCACGTTTTGCAGCTGCGCGGCGCGCGCCGTCTCAATCACCGGTCCGAATAAAAACTCACCCTGCCCCAGCAAAGCGTTCGTTGCATTGTTTGCAGCCACATTGTCGAGCGCCAAGAAGTCAGCCGAAATTTCCGTCTCAATGAAGGAGAAATTCGCATTCAAGGTCAGACCCTCGGCAAGCGCCACCAGAAACTCAGCTTCAACACCGTAGATTTGACTTTCTGGGATCGTGTCGACACCGCCTTGGAAAACGTTCGGGTCGGTGGCTTGGAACTGCAGGTTCTTATAGTCATAATAGAACGCTGCAAGGTTCGCGCGAAGACGGCCGTCGAGATAATCGCCCTTGGTGCCAACTTCAAAGGCATTGACGGTTTCTTTGCCAAACGTCTGCGGCACGACGGGTGCAGCGGCGTCACCATCCAAACCGAAGGTCAGGTTACTGCCGCCTGGCTTGCTACCGCGGGTGTAGGACGCGTAAATCAAATGCCCGCTGGGGAAGAGATACTCAATCGCAGCCCGGCCCGTTAAAGCCGTGTCGTCCTGCTGCGCAACAGCAGGGGGCAGCCCGTTGGGCAAGGTGAAGAAGTTAAAGGTCTCACTATCCACATTATCATCCGAATAGCGCAGACCGCCGGTGAAGCTCAGGGCTTCAGTGATTTCATAGGTCCCTTGCGCGTAGAAAGAAAAGCTCTCGCGTGTGATAAAGGATTCGGTTTGGAAGCCTAAATCTGTGCCTGCTGGCGCAAAGCCAGAGAAGAAATCGTTCGTGTTAAAGGGATCAAACTCATTGTCAGGGAAAGACGCTGGGTTGCCGTTTTGGCCCACCAGGTCCAACAGTTCGAAAAAGCGGAAGTTCACATCTTGATTAAAATAGAACGCGCCGACCACCCAATCGAGGCGGTCAAACAGCTTTTCATTCGACACCAAGTTAACCTCGCCGATCCAGGCCTCAACGTTACTTGCGTTGGTTAACACGAAGCTGTCGACAAATGCATTGTTGCTGCGGTCATTGTCGATGGCTTGGTCGATATCGTTGCGCTGATAACTGCCCAGCGCTTTGATGGTAAAGGCGTCCAACTCATAGGCGCTGACGATACTATAAAGGTCGGAATCGAGCTCAAAGTTACCGGGCGAATCTTGTGCGAACTGACGATTGTCATCTTGGTCGCGCAGCGGCGTCATATCATCAAGCCCAAAGGACGCCGCACCTGCGGTATTTTGATCAAATTGCTGAGCGGTGAAGTCTATTGTCAGCTCTTCAGATGGCTCCCAACGCGCACGCATGCGCCAGGAGAAGTTATCAATATCGTCACGGCGCTGTCCGATCGGAGAGATGTCGCCTAAAAACGCAAACTCCTCAAAACCCACAACATTTGTGAACTGATCAAAGTTCGTATTATTCGCCGTTTGCGTGACGTTGGTCGCCGTTCCATCTTGATTGACGAAGTTGATCGACGCACGCACCGCCAGTGTTTCATGCAATGGGATGTTTGCGCTGCCGCGCACTTGCACAAAGTCAAACGAACCGTAGGCCAAATCTGCCTCGGCTTCGATAGCGTCCGTGCTGGGCGCTTTTGTGGTGATATTGATCGTCCCGCCAATCGAGTTCTGGCCAAACAATGTACCTTGCGGCCCGCGCAAAACCTCGATTTGCTCGACGTCAAGGAAGTCCGTTTTCAACGCAAATTGCGACGCCACATAGACCCCGTCGATATGAAAGGACACGGAGGGGTTGACGATATTGTTCTGGTTCCCCTCATTGCCGAGGCCGCGAATGGAGATCACGGGGCGGAAATCTTCACTGGTATTGATGGTCAACCCAGGCACCTGCGCACTTAAATCGACAAACGTGCGAATGTTTTGAACATCCAGAGCCCGCGTCGTTAAAACAGAAACCGCTTGTGACAGTTCTTGCAGGTTTTCCGTCCGCTTCTCGGCAGTCACGACGATAACTTCGAAGTTATTTTGTTCCTGCGCGTGTGCGTGGCCCGCACTCAAACCGAGGCTGGAGGCCGTTATAAAAAGGACGCATTTAGAGCGCCGTAATATGTGCGAATTTAAAAACATGTGTGTTCCCCTCGACACGCCGCATGCTTTGATTGATGCGGAGAATCTTTCCCTTAAGATTTTCTTCTCCCGTTGCGGGAGAAGACGCCGTTTTATGCGGCGTTTAGCGATTTTGAGCGCTTTTTAATCATTCGTCTTCCAACGCGTCAGCAAAGATTGCTGCAACGCAATACTGCACCGCAGCGGCGGCGTGTCAATCCTTTGCAACGCACGATCACAAGAAAATAAATCGCAAAAGGAAAAGCCCGGCTAAAACCATAATCCCGATCGTCGCCTCACGCGTGCGTCCGGAAAAAAGCTTCAGCGCAGCATAGGAAATGAAGCCAAACCCTATTCCCGTGGCGATGGAATAAGTGAGCGGCATCGACACCGCTGTAACCACGCACGGCACGTACGTGGTCAGATCTTCCCAATCAATCTTCGCCAGGTTTGCTGCCATAACGCAGCCCACATAAATGATGGCTGGACCTGTAGCATAGCTCTGTATCGACCCTGCCAATGGAGCAAAGAACAGGCCGACCAAAAACAAACATCCCACCACCACTGCGGTCAGGCCGGTGCGGCCACCAGCACGCACACCTGAAACGCTTTCAACATAGCTGGTGGTCGATGAGGTGCCCACCACGGCGCCGGCAACCGTTGCAATGCTATCGGCAAACATGGCCCTAGAAAGATTGGGTATATTGCCATCCTCGTCCACCAAGCCTGCCGGCTGGGTAACGCCAACTAATGTACCGGCCGTTTCAAACGTATCGACAAAAAGCAGGCTGAGAACCACAGCGGCAAGGCTCAAGTCAAAGGCGGTTGCCACGTCCATCGCGAGCCATGTGGGTGACATGTCCGGCGGCGCAGAAACAATCCCTGAAATCGGCCCCAAGCCAAGCACAGCGCCAATAATCGTGATGATAATGATCCCAAGCAGAAGAGCGCCAGGCACTTTGCGCGCGTCCAGTGTGCCGATGAGAATGAAACAAGAGACCGCTAAGATGGCTTCCATTGACGATAGATCGCCAACTGTGACCAGCGTTGCAGGGTGGTCCACAATCAGACCCGCGCTGCGCAGGCCAACTATGATCAAAAACAAGCCGACACCAGCAGCCATGGCCATTTTTAAATTCTGCGGAATAGCGTTGATAATCCACGCCCTTGCTGGCGAGATGCTGAGCGCCACGAACAAAATACCAGACAAAAAGACCGCGCCAAGCGCCGTTTGCCAGGTAACCCCCAAGCCAAGCACAATGCCATACGTGAAATACACATTGGTGCCCATGGCTGGGGCTAAGGCCACCGGTAGATTGGCATAAAAGCCCATCACCAAACAGCCGACGGCCGCCGCTAAACACGTGGCAACGAGAACAGAGCCTTGGTCCATTCCAGCATCTTTTAAGATCACCGGATTGACGAAGATAATATAGGACATCGTCAGAAACGTCGTGAGCCCCGCCAGAAACTCTGTGCGAACGGAGGTATCACGAGCAGAGAGACCGAAAACCTTGTCTGCAAATGCGGCGCGCGCGTTCGCCATATCCCCCTCCTCGCAGCTTTTATCGCAGCGCGGCACGCTAGGCCGGAACAAAGTTTCTGTGCAAGGCTTTTGTTGCGACGCAGCAACATCTAAGACTGCCCGCTGCTGCTGAGATCATGCAGTTTGGCGTGGATGCGCCAAATATGCCGCCTGACCCGCTGAGAACCAATGCTCTTGAAGGTTATCGCCGCTGCCTGCCCTGTCGGCCACAAGAAAATCTTGCTGCGGCTGCATGACCAACAGCGGATGATGCCACACGCCGCGCGCGTATTGCACGCCTTGATCGCCGCGCGCCAGAAATGCACGCAACGCTTTTGGGTGAGGCTGCGTGCTGACCACCACGAGCCAATCGTGGAACGAGAGTGGAAAGAAGGCCTGGCTGGAAAGCGGATGGCGTTCCATCATGACGATCTGGATCGGGAAAGCGCGCGCTTGCGCCTTAAAAATGGATAAAATCGGTATGCCGCCGTCTTCGCCAACATCCAGTTGCGCCAACGCGTGGAAGCGCTCAGTGGTGCCTTGATTGATAGACAAACGCTCTGCCCCTTCGGCCTCAATGACAGTGCCAAAAGGCGCAAAGGCTGCCTTGGTAAGCGGCTCAATGGGCAGGGAAAGAGGCTCCCCGCTCATTCAGCACGTCGCCCAAACACCCGCAAGCGGCTGATCCCGCCATCTGGGAAAATATTAAGCTTCACATGAGTAACGGGCGTATCAAACAGCATCTTATCAAGCGAAAAGCGATGCACCGCGTCCGCCGATAACGGTTGGTTTGGCAAAAGCTCGTCCCAAAACAGCGCGCTGGTTGCAATGTCGGCGCTGGTCTCGCCCGTAACATAGGCTGCTTGTAGCGATGCGCTTTGCGGAAAATTACCTTTAAAATGAGCCGTGTCGATTTCCACGTCATGTATAACTCCAGGCGCGCCGAGGGCAATGATGATCCAATCATTTCCCGGCTCGCGCCGGCGCCGGGTCTCCCAGCCATCGCCCATGGTGACGCCGCGGCCGGGTGCGAGCAGCGCTTGCACATCGCCAAAATGGGCATCATTGTAGCGCACAATACGTCCGCCATTTCGAAGCGCGGACAATTCAATCAGCTCTCCTGTGTCGGCAGGCCAATCAGGGCGGGCTTTGCCAAAAAGCCGGAGCCGCGCAACGCCGCCGTCAGGATAGATATTCAGCCGTATAAGCGCCCACGCCGCATCGTTTTCAATGGCAAAAAAATGCCGCCGATCCCCCGCCAGGTCAACCGTGGGCAATAACGAAACCCAAGCATCTGGCTCATCCGCGCGCGCCGCATCCGCGCAGCCATCAATGGACGCACCGGGCGGGTAGTTGCCGGTAAAATGGGTGGTGTCGATCTCAACTCCAAAAATTTGGCTTTTGACGCCAAGTTCGATGATGCACCAGTCATGGCCGCGGCCGCGCCGGCGGCGGCTTTCCCAGCCGTCCATCCATTTCCCGTGATCGTCGTATTTGCCAGGAATATAGACCGGTTCTGCGTCCTTTATGAGGCGCGCTTTGTCAGCAAAAAATTCGTCCGAGGCCTCGATTACCGCGGTGCCATAGCGCGGCGACGCAACGTTCATGTACTTTCGTGTAAACAAGGGAGGCTCGACATCGACACGGGTCATGGGCATGTAATCCTAAATAAGGGCCTGTAAGCGAATGCGTGCAATTTTATGGACCTGTGTGAGCGCAGTTTGAAATTCCATGTCACGCGCGTTGTCAATGCGGGCGCGAAAATTCTCTAAAATCTGCGCTCTGTTGAGGCCGGAGACCGCCAGAATGAACGGAAATCCATTGCACTCAACATAGCGCGCATTAAGCGATTGAAACTCGGCAAACTCTTCTGGTGTGCAGGCGTTTAGCCCGGCGCTGCTTTGCTCAGCCGTTGATGCGGTGGTCAATCCGCCACTCATTGCCAGCCGGCCCGCCAAATCAGGATGCGCGCGCAGCAACTCTAGCTGCTGCGCATGGCCAGCATCATCAACGACAGCGGCAAAGCCAGCTGCCACCTCGTGCAAACGCCTTACGCCGCCGCCATGCGTGATAAAATAACGCTCAGCCACCCAGGGCGAATGCTCATACACACCGCCAAACATATCTACAAAAGCACTCACATTTTCTGGGGCATTCAGCGGCGTCATGACGCGCTCACCGGATGATGCGCGCGCCAGTGCTCAGCGATATCAATGCGCCGGCAAATCCACACGCTATCGCGGGCCAGAACATGGTCCACAAAGCGTCTTAGTGCTTCAAAGCGCCCAGGCCGACCAATGAGGCGGCAATGCAAGCCGATTGACATCATTTTTGGTGCTGTTTCGCCTTCCCGATACAGCGTTTCAAATGCATCCGTCAGATAGCGCTCAAAATCTTGCCCGCAGTTAAAGCCCTGCGCTGTTGCAAAACGCATATCGTTGGCATCAAGCGTATAAGGGACGATGAGGTGCGGTGCGTCTGTTACCGCACTCCAAAATGGCAGGTCATCAGAATAATCATCGGCGTCATAAACAAAACCGCCATGCGCGCATACAATATCGCGTGTATTGGCACTGGTTCGGCCCGTATACCACCCCTTCGGCGCCATGCCGCACAGGCCGGTCAAAATATCCATGGCTTCTTCAAGATGGGCTTTTTCAACCGCTGCCGGCACGTCTTTATAGTCAATCCAGCGCAGACCGTGGCTGGCAATTTCATGGCCATCTTTGAGCGCCTGTTCGATGACTGCCGGGTTTTTTTGCGCCGCGACGGCGACAGCGAAGACAGTGAGCGGGATCTGCCGGCTTCGGAACAGGTCTAAGATGCGCCACACGCCAACGCGCGCGCCATATTCATAAATCGATTCCATAGACATATGGCGCGCCCGGTCAAACGGCTGCGCGCCGATAATCTCAGATAAAAATGCCTCAGATTCACCGTCGCCGTCGAGAATACAACGTTCGCCGCCTTCTTCATAATTTAGCACGAACTGCACAGCCACGCGCGCTCCGCCCGGCCAGCGAACGCGCGGTGCCTGCATGCCATATCCAATCAGGTCCCGCAAAATTTCAGCCTCTTGTTCAGTGGGCACATCGTGCACTTTTAGACCCCGGTCGGAGAATTAAATTTTTTTTGACGGACAGTCGTTCAAAAATTCATCCCATCTCTTGCCAAGCCGCGCTAGCCTGCGACACAACGTTATTGATCATCCATAGAGACCGTAGAAGAGCGCACCTTGGATTTTTTACTCAACATTGGGCAATGGGATGCATGGGCGAGCCTGGTGTTTCGCTGGGCGCATATTATTGCGGGCATCAGTTGGATCGGCTCATCTTTCTATTTCATGGCCCTAGATTACAGCTTGCGGCGGCGTGAGGGCCAGCCAGCGGGCGTCAAAGGCGAGACCTGGCAAGTGCATGGCGGTGGCTTCTATCACATCCAAAAATATATGGTCGCGCCCGACGAAATGCCGGGCGACTTGCATTGGTTTAAGTGGGAATCCTACCTGACCTGGATTACCGGTTTTGCGCTCCTGTGTGTGCTGTACTACTGGCAAGCCGAAATTTATCTCATCGATCCAGGCGTGAACGACATCACAAAACCGATGGCCATTGGCCTCTCCATCGGCAGCTTGGTCCTGGCATGGATTGTCTATGATTTGCTTTGCAAATCACCTCTAAAAGACAGTCAAATCGCCATGTTTGCAGTACTGTTTGCGCTGATTGTCGCGGCGTCCTATGCGCTCAATGACCTGTTCGCATCGCGCGCGGCGTATTTACACGTCGGCGCAATGATTGCGACGGCGATGACCGGCAATGTGTTCTTCGTGATTATTCCCAATCAGCGGGTGGTGGTGGCAGACTTGCTTGCCGGACGCACGCCAGACCCGAAATACGGGCAGATTGCCAAACTCCGCTCCACGCATAACAATTATCTCACCTTGCCCGTTATCTTCATGATGATTTCGAGCCATTATCCCATGACCTATGGCCACCCGATGGGCTGGCTGGTGATTGCATTTATTTTGCCCATTGGCGCTATTGTGCGGGAATATTTTAACGCCTATGACCGCGGTGTGCGCGGCCTGGGTGTTCGATGGCAATGGCCCGCAGCAAGTCTTATCATGTTGTGTTTAATGATCTTTGTGGCGTGGCGCCCTGCGGAGACGGAAGCAGCTTTAGAGGCAAAGCTCGACGCGCAGCCAACACTGAGCGCAGCGGACATGGAGATTGTGCAAATCGTCAATACGCGCTGCGCGGTGTGCCATGCATCGCGGCCAACGGACTGGGTCGACGTGGCGCCTGCCGGTGTCATCTTGGAGACGCATGCGCAAATCATGCGCTATGCCCCGCAAATCAAGGCGCAAGCGATTACCGCCGATATCATGCCGCCGGGCAATGCGTCAGAAATCACTGACGAAGAGCGCCTCAAGCTCGGTCAATGGATTGAAGCCCTTGAAGGGCGATAGGCTGCGCGCTCAAGTCAGCACCCGTAGCTTTTTCAAATAAATTTTGATAATGCGGGTAGATGCACCCCGTATCTGATCATGCCCTGTTTGTTCGTGTTGTTGACCGCAAGGGCTTAACCGCTGCTGGGCGCGAGCTGCGCATGTCAACGGCTGTGGTCTCGAGCCGAATCGCCAAGCTTGAACAACGGCTGGGCCATAAACTGCTGGTGCGCAACACGCGCGCTGTCTCGATGACACAAGAAGGGCGCGTTTATTACGAGTTTTGCCAGCAGGTCTTGGCCGAAGAGGCGGTATTAGACCGGCGCCTTGGCGCGCTTGCCGCGCAACCGAGCGGCCCCTTGACCATCTCTGCGCCAACCACCATTGGCCGCTCGATTGTTGCCCCGTTTGCAGCCTCCTTTCAAACCAGCCACGCCGATGTAGAGGTGCGCCTGCAAATCACCGATGCATTGGTGAATGTGATTGATGAAGGCATTGACATCGCCGTGCGCACCGGCCCGTTAGAGCCATCGCGCCTGATGTGCGTGTCACTCGCCAACGACATGCAAATCGTGTGCGGCGCACCTGCGTATTTCGAGCGCGCCGGAGTGCCGCAAACCCCAGATGCACTAAGCCAACATAACTGCTTGATGCTGCGCTTTCCCGGCTCCAAACGCTATTTCTGGCGCTTTCAGCACGCTGGCGGTGACAACAAAAATCTGATGGTCTCGGGCACGCTGGACAGCAATTGTTCCGATACACTGCTGCGTTGGGCACTTGCAGGCCATGGCCTGATTATGGCGTCCATTTGGGACGTGTATGCGCCGCTCGTGGCAAGCACTCTTGCGCCAGCGCTGTTGGACTACGCGCCGGAAGGCCAAACAATAAGCGCCGTTATGCCGCCGCGTTCGCCGCAGCCGGCAAAGACAACCGCCTTTATTGTCGACCTACGCGCCAACCTAAAAGGTCAACCGGCCGCGCAGATGGCAGACAAGCCGGCGTTATTGGACCGTTTCAGCGCGCGCACGCTCGCCTGACACATAAACCGCCGACACAGCGCGATCATCGCCCAACATAATGAGCGCCATGAGACTGGCTTCAAGCGTTTCCGCCGCGCCCGTCAAACGCGCTAAGTCTGGCGTCGCTTTGGGGTCAATTACGATGATATCCGCGTCCTTGTGCGGCGCAATCTGGCCAATTTTTCCGTCAAGGCCCAAGACCTTCGCGCCGCCAGCGGTCGCAAGATAGAGCATTTCTAGCGGTGTTACTTGCGTTCCATTGCGCAGCGCCGCCCGATAGGCGCCGCGCATAGTTTCAAACATTGAAAGACTTGTCCCGCCGCCGACATCGCTGGCAAGCCCAATCGCCAAATCTGGTGCATCCGCGCGCGTTGCCGCCAAATTGAATGCGCCCGATGATAAAAACTCATTAGATGTCGGGCAATGCGCCACCGCCGCGCCGCGCTCTTGCATACGCTGGCGTTCGCTTTGAGACAGGTGGATCGCATGGCCAAATACCGCACCAGGTCCGACCAGGCCGAAGCGCTCATAAACGCTCAGATAATCCTGCGCATCGCGAAACAGCGATAGAACCGTTTCGATCTCCGTACGCTGCTCACTAAGATGGGTCTGCATCACAAGGTCTGGGTATTCCGCCCACAATGCACCAATCGCTTCAAGTTGTTCAGCCGTGGATGTAATTGCAAAGCGCGGCGTGACGGCATAGTGCGCCCGACCGCTTCCATGCCAGCGCTCAATCAGTGCTTTTGACGCGTCATAGGCGTGTTGCGGGGTGTCCAGCAGGGCGTCTGGCGCATTGCGGTCCATACAGACTTTTCCGCAAACCATCAAAAGATCATCTTTGGCTGATTCTTCGAAAAAGATGTCTGCAGCGCGCTCATGCACTGTGGAGTAGACCGCCGCCGTCGTCACACCGCCCGCCATGAGACGGTCGAGCATGAAGCGGGCAGCGCTGCGCGCATGGTCTTCAACGGAAAAGGCCATCTCAGCCGGAAACGTATAGCGCTCCAGCCAATCGGCGAGACCGGTATTAACCGCGCCGATGATATCCACTTGCGGGTAGTGGACGTGGGTATCGACAAATCCCGGCATGAGGAACTTGCCGCGATGATCATCACTCGGCGCGGCAGCCCCCTGCCCAATAATATCGCACGCTTGGCCAACCGCTATGATCTGGCCGCCTTCGATAGCGATAGCCCCGTCCTCAATTGAAGTGAGCACCTCTTCTACTGGGCCGGCAAAAGGGTCTCCATGAAAGCTCAGCACATGACCACGCAGAATTCTTTGCGCGGCGGTCATGCTGGTTTGCTCGCCACTTGCATAAGCTGCGCTGCAGTAGATACAGCGATGATGGCTGGGTCTTTGCCAGTGATCCCGTCGATGCCAATTGGGCACACCATGCGGCCAAGGCTATCTTCAGCTACGCCCAACGCGCGTAGCCGTTTAACCATGCGCGCCTTTTTGGTTTTTGAGCCAATCAGCCCTAAAAACCCGAATGCGCCGCGCTGCAAAACGGCGTTACAGATATCGAGGTCAAGCGCATGCGAATGGGTCATCACCAAATGATATGCATCTTCCGGTGCATGCGCAGCCATGCGCCAAGGCTCTTGAGCGGGAACACGCTGCGCATTTGGTGGAATGGCTTCAGGAAACCGCTTGGCGTCTATGTCAATCCAGACGATCTCAACATTTGCGTCAGCCAAAATACGCACCAATTGCCGCCCTACATGTCCCGCACCATAGAGATAAAGCGCAAAATCTGGCTGCAGTTGCCGATCTATGATCCAGGTTTCATCCTGGTCTTTTATGGCGGCAAAATCTGCTGTGTCGAACTTGCTGATCACATGATCCGGCGCGGCGATATCCATACCCACTCGGATCGGCTCAGTGCCTGATATTACTGGGCGTGCAAGGCGATTTAGGCCCGTCACGCTTTGGCCCACGCGCTCGCGTTCGGTTGGCGTAAAGCGCTCTACAAGTACGCTGACAAAACCGCCACAACACTGGTTTAGCGACGGCCCAAGCGGATAGTCGCGGACCTGCCGTAGCCACGCTATCTCCTCCGTTTCAGTCAGCAGTTTGCGAGCGGCATCAATCACATCAAATTCAAGCGTACCGCCGCCAATTGTACCGACAAAATCGCTTGCGGTAATGAGCATATCTGCGCCAGCTTCACGCGGCGTTGAGCCCTCCGCCTTTATCACGGTCACACGCGCAAGCGGTGTCTGCACGTCAAGCGCGGCTAAAAACGCCTGCCTCGTTGACATCGTGCCAGCCTAGCCGGTGACGCGCTGAACGCCGCGCAGCACTTCTTCAGGGGTGGCTGGGCAGTTGAGCGCTGGGTATTTTCGATTGTCGCCGGCTTGGGCAACAGCGTCAGACAGCGCCATAAAAACCGAAACGCCAAGCATCAATGGCGGCTCACCCACCGCTTTAGACCGGAACACGGTTTTTTCCTGATTGATGCCTTTGTCCCACAGCGCGACGCGCAAATCGGATGGTCGATCCCCAGCGGTCGGAATTTTATAGGTCGAGGGCGCGTGCGTGCGCAGTGTGCCTTGATCATCCCACCAGAGTTCTTCGGTGGTCAACCAGCCCATGCCTTGAATGAAACCGCCCTCCACTTGGCCCAAATCCATCGCTGGATTGATGGACCGGCCCACGTCATGCAGTATGTCGGCTCGCAATACGCGATATTCGCCGGTCAACGTGTCAATAACCACTTCAGAGACTGCGGCCCCATACGCAAAATAGTAGAAGGGCCGGCCACGACCGGTTTGCCAGTTCCATGCAATTTTGGGCGTTTTATAAAACCCGTTCGCGGATAAGGAAATCCGCGCCATATAGGCTTTTTTCGCCAAATCCTTGAAGGCCATAGAGTGGCCTGGCGCATGCACATGGCCCCCTGCAAAGGTCACAGCTTCAGCGAGGCAGCCAACCTCTTGAGCATAAAAAGCGGCCAAACGAGCTCTAATTTTCTCAGCCGCATTCAATGCGGCCATACCGTTTAAGTCCGTCCCGGACGATGCAGCTGTTGGAGACGTGTTGGGCGACTTTCCGGTATTGGTCGCCGTTATTTTGATCTTCTCTATGGGAACGCCAAAGGCATCAGCAACAACCTGCGCCACCTTCATAAACAGGCCCTGCCCCATTTCTGTGCCGCCATGATTGAGGTGGATGGACCCATCCGCATAAACGTGCACCAAAGCTGCAGCCTGATTGAGGTGCGTTGCGGTAAAAGAAATGCCAAATTTCACCGGCGTCATGGCTAGGCCGCGCTTTAAGATGGGCGAGTGCGCATTCCAATCAGCAATCTCACTACGCCGCGCGGCGTAGTCACTGGTGATTTCCAGCTCGCGAAACAGCTCCTCAATCACGCAATCTTCGACCGCCATATGATATGGCGTGATGTTGCGCTCCGTCGGCGGCGCCCCGGTTTTGCTATCGATGGGCGCATAGAAATTGGCTTTGCGCACGTCCAGCGGGTCTTTGCCCAACGTGGAAGCAATCTCATCGATCACGCGCTCGATGCCGACCAGTCCCTGCGGCCCGCCAAAGCCGCGAAAAGCCGTATTCGAGACCGTATTTGTGCGGCAGCGGTAAGACGTGATATCCACATGCGGCAGGTAGTACGCGTTGTCAGCATGGAACATCGCGCGGTCACTAATGGCGGCGGATAAATCCATTGACCAGCCACAGTTAGACGCCTGTGTAAATGCGATGGCATGAATACGGCCATCGTCTTCAAACGCCACATCATACGCGATACGAAAGGCGTGGCGCTTGCCGGTCATGATCATATCATCATCACGGTCATAACGCACTTTGGCTGGTTTGCCGGTCGCCTTGGCAACAACCGCGGCCACCGCGGCAGGCAGGTTGCCATTGGTTTCTTTGCCGCCAAAACCGCCGCCCATGCGGCGCACTTCAACTGTTACCGCGTGATAGTCAACGCCCAAAACATCAGCGACTTTATGCTGGATTTCTGTGGGGTGCTGGCTGGAGCAGTAAACCGTGACATCTTCATCTTCGCCCGGGGTCGCAAGCGCTGCCTGGCCTTCCAGATAAAAGTGTTCTTGCCCGCCGACGTGAAGGGTCCCAGATAATCTGTGCGCTGCTTTATCAAGCTGACCCATGGCATCTCCGCGCGCCATTTTTATGGGTGGCTC
>JBCCLR010000059.1:0-18165 GCA_039026755.1 Pseudomonadota bacterium | reverse complement strand
ACCTTGCCGGCTGCGTTCCGCGGCAGCTCAGTCAAAACGTGAACTTCCTTAGGGCATTTGTAGCGCGCCAAGCGGCGTTTGACGTAGTTTATGGTGCCTTGTTCAGTAAGGCTGGCACCCGCTTCGGGTACAATGCAGCTGACGACACGCTCGACCCAGCGGTCGTCGGGCGCACCAAACACAGCCGCCTGCGCCACGCCTGGCATGGAGTTTAAAACCTCTTCGACCTCAGCGGGATAGATATTCTCCCCACCGGAGATGATCATATCATTTTTTCTGTCGATGATGGTCAGGTAGCCCGCTTGGTCTTGGCGACCCAGGTCGCCCGTAGCGACCCAGCCATTGATCTTGGTTCGCGCGGTTGCCACTTGATTGTTCCAATAGCGCTGCATCGTGCCGGTTGATTTGACATAGATTTCGCCCACTGCGCCAATGGGCAAAGCTGTGCCAGCGCCATCGCGCACGTCTATTTGAACGCCCGCAAAAGGCCTCCCGCAGGAGCCAAGAATTGCCGCTTTATCGCTGCTGTCTCGGCTGTGGTCCGCCTGGCTTAGCCAGCACACGGTGCCGGCCTCGGTCGAGCCATAGCTTTGCACAAAGCCACTGTTTGCAAACTGTGTTTTGGCTTTCGCTAGCGTCGCCATCGGCATCGGCGATGCAGCATAGAATATCGTTTTCAAGTGGCGCGCAGCCTGGGGTGTAGCAGGTCTATGCAGCATGTCCGCGAGCATCGTTGGCGCCAGATGAACGTTACTCACTTTATGCACGGATATGGCATCTAGCGCATCATCCGGACGAAACGCGCGCTGAATGCGTGTGAAGGCGCCGGCGGCAAAACTCGGAAAGCAATGGAACCACATCCCACCGACATGAAACAGCGGCATCACCACCAGCGTGACATCATCCGCGCTAAGCTGCAGCATCTCATCGCCAATGCGCCCGCAGCTGGCTAAAAGCGCACTATGTGACAGCACAGCGCCCTTCGGCTGACCTGTTGTGCCACTGGTGTAAACAATGCACGCCGCATGATTGGCACTGAGTGCTTGATCGTTGAGGATGGGTTCGCCCGTGCAGCTGATCAAACTTTCATAGTTTGTCCAGCCACGGCTGGTCTTGCTGCCAATACAAAAGCGGTGACGAATTGATGGCTGCGTCGCGAGGATTGGCTCGATATCTAGGGCAAACTCAGGCTCAACCACGATCGCGCTTGGCGCGCAGTCGGCCAAGACGTGGGCAATATCCGCTGGCGTCAGGCGCCAGTTGATTGGAACAATGATAATGCCAGCCTCGCATGCGAGGAACAATTCAAGGCACTCAATACGGTTTTTAGATAGAAAAGCCACACGCTCACCGGGCTTTATGCCAACGTGCAGGAGGCCTTGACGCAGCGCCTGGGAACGCTGCGCAAACTGCGCGAAGCTAACGGCGCGAAAATCATCCTGAAAGGCTGTCTTCCCGCCATATTGCGCGGCATTTCTAGTTGCTACATCGCCAAGTGTTTGCAGGTTTGGACTAGGGGGCATGAGGGGCCTCACCAAGCAGGACAAATAGCATTTGTGCTGGGGTATCTGTGGGGTTGCGCCAGGCGTGGCGGGTGGCACATTGCACTACAACATCGCCTGGTTTGAGCGGCACTGTCTCGCCGTCGTCGAGCTCTAGCACCGGCGTTCCGGAAATCACAAACCCGTAGTCAAGCGTCGGCGTGGTATGCATACCGGGGTTTTCAAGCTCAAAGCAGTCGGCAAAATCACCAAGTTCAGCCTTATATTCAGCTGCCGCTGCAGCAGGGTCGAAATCAGCTGACATCATGGTGCTATCGGGTGGAATGTCGATCATCATAAAGCGCGAGCCATTGGCGGGCGGCAATATGGATCTAATGTCAATGCAGTGCGCCGCTGCTACATTTTTTGGTGCGCCATCGGTGCCCCAAAAATTGGTTTGGCTGGCGCCTGGAATGGCGGCAAAGTTATGCGTCTTAACGGCTGCGTCAGAGACAACGACGGACTTGCCGGAGCGAATGCCTGTCACAATTCTCCGCATTGTCATGAAAGTGTCCCCCTTGCCGCCAGCTTATTGGTTAAAGATGGGCTTGCGCTTTTCAACGAACGCATTGAAGCCCTCCCGGCGGTCTGATGTGTCGAAGGTCGCATGAATAGCCGCGCGCTCGTCGGCGATGGACTGCTCGAGCGTTTTGGTTTCATGGCCGACGATGCAGCCCATCATCGCTTTCACTGCCAAGCGCGGCATGGCCGCCAATTCTTCCGCCAGCTCTATGGCCCGCGCTTTGAGCTGCTCATTGGGCACAACCTCCATCACCAGCCCCATCTCTTTGGCTTCCGGACCGGAGATTTTGCGTGCACGCAAAATCATATCGAGTGCATGGTCGCGGCCAATACAGCGTGCGAGCCGCGCGCTGCCGCCCCATGCGGGGACTGAGCCCAGGTCCATTTCCGGCAATCCAATCTGTGCGCCAGTTGCAGCGGCAAGGCGAAAGTGGCAACCCAGCGGCACTTCTAGGCCGCCGCCCAAGCAATAGCCAAACAACGTCGCGATCCAAGGCTTGCCCATATTTTCAATTTTAGAAATAACGCGCAGCCGTTGGTCCAGAATTGCAAATTGACCGCCGCGTGCCTCAACGCCTGACATCAGTTCTTTGAGGTTCATGCCAGCGGAAAAGTTCGCCTCATCAGCGCCGGTCAGCACCACTGCGCGCACGCCATCGTCTTGCTCAATCTGCTCGACTTCCGCTTCCAAAATATCCATGAAATCAAAGGACATTAGGTTCCAGGGCGGGGCATTGATGGTAATGATCTTTACAGCGCCGCGCTGCTCGATGATGGGTGAAATGCCCTGTGTTCGCGTCATCTGTCCCCCCTTTTAAACACGCTATAGCCTGACCAGCAGTTTACCAAAATTGCCGCCGGTAAAGAGGCTCAAAAAGGCTGCTGGCGCGTTCTCTAGGCCGTCTACGACATGTTCTTTGTAGGCCATGTCGCCCGATTTTAGCCAACCGCTCACATCGCTTTGGAAAGCCTGCGTCATATCCGCGAAATCGCTAAACAAAAACCCCTGCAGCGTAAGCCGTTTGACCAGAACGGTGGCCAATATGGCCTGCAAACTATCTGTGCCGTGCGCAAACCCCAGATCGCGGTTTATCGAAATTGTGCCACAAACCAGATAGCGGGCATAGTCATTGGCCAAGTCAAGTACGGCCTTGGCAACATCTCCGGCAACATTGTCGAAATAGATATCTATGCCGTCTGGGCAGGCGGCACTCAGCGCGGCTGGAAGATCGCCAACATGGCGGTCAACAGCCGCGTCAAGCCCGAGTGTCTCGGTCAGATAACGGCACTTTTCCGGCCCGCCCGCTATGCCCACCACGCGCAGACCGTAAATACGCCCGATTTGCGCGGCGACTGACCCAACCCCGCCGGCTGCGGCGGACACCAATAGCGTTTCGCCCGGTTTTAACTGACCAAAGCGCATCAGCGCGCCATAGGCCGTGTGCCCAGGCAAGCCAAGCACACTGAGTGCCGTCGTCACCGGCGCAATATTGGGGTCTATAGGTCTGAGTGCAGTGGTATCACTCACAGCAAATTCCTGCCATCCGGCCCGCGCAACTACATAATCGCCTTCGGCAAAGGCCTCGCTTCGGCTTTTGATAACCTGCGCCACAGACGTGCCAACCATCGGCGCGTGGAGCGGTGTGGGGGCAGCATAATTTGCTCCGGCATACATGCGCGCGCGCATATAAGGGTCGAGCGAAAGATACTGATTTTCAAGCAGTACCTCACCATCGTCCGGCTCGGGCATAGGCACTTCAACCAGCGCAAAATTGGTCAGGCATGGCTCTTTTTCTGGCCGTGAGACGAGCTGAATCTGACGGTTGGTAACGGTCATTGTATTGGCCTAAACCCTAGGAGGAGGCGGCCTTGCGGCCTTCGACTTTTGCAAAATCGGGGCGGCGCTTTTCCATAAAAGCGTTGATGCCTTCTAAAGCAACAGGGGTTTGCAGCACGTCGATCAACGTGCGCTGTTCGAGTGCCAGCTGATCGGCTAAATCATTGCTACGCCCAGCCACTAGAAGAGCCTTTATCCGCGCCTGCGTCGCAACCGACCCGCGCGCCAGCTTGTGCACCATTTTTGTGGCTTCGCGTTCAGCATTGCCAGCATCAACAATGCGGTTAATAAGGCCGTGGTGCTGCAGAATTTCAGCGCCCACTGGCGCGCCGAACAGGCATATTTCACTGGCCAGCGCGTGCGGTAGATATTTTGCCAGCGTTGAGGTCAGCCCACCATCTGGCGTGAAGCCGATTTTGGCGTATGCAGGCATGAATGTCGCACCGGCCTCGGCCACAATAAGATCGCACGCCATGACGATTGAAAAACCGCCCCCTGCCGCGCCCCCTGCAACTGCAGCGATGACCGGTTTCGGACAGGCCCGGATCGCCTCGACACATTGCTGCAGCTCGGCAATGACCTGTTCGCTAGCGACATCTATCTCCGCATTGAGGCTTTTCAGCATGAAGCTGAGATCACCGCCAGCACTGAAGTAGCCGCTGCGACCGACCAAAATCACGGCAGCAATCCGGTGTTCTTTCGTCGCTGTGTCCATCGCCTCTAACAGCGCAGCATGGTAGGCTAGCGATAGCGCGTTTTTGCTTACCGGGTTATCGCTCACGACAACCAAATGATTGCCATGATCTTCAATCTTAATGGTATCGTGCGCTTGCGCTGACATCAGTCCCCCCCAAAATTTTGTCGGCTCTCAACCTTCTAAATGTGATGCCCAGAACGCCCCTTGTCTAGCTTAAAATATGCACGACTGCAAAAAAAAATTAAAAAAATATGTTTCTATACAAAAATATTGGTGATATGGACATGGAGTAGATTTTGAGGGGGGCGTAAGACCGCGTGAAGGTCAACTTCACGATCGCTGTGTTTTTGCGCCGATATGGATGGATTTATGCGCGACGCAGTAATCGTCTCAACGGCTCGAACGCCGATCGGTAAGGCATATAGAGGCGCTTTTAACAGCACCAGCCCACAAAGCCTAGGTGCGCACGCGGTTTCCCATGCGGTGACGCGCGCAGGCATTGCTCCGGATGAAGTGGAAGACGTGGTGCTGGGCACCGCCTTTCAAGAGCGCTGCGCCAGCCTTAATCAAGCGCGCCAAGTGGCACTGAAAGCTGGTCTTGCGGAAACTGTTTCTGGCCAAACCCTGGACCGGCAATGCGCGAGTGGTTTGATGGCCATCGCGACCGCAGCAAAGCAAGTCATCGTGGATGGAATGGATGTGGTTGTGGGGGGCGGCTGTGAAAGCATTAGCCTTGTGCAAAACAAAGATTGGAAGGTCTATCCTGATAGAGATTTGATGACGTCGCACCCGGCGCTTTATATGCCGATGATTGAAACTGCGGAAATTGTAGCCCAGCGCTATGGAATTGGCCGCGATGTGCAAGATGCCTATGCGGTTCAGTCCCAAGCGCGCACTGCTGCAGCACAAGCGAACGGCAAATTCGCCGATGAGATTGTGCCGATTTCCGCGGTGATGCAGGTCAAAGATCGCGAGACTGGCGAGGTTTCCGAGCAGGCGATTACGCTGGATAAAGATGAATGCAACCGGCCCGGTACAGCGCTTGAAAATCTGCAATCGCTCGATCCGGTCTTTAAAGGCGGCACGGTGATTGGCCAGGGGGCCTGCATTACCGCCGGCAACTCCAGCCAGCTCTCTGATGGTGCTTCGGCGGCGGTGATCGTCGAAGCCAAGCGCGCAGAGCAGCGTGGACTTGAGCCACTGGGCCGCTATGTCGGCATGGCAGTGGCCGGCTGCGCGCCTGATGAAATGGGCATTGGGCCGGTTTACGCTGTGCCGAAACTGCTTAAAACGCATGGCCTGAAAGTCGACGACGTTGGCTTGTGGGAGCTGAACGAAGCATTTGCCGTGCAAGTGATTTATTGCCGCGACACGCTGGGAATTCCTGATACACTGATGAATGTCAACGGCGGTGCGGTCGCCATCGGGCATCCTTATGGCATGTCGGGCGCGCGCATGGTCGGGCATGCGCTTATCGAGGGCCAGCGGCGCGGCGCCAAATATGTTGTTGTAACCATGTGTATTGGTGGCGGGATGGGCGCTGCCGGGTTGTTTGAGGTTTTATAAGTCTGGGGGGAAACGCAATGTCCGTTGTCGGCATTGAAAAACATGATGGTACGGCGCTGATCGCGCTTAACAATCCGCCGCTCAACGCCATGAGCGAAGCGCTGCGCACAGCACTTGTCGCCGCAATCGCTGAACTGGATGCCGACGATAGTATTTCAGCAATCGCGCTGTATGGCGCGGGCCGCTGCTTTTGCGCTGGCGCGGATATCTCTGAGTTTGGCAAACCGCAATCAGAGCCATTGCCGCCGGATGTCACGATGGCCATTGAGCAGTCGCAGACGCCGATCGCTGTGGTGATGCATGGCACGACTTTGGGTGGTGGACTGGAAATGGGCCTCGCTGGCCATGCCCGCGTTGCCACGCCAAATGCAAAACTTGGTTTGCCGGAAGTGGGTATTGGCCTGTTGCCCGGTGCTGGCGGCTGCATCCGCGCGCCGCATTTGATCGGCTGGGAGGCTGCCCACACGCTCATCACCTCTGGCCGGCCGATCTCAGCAGACAAAGCACTCGACATAGGCCTCATTGACCGGATTGAGGAAGGCGCTCCAAAGGATATTGCCCTGAGCGCCGCCCAAGATTTGCGGGCGGGTCTCTTGCAGCCGCACAAAACCTCAGAGCTGCCATTGGCGGCTAATCCGCAGCTTGCGGAGGACTGGATGGCCAAGGTGGCTGCAAATGCGCCGGGTCTCCTCGCGCCTAAAAAAGCCGTGGAAGCGATCACTGCAGCAACGCTGCCGGTGGATCAAGCTTTTGCTTGCGAGCGCGCTCTGTTTGCCGAGTGCATGGACGGGCCGCAAAGCCAGGCCTTTATTCACGCCTTTTTTGCCGAGCGTGCGGTGTGGAAAATTCCTGAAGCCAAAGAAAGTCCGCGCCAGGTGCGCACGCTTGGTATTATCGGCGGCGGCACGATGGGGTCAGGCATTGCCACATCCGCCTTGCTGAATGGTCTGCCCGTCACCCTTGTGGAAACGTCCCAAGAGGCGGCTGACCGCGCGGTTGCAACCATATCGGCTAATCTCGCAGGCGCGGTGAAACGCGGAAAGCTGACCAGCGACGCGCGCGATGATTTGCTTAAAACGGCGCTGATGACGGCCACAGATCTCAGCGCGCTGGCAGAGCAAGACATCATCGTCGAAGCCGTTTTTGAAGACATGGACGTCAAGCAAAAGATATTTAAGAGCCTCGATACCATAGCAAAGCCAGGCGCCATTCTGGCAACGAACACATCCTGTCTCGATGTCAATGAAATCGCTGCAACGACTGCGCGCCCGCAGGATGTTTTGGGCCTGCACTTCTTCTCTCCCGCCCATGTCATGAAGCTGCTTGAAGTTGTTGTGGGCGAACAGACTGCGCCAGAAGTGGTTGCCACTGGTTTTGCGCTGGCCAAGACATTGCGCAAAACGCCAGTGCGCTCTGGCGTGTGTGACGGTTTTATCGGCAATCGCATCCTGCACCGCTATCTCGATGCCGCTGATCAATTGGTTCTGCAAGGTGCCACGCCGCAGGCCGTTGATAAGGCTATGGAAGAGTTTGGCTACGCGCTTGGACCGTTTGCCGTGAATGACCTTGCGGGTATTGACATTAGCTTTGCCACACGCGTTGGTGAGGGCAAAACTGCGCCATTGGTGCTTGAGCGCAAAATGCTTGCTGCGGGCCTTCTCGGGCGCAAAACGGGCGCTGGCTATTATACCTATGACGACGGCAAAAAGACCGCCAATGACGCCATAGAGCCCATGCTGTCAGAGGCGCGCACCGAAATGGGAGCAAGGCAACATGCGTTTTCCAGCAGCGAGATCGTCGAGCGCATTTTGACGGCGATTATTGCCGAAGCGACCCGCGTGGTTGAGGAAGGCATCGCGCTGCGCCCGGTCGATGTCGATGCCGTCTATCTGTTCGGCTATGGCTTCCCGCGCTTTCGGGGCGGCCCGCTGCACTATGCTGACGAGATTGGCGCAGCGGCCTTGCTGGAGCGCATGCAGCGCTATGCCGCTGATGATGATGCCGCATTTTGGCAGCCCCCTGCGTTATTACAAAACCTGGCCCAAAGCGGCAGCGATTTTGCTGCCTTGAACACCCGCCATTGAACCTGAATAGGCACGAAAGAGCGACGCTATGGCACTTGGTACGTTAGAAGAGCTACCACTGGAATATCGTAATGAGCTGGATGCAGCTGGTGTTGCGCCGCTGTGGCCGATGATGCGCAACGTGCTGCCGCACGATGCTCCAGTGCCAGTGACGAAGCCCGGCTTTTGGAGCTATGCGCAGACGCGGCCTTTGTTGATGCGGGCGGGTGAGCTGACGCCGGTTGAAAAAGCCGAGCGCCGCGTTTTGGTGTTTTCTGACCCTGGTCGCGGGGTAGGCGCCATGCAAGCAACAGCGTCGATTTATTTAGGAATGCAATTGTTATTGCCAGGGGAGACAGCGCCAAACCATGTGCACACGCCGTCTGCGGCGCGCATCGTTGTTGAAGGCAAGGGCGGTTATACCACCGTGGATGGGGAAAAGCTGCCGATGGAGGAGGGTGATGTCATTCTCACGCCCGGCGGTGAATGGCATGAGCATGGTCATGATGGCGAGGAGCCTGTGGTGTGGCTGGACGCGTTGGACTTGCCGGTATTTTACTATCTTGAAGGCTCTTATGCGCGCGAGGGTGATTTGCAAAGCCCGCGCAATCGGCCTGATGCCAGCCAGGTGGAATATCTTGCGTCTGGTCTCGCGCCAACGCGTAAGCATGCCGCTGCAACGCGGCCTTACCCGATGGTGCGCTACCCCTGGGAGCGGACCGTGAAAGCGCTGCGCGAGATGATTAAATATTCTGACAAAGGCTATGCTGAACTCGATTACGTAAACCCTGAAACCGGCGCTGATGCGCTGCCGACAATTGGCTTCACGGCAGCCATCTTGGCCGCCGGCGCGACGTTTGAGCCGCCGCAGCGGTCATCATCGGGCGCTGTCCATGTGATCTCCGGACGGGGCCGCTCCAGCGTCAATGGCGACGTGTTTGACTGGGGGCCGAAGGACACGTTCTCCATTCCCGTATTTTCAAAGATTTCGCATTTGGCGACGGAAGAATCCTTCCTCATCAAGGTGCATGACCGACCACTTCAAGAAAAACTCGGATATTATGAGGAACGCCCGCGATGAGCGCATATTTGTTTGACGTCCCCGACGTCTATTCCATTCCCGTTGAAGGCGAAGGCGCGACCTATCCGGTGCACCGTATCTTTTGCGTTGGCCGCAATTATGCGGCGCATGCGGCAGAAATGGGCGTTGAGGTGGATCGCGAAGCGCCGTTTTACTTCTGTAAGACGCCATCGGCGACGTTGGCAACGGGGTCAACAATTGCCTATCCGCCAGGCACTGGAAATTATCACTATGAGATGGAGCTGGTGCTTGCCATCGGCAAACCGGTTTTCCAGGCTGATTTAACGGCCGCTATGGACGCGATTTACGGTTATGGCTGCGGCCTTGATATGACGCGGCGCGACTTGCAGCTGGTGGCCCGCGAAAAGGGCCGGCCATGGGATCTGGGGAAGGATTTTGAGCAGTCCGGTGTTTTCGCACCCCTCGTCAAAGCAGAGGCGGTTCCGGCCATTGGGCCGCAACGCATTCACCTTGCAGTTAACGGTGAAACCAAACAGGACGCACATCTCGAAGACCTGATCTGGAAAGTCGATGAGATCGTCAGCGATTTAAGCAAATTCTACCACTTGGCGCCTGGCGACGTGATCATGACGGGGACGCCGGCTGGCGTGGGGCCGGTTACTGCCGGTGATAAGATCACTGGCGGCATTGATGGCGTTGGCACCATCTCACTCACCATTGGTAATGCCGAATGATCCATTTCTACGGATATTTCCGCAGCTCCGCCTCGTATCGCTGCCGCATCGCCTTTAATCTCAAGGGCATTGAGCATGATTTTACGTCGGTGCACTTGCGCCGTAATGGCGGCGAACAACATGCGCCGTCCTTTAAAGCGATGAACCCGCAGGGTTTGGTGCCGTCGATCACTGAAGGGGACTTTCAGCTAAACCAATCGCTGGCCATTATTGAGTGGCTGGATGAAACGCATCCGGAACCGGCATTGCTCCCAACTACGCCAAACGCGCGCGCGCAGGTGCGTGCTTTCGCGCAGATGATCGCCTGCGATATCCATCCGCTGCAGAATTTGCGGATCCTGCTGTATCTCAAACATGAGCTGGGGCTCGATGATGCAGCGAAAGATGCGTGGCTAGAGCGCTGGCTGGGCGATGGCCTTGCCGCCTGTGATGCTGTGATTGCGCGCGAAGGCAAGGGCAGCACATTTTGCTTTGGCGAGACGCCGGGGCTGGCCGATATTTGTCTAGTGCCGCAGGTATTTTCAGCGCTGCGCTTTAACGTTGACATGTCGAACATGCCGCATGTCGCACGCGTGTATGAAGTCTGCCAGGCGCTCCCGGCCTTTGCTGATGCCGCGCCAGACAAGCAGGCGGACGCGGCATGACGGCGGTCAATCAGCTCAGCGAAGCGGTACAAACGCCCGTTTTTACCGCCGACTACGCCGTTAGCTTTGGTGATTGTGACCCGGTTGGAATTGTGTTTTACCCGCGCATCTTCGCCTGGCTTGATCGCACCTTTCACGCTTATCTCACTGCCGCAGCAGGCGGCCATAAGGCGATCTGTAAAGCGCTCAATGCGCGCGGCACGGGATTAATGAATGCTGACTGCCAATTCCGCAGCCCGCTGACCGAAGGCGACACCCTGAGCGTGGATATGGCTTCCGTGGAGTGGCGGGACCGGGCATTTCAAGTCAATTACGAGGGCCATGTTGCAGGCCGTCTTGCCTTTAAAGGCACCGAGACGCGGGCCTTATTTGTGGAAAAAGACGGCCGCATGACAGCCGGTGATATAGCGCCTTTAAAAGCGGCGCTTGAAGGGGGGCAGCATGGCTGACGGAAAGGTTATCATCACAATCGCGCCAACCGGCGGTATGGGGTCAAAAGAGATGAACCCCGCCCTGCCGACGCAGCCCGATGAAATCGCCGATGATGTGTTTAAGTGCTACGAAGCTGGCGCGAGCGTCGTCGCGGTGCATGCCCGGCGGCCGGATCATCAAGCCACCTGCAATGCCGATGTTTACCGCGATATCAACACGCGCATTCGCGATAAGTGCGACATCATCATCAACAATTCAACCGGCGGCGGCGTCACCGGAGATATGGTGCGCGAAGTCGGCGGCGGTGACCTTGAAATCATGTGGGAGCAGCGCATCAAAGGGGTTGATGGCGGGGCAGAGATTTGCACCCACGATGCGCATACCATTGTTGGTCAATTCAACGGCAAAAACGTCTTTGTGCCGACGCCGCCCAATGCCTGCCGCGAGCTTGCCGGAATGATGAAAGAGCGCGGCATCAAGCCGGAATGGGAGTGCTTTAGTCTGGGTCATATGTCCGACCCTCTTGCGCTCATCAAAGAAGGCTATGACGAGCCGCCCTATATTTTTAACTTTGTGCTGGGTGCACATAAAGGCTTTCAAGGGGCGCTGCCGTTTTCGCTGAAGACGCTGCAGCTGATGGTCGACATGTTGCCTAAGGGCTCGGTGTTTACGGTAAGCGGCATTGGCCCGGCGCAAGTGCCCGCGGCCATGGGCGCGATCTTATGCGGCGGGCATGTGCGCGTCGGCCTTGAAGATAATATGTATTATGAGCGCGGTAAGCTTGCCACTAATGTTCAGCTTATGGAGCGCTTGGTGCGGCAACTGCACGATATGAATTTAGAGCCGGCAACACCGGCCGAAGCGCGCGAGATCCTGGGTCTGCCGCGTCCTACAGTTCACTAAGATTACATTAGAAGGGGGAAAGGCTTATGCCTGAAGGAAAAGTCATCATAACGGTCGCGCCGACAGGGGGCGTGGGCACAAAGCAAGCAAATCCCGCCTTGCCGACACAGCCGGAGGAGATTGCAAAGGACGTGATCCAGTGCTGCGAGGCTGGCGCCAGCGTTGTTGCAATCCACGCGCGGCGGCCAGATGATACGGCCACCTGCGAACCGGAAATTTACCGCGATATCAACGCACGCATCCGCGCCGGCTGCGATATTGTGATCAACAACTCAACCGGCGGCGGCCCAACCGGCGAAATGGTGGGCCCCATTACAGCAGGCGGGGTTGATACCGGCGACGTAGAAATGCTGTGGGCCGAGCGCGTCAAAGGCGTTGAGGCGGGCGCTGAAATTTGTACGCATGATGCCTTTTGCGCCAACACCTATCTGCCTGACGGTACCACAATCGTCATGAACGCCTCGCTGCAGCGTAGCCGCGAGTTGGCGCAGGCCATGAAAGATCGCGGCATCAAGCCCGAATGGGAGTGTTTCTCCGTTGCGCAAATGATCGACCCGATCCGGCTTATTGAAGAAGGGCTCGATGAGCCGCCATACATCTTCAATTTCGTTCTGGGCGCCCATAAAAACATTCAAGGCGCCATGCCCTGGTCACCGAAGACCCTGGTTGCCATGGTCGATGAGTTGCCCAAAGGTTCTGTGTTTACTGTTAGCGGCGTCGGCCCGGCGCAAATTCCCGCAGCCATGGGCTCGCTCATCTGCGGCGGCCATGTGCGGGTGGGTTTGGAAGACAACATCTATTATTCGCGCGGCGTGCTGGCCAACAATCTTCAGCTGGTTGAGCGGCTGGTGCGGCAAGTGCGCGATATGGGCATGGAGCCGGCAACGCCTGCAGAAGCCCGGGAGATGCTGGGCTTGCCGCGGCTGCCTGCGATGGAACACAGAAAAGCGTCCTAAAGTACCATGCTAAAGCTTTATTTTACCCATAAAACCCGTTCGGGCCGTGTTGTTTGGCTGCTGGAAGAGCTGGGGCTGGATTATGAGCTGGTAAAACTCGAATTCTCCAAAGAAGGCCTTAAGTCTGACGCGCATCGCAAACGCCATCCGCTCGGCCGCGTGCCGGTGCTTGAAGATGGCGATGTGACGATTTTTGAGTCCGGAGCAATCATCGATTATATTCTCGAGCGGCACAAAAACGGCGGGTTAAAGCCGGCCGTAGATGCAGCGGAATTTCCCTACTACCTGCAGTGGTTTCATTATGTCGAAGGCATGATCATGCCGCCCATTAATGAGATTGTCGTACAAACCGTTTTGCTGCCACCTGAACGGCGCAGCGAAGCCGCACTTGGCAAGGCGCTGAAGTTGCTCAGCAAAGCCACGCTGCCGATCGATAAAGCGCTTGAAGGCAAAGAGTATATCGTCGGCAATTTCTCCGGCGCGGATATCATGCTCGGCCATGCGTGCTTCATGGCTAATCTTTCGGTGCCGTTCGGTGATGAAACGCCAAACCTGAAGGCATACGTCGCGCGCATCGCCGCGCGTCCAGCCTTTAACTACGCCATAAATCTTAAATAGATGGCGGAAATTAGCAGCAGCGTTGCCATCATTGGCATGGGTTCGGTTGGGTCTGGATGGGCGGCTTTGCTATTGGCTCAAGGCGCACAGGTGCGTGCGTTCGACCCCGTTGCCGGCGCGGACGAGCGGGCCAAAGCGCTGATTGGCGGCTGCTGGCCGTCGCTGAAGCAAATGGGCCAAACACGTCAAGATGCACCGCCATTTGGCAGCCTTCAGTTTTTTGGCAGCATTGAAGAGACCGTAGAAGACGTGGCCGTGGTCATCGAGAATGTGCCGGAAGACCTGGCCTTAAAGCAGGATGTTTTCGCCAAAGCCGATGCTGCTGCACCGCCGGATGCGCTGCTGTTGTCAAGCGCCGGCGGCATTGCAGCAACGGACATTCAAAGCGCATGCGCGCATCCTGAACGCATGCTGGTGATGCATCCGTTCAATCCGTCGCATCTCATCCCGCTGGTTGAGATTGTGCCGGGGGAGAAGACTTCAAAACAGACCGTACAGCGCACGCTGCACTTTGCTAGCAGCCTTGGCAAACAGCCCGTGACCATCGCCAAGGAGCGCTCGGGCCATATGGTCAACCGGCTGCAATTTGCGCTGGTGCGCGAGGCCATTCGTTGCCTCATGGATGGCGTGGCAACACCGCAGGATATTGATGCTGCGGTGCGCTATGGCCTGGCGCCGCGCTGGCTGCTCATGGGCGGGCTGCACACTGTGGCCTTGGCAGGCGGGCCGGGCGGCATGCGCGGTATTTTGGACCACGCCGGAAAAGCCATGGAACAGTGGTGGGCGCCAGGCGCAGATCTGACAGTGACGGATGAATTGAAAGATCAATTGGCTGCTGCTGCTGATGAGCTTGGCGCTGGCGCAGAATTTGAAGAGTGGGCCAAATGGCGTGATGAACAGCTAATCGCCGTCTTGAGCGTACAAGGTCAAGCTGAGCAAGCGCGGCCAATGCAAATGTCTGGGGGGATTTGATATGACACAGTGGCCGATTGACCTGCCGAGCTGTCTCACCGTTGAGCGCAAGGGCGATATTGCTATTCTGTCGCTCAACCGGCCGGAAAAGCGCAATGCGTTGTCGGATGAACTGGTGTTGGGTCTGCAGCGGTTTTTTGAAGCCATCCCGGAAGACGTGCTGGCCATTGTGCTGCGCGGGGAGGGCGATCATTTCTGCGCGGGGCTTGACCTCAATGAGCTGAAAGAGCCGGTCGGTGTTGACTTTGGCACGTCGATGATTGGCCAGCGGCTCAACACGACCATTCAATATTGTAGTGTACCGGTGATTTCAGTCTTACACGGCGCTGTGGTTGGCGGCGGGCTTGAAGTTGCGGCCTCTTCGCATATCCGCATTGCAGAGAAATCTGCGTTCTTTGCGTTGCCAGAAGGCACGCGCGGCATCTTTTTGGGATCTGGCGGTTCCGTGCGTCTGCCGCGCCTCATCGGTGTTGCCAATGTCATGGATATGATGCTGTCAGGCCGGGTCTATAAGGCTCAAGAAGCCTATACGCATTTAGGTCTTACGCAATATCTCGTAGACGATGGCGCAGGGACGGCCAAGGCGATTGAGATTGCCGAGAAGGTGGCCGCCAATTCGAAACTATCAAATTTCGCGATTATTCAGGCACTGCCGCGCATTGCCGACAATGATGCCAATTCAGGGCTGTTTACAGAGATGCTGATGGCAGCAATTGCGGAAAATGATGGCGAAGCGAAAAAGCGGCTTCGTGAGTTTTTGGACCTTAAAATGAATAAGGTTCGAGCCGGATAGTTTTTTTGGGGGGATAGACATGCAAACCAACGTTCAAGAAGCCGAAGAATTTCGCGAATATATCGCCAAATGGGTCGACAATCGTCTCATCCCGGTTGCCGAAGAAATTGATGTTGCTGGGGAATTTCCAAGAGAGTTGGCAAAAGAGCTGGGTGAGCTTGGCTATATCGGTACGATGTACCCTGAAGGTGAGGGCGGCATTGGGCTGGAAAACCCCAATTTGTGTTTTTCTATTCTCAATGAAGAAATTGCGCGCGGCTCCTTGGGCTTTGCCGCCTGGATCTGCATGCAAGGTTCGACCGCCACGCACACCATTTATGAGTGGGGCAATGACTATCTCAAGCAGGAATATATGCAGCCTGCATTAAAGGGCGAGAAAATCTGCGCTTTTGCTATTACCGAGCCCAATGCGGGCTCCGATGCCGCCTCCTTACGCACGAAGGCTACGAAAGTCGATGGCGGCTGGGTGATCAATGGCTCTAAGGTTTTTACGTCCAACGGAACAGTTGCCGACTTTATTACGATTGTCGCCTCGACTGATTTATCGCAGGGCGCCAAGGGGTTAGAGCTATTTGTTATTGATACGGATTTTGACGGTTTTTCGGTTAGTCAAAAGCTCGACAAGATGTCGGTCCGTTCATCCGATACCGCAGCCTTGTCCTTTGATGATATGTTCGTGCCAGACAATCATATGCTCTCCAGCGAGACCGGTAATGGCTTCCGCAATGCCTATCGCTCGCTTACCGTAGACCGTATTTTCACGGCAGCCCTAGCGGTCGGCAATGCGCGCGCGGCTTATGATGCGGCCAAGCAATATAGCCAAGAGCGCGAGCAATTCGGCCGGCAAATTGGCTCCTTCCAAGCTATAGAATTCCGGCTTGTAGATATGTATGCGAACATCCAAACCGCAGCAATGCACACCTATCATGCAGCGCAGATGGCCGACCGCGGCGAAGATATCACAACTGAAGCAGCAATGGCCAAATTAATCGCCAGCGAGAAAGGGCGGGAAGTCTGCCACGACGCAGTGACTATCTATGGCGGCTGGGGCCTGATGAATGAATACCCGGTTCAGCGCTACTTACGCGACAGTTACTTCCCCATGGTGGGCGGAGGCACGCCAGAAATCATGCGTAAGATCATCGGGCGGAAGGCTGCGCACTAGCGCGCCTTCGCTGCACTACGTCTGAATGTAAAGCTTAGCTAGGCCGCGCAGCAGCCATCGTCTGTACAGCGGCAATCGCCGCATTCGCGCACGCTGGTGACGCCGCAATGATCCAGCACGTGGCGTTTGAGTGCCGCGCGGGCGCGGTGTAGCCGGACCGTGGCTGCGTTGACGGTGATGCCAAGACTGCGCGCGGCTTCTTTTAAGGACGCACCACTTATATCAACCAGATCAAGGATCGACGCGTAGGTACTTTTAAGCTGCCGCGCTTGAGAAAGGATACAGTCGCACTGCGGCCCCGTCGTTGCTTCCGAGGTGACAGGGAAGAGCGACTGTTCTTCCGCCAAGGCGTCTGTAAGGCGCCGTTCACGCATGGTTTTACGCCCACTGTCGATGATGACCGTGTGATGGATACTATACAGCCACGGCACGATACGATCGGCATCGCGAAGCGTGCTCGCTTTCTCAACCGCCCGCATGGCAGCAATCTGCAAAATGTCATCCACGTCAGAAAGCGGCGCGCGCGCCCGCACGTAGCCGCGCAAAGCGTGGCTATTGGCACGCAAGGCCGTTTCGATACGGGCGGTGATTTCGCTATTTATCATGCGGACTGCATACGCTATTTTTGCGTGTTTGGGCACCCACAAGTTGGGCCGCAGCTGCAAGCCTCACAACTGCATGTCTCGCCGCAGCAGCAGCAGCCACCAGTACTTGGCTGCGCGCCAGCGCAATCACAGCTTGGGCCACAGTTTT
Source organism: Pseudomonadota bacterium (assembly GCA_039026755.1). Classification (GTDB taxonomy): domain Bacteria; phylum Pseudomonadota; class Alphaproteobacteria; order Sphingomonadales; family CAKZYD01; genus CAKZYD01. The sequence continues at coordinate 927 of JBCCLR010000059.1, read as the reverse complement.
CGCATGTGCATTCGTCTGCGTCGATCATCTTGGTTCTCCTTAAGAGGGTGTTTTCACGGGGATAGACGACGCGGCATCACAAATTCTTACAGCAGCGCGATACTTTTTTCCCGTGAAGATAAAAATGGCGCAGCTGCCCAAAGCGCTCTGCGCAAATGATCGCTGCTGAACCCCGCTTCAAATAGGGCCTTGCAATTAATTAGACACTCAGCTAATAATTAGCTATTAGTCATATGGCTAATAAAAGAAAGATCGAAAAGGGGAGTTACGATGTCAGTAGATTTGATGGCCGCAGGCCAACTTCGGCCCATTACCGAACAAGAAATTCTTGACTATAAAGAGCAAGGCGTTGTGCACCTGCGCGGCATTCTTGATACCGAGCTGGTGAGCCATATGGAAAAGGTGTTCATGGAGGTTATGGACAGCCCATCCAACGGGCTTGCAAATCAGAGTTTTTCAGATATTGCGCCAGCTCTCGAAGCGCAAGGCCTTAAAATTTTGAATGAAGACCCAAACGCGGACGCTTCAAAGTCAAAGGGTAAATTCGCTGCAGGCAGTTTTAATTGCTACAACTATCCGGCTTTGAACCAGCTTGGTCAACAAGGGCCGTTTGGCCAAATCGCAGCGCAGCTCATGGGGTCAAAGCAGATTTGCTTCTATGGCGATCAGCTGTTTTGGAAACAGCCTAATTCTGGCCAACGCACCGCCTTCCACCAAGACGCGACTTATTTCCACCATGAAGGCGACCAGTGCTGCACGTTTTGGATGCCGATGGAGAAGGTAGACAAAGAAAATGGCATGATGGGCTACGCGCACGGCTCGCATAAGGGTGACCTCTATCAACCCAATATGTTTATCACCCAAACCGCTTTCCCCGGGTCAGACGGTAAGCCATTGCCCGATGTAGAGAATAACGAAAGCGATTTT